>NZ_JBHUSC010000064.1:0-34320 GCF_042673805.1 Streptomyces sp. NPDC057010 | reverse complement strand
TCACGGACCGCCCCGGCAGTCAAGGCCCCGCCCGGGGGCACCACCGAAGCCCGCCGGCGATTGAGGCACGGGGGCGCGGGGGCGGAGCCCCCGGAACGGCGCCGCACGCGGCACACCCCGGCCCCGCCGGCGAGGCGCGCGGCGGAGCCCCGGTCTTTGAGGCGCACCCGCGCACGCGGAGAGGCACACCCCGGCCCCGCCGGCGAGGCGCGCGGCGGAGCCCGGGTCTTTGAGGCGCACCCGCGCACGCGGAGAGGCACACCCCAGGCCCCGCCGGCGAGGCGCGCGGCGGAGCCCGGGTCTTTGAGGCGCACCTGCGCACGCGGAGAGGCACACCCCGGCCCCGCCGGCGAGGCGCGCGGCGGAGCCCCAGGAGGCCCGGCGCGGCCGCCCCGATCGGCACCCCCGACCCCCCGGGTCGTATCGTGGAGCCGGACACCGGGAAACCCCACGTCAACCAGCCGCTCCAGCGCCGCAGCGGCCCCGCAGATCCACCGCCGCACCAGGAGCCGCAACCGCCATGGCCGACACCCCCGCCTACCCCGTAGGACTTCGACTCGCCGGCCGCCGCGTCGTCGTCATCGGCGGTGGACAGGTCGCCCAGCGCCGCCTCCCCGCGCTCGTCGCGGCCGGCGCCGACGTCCTGCTCGTCTCCCCCTCCGCCACCCCCTCCGTGGACGCCATGGCCGAGACCGGCGAGATCCACTGGGAGCGCCGCCGCTACGAGGACGGCGACCTCGCCGGCGCCTGGTACGCCCTCATCGCCACCCGGGACCGCGAGGCCAACGACCGCGCCTCCGCCGAAGCCGAGCGCGAGCGGGTCTGGTGCGTCCGGGCCGACGACGCCGAGGCCGCCACCGCCTGGACGCCGGCCACCGGCCGCGTGGAGGGCGTCACCGTCGCCGTGCTGAGCGGCAACGACCCCCGCCGCTCCGCCGCCGTACGGGACGCCGTCGTCGAGGGGCTGCGCGACGGCACCCTCACCGCCGCCCGCCCCCACACCCCCGGCGTCTCCCTCGTCGGCGGCGGCCCCGGCGACCCCGACCTCATCACCGTGCGCGGCCGCCGCCTCCTCGCCGAGGCCGACGTCGTCATCGCCGATCGCCTCGGCCCCCGCGACCTGCTCGACGAACTCCCGCCGCACGTCGAGGTCATCGACGCCGCGAAGATCCCGTACGGCCGCTTCATGGCCCAGGAGGCCATCAACAACGCGCTGATCGAGCACGCCAAGGCCGGCAAGGCCGTGGTCCGGCTCAAGGGCGGGGACCCGTACGTCTTCGGCCGCGGCATGGAGGAGCTCCAGGCCCTCGCCGAGGCCGGCATCCCGTGCACCGTCGTGCCCGGCATCTCCAGCTCCATCTCGGTGCCCGGCGCCGTCGGCATCCCGGTCACCCACCGCGGTGTGGCGCACGAGTTCACCGTGGTCAGCGGCCACGTCGGCCCCGACGACCCGCGCTCGCTCGTGGACTGGGCCTCCCTCGCCAAGCTCACCGGCACCCTGGTGATCCTGATGGGCGTCGACAAGATCGGCCTGATCGCCGAGGCCCTCGTCCGCAACGGCCGCTCCGCCGACACCCCCGTCGCGGTCGTCCAGGAGGGCACCACCGCCACCCAGCGCCGTGTGGACGCCACCCTCGCCACGGTCGGCGAGACGGTCCGCGCCCAGGAGGTCCGCCCGCCCGCCGTCATCGTCATCGGCGAGGTCGTCACCGTCAACGGAACTCCCCCCACCACCAGCGTCTGACAGGCCGTTGGCTTCGCACCCAGGACAAGGCAGTATCACCCTGTGGCTGATCTCATCACCGTCGAAGACCCCGACGACCCGCGCCTGCGCGACTACACGGGCCTGACCGACGTCGAACTCCGGCGCCGGCGCGAGCCCGCCGAAGGCCTCTTCATCGCCGAGGGCGAGAAGGTCATCAGACGCGCCAAGGACGCCGGGTACGAGATGCGCTCGATGCTGCTCTCCGCCAAGTGGGTCGACGTCATGCGCGACGTCATCGACGAGCTCCCCGCCCCGGTCTACGCCGTCAGCCCCGAGCTCGCCGAGCGCGTCACCGGCTACCACGTGCACCGCGGCGCCCTCGCCTCCATGCAGCGCAAGCCGCTGCCGACGGCCGAGGAACTCCTCGCCACGACCCGCCGCGTGGTCATCATGGAAGCGGTCAACGACCACACCAACATCGGGGCCATCTTCCGCAGCGCCGCCGCCCTCGGGATGGACGCGGTGCTGCTGTCGCCCGACTGCGCGGACCCGCTCTACCGGCGTTCGGTGAAGGTCTCCATGGGTGCGGTCTTCTCCGTGCCCTACGCCCGTCTGGACGCGTGGCCCAAGGGCCTGGACTCGGTCCGCGAGGCCGGCTTCAAGCTGCTCGCCCTGACCCCGCACCAGAAGGCCTCGCCCATCGACGTGGCCGCGCCCCAGTCCCTGGAGCGGGTCGCGCTGATGCTCGGCGCCGAGGGCGACGGCCTGTCCACGCAGGCGCTGGTCGCCGCCGACGAGTGGGTGCGCATCCCGATGGCGCACGGCGTGGACTCGCTCAACGTCGGCGCGGCGGCCGCCGTCGCCTTCTACGCGGTGGCCCAGGGCCGCGAGACCGCGTAGGCGGCGTCAGAGCTTCTGGGCCGCCGCGATGCCCAGCGCCACGATCAGCGTCACCACGACGAACACGATCAGCCGCTGCCGCATCAGCTTCGGGTCCGGCCGCGAAGGGCGCCGCCCCGTCCCCGTCGTCCGGGGGCCCGGGCGGCCGCCCGTACGCCCCGCGGTCGGCCGGGAGGAGGGCCCGCCCGGGGTGCGCGGGGTGCGGGAGGACGAGGGCCGTGAGGGCGGCCCGCCCTGGGGCCGCGGGGCGGTGTCGCCGCGCGTACGGCGCTCCGTGCGCTGGTCGGCGTACGTGGCGGAGTCCTCGGCGGGCCGTCCCGCGGGCCGCTCGGTACGGGCGCGCTGCGCCGGCGGCCGCCCCTCGGGCAGCCCCTGCGCCTCACGGGCCGCGATCTCCTTGAGCCGCATCGACAGCTGGAGCGTGCTGGGCCGCTCCTCGGGGTCCTTGGCCAGGCAGGCCCGTACGAGGGGCGCGAGCGCGTCCGGGACCCCGTGCAGGTGCGGCTCCTCGTGGACCACGCGGTACAGCATGACCTCGGAACTGCCGTGCCCGAAGGGCGAGTCCGCGGTCGCCGCGTAGGCGAGGGTGGCCCCGAGGGCGAAGACGTCCGTGGCGGGGGTGACGGCCGCGCCGCGCACCTGTTCCGGCGCCAGGAACCCGGGGGAGCCGACGGCCGTTCCCACGTGGGTGAGGGTGCTCGCCCCGGTGGCCCACGCGATCCCGAAGTCGATGATCCGCGGGCCCTTGGGGGAGAGGAGGATGTTCGAGGGCTTGAGGTCGCGGTGGACGACACCCGCCTCGTGGACGGCAACGAGGCCCTCGGAGAGCGCGGCGCCGATCGCGGCGATCTGCGCTGCCGTCAGGGGGCCTTCCTCGGCCACCTTGTCGTGGAGGGAGGGCCCGGGCACGTACTGCGTGGCGAACCACGGCCGCTCGGCCTCCAGGTCCGCCGCCACCAGGCGTGCGGTGCACCCGCCCCGGATCCGCCGGGCGGCGGACACCTCGCGGGCGAACCGGGAGCGGAACTCCTGGTCCTCGGCCAGATCGGGCCGGATGACCTTGAGCGCCACGCGCTGCCCGCGCCGGTCCGATCCCAGGTAGACCACACCCATGCCGCCGGCGCCGAGCCGTCGGTGCAGTCTGAACGAGCCGACGACACGCGGGTCCTCGCGCCGGAGCCGCATCATCGCCATGTCCACCCCGCTGACCGGTCGTCCTGTTGACGTGGCACAGCTTACGGACGATCCGGCATGCGCGCTCAGAGGCCGCGCCCTCGCCGGGGGATTCGATTGTCAGTGCGGGACAGCACACTTGAGGGAGCATCAGCGCTTCCGCGGGGTGCCGGCAGGGGTGGGGCCGGGGCGGCCAATCGGCCCGCCCGGCAAGGGGATTGAGGTGCCCGCCGGGCTCCCGGGCCGGTCGCGTGCGCCCGCGCGCACCCCGCCCCCGAGTCGATCTTGCCCAGAGCCCGCCCCCGGACACGCATGAACAGGGAGTGACGGAAGTGAGCGAAGTCACTACGCTCCGGTGACCCCCTCCGGGAAGACCCCTACAACGGGTGAGCGGTCTCCACCCAGGGGAGTACGCGGGGCCGATGCCGTCATCCTCCTGGAGGCCCGGCAATGGGTACGAGGGCATGAGGCCGGGGCCCTTGCGCCCGCCTAGTGTTGAAGTCAAGCGGCGGGTGGCGCACTCGTCCCCCGAGGTCATAAGCCCGCCGCTGCCAAACGACAGGGAGAGGACCATGGCGGACATCGCACGGCAGGGACGCAAGGCTTTCGCGTTCAACGGCCATGAGTCCGGCACGCGCCACCCGCTGGTGGCCGCGGCCATGGTGCTCCCCCTGGCCGCGCTCCTGCTCTTCGTCTTCGGAGGTTTCGAGCAGGTCGTGGCACAGGCGTCGTCCGTGGGCGTGATGCTGGGGCGCTGAGCGGCGCCCCAGGCCCGGGAAGAGCGGCCCGGGCCGGGACATCGGCCGGTCGAACCCCGTGGGGACGGGGGAGCGACGACGGACGGCAGGTGAAGGGTGCTGCCCGTACGACTGGGGAGTCGGACGGGCAGCACCCTTTTTCGCTGCGCGGACCTGGCCGTAGCCTTCCCGCCATGAACGACGCACGGTTCCCCACCGACCCGCAGGCCGCCGGGTGACGCCGGACGGGCTCGCGTGCTGGGCCTCCGGCGGCTCCGGCGGGGCCCAGGCCCTGCTCGCCGACCGCCCCGACGGGATGGTCGTGCGCTGCGGTGAGCTCGTCGCCAAGGCGCACGCCCCCGACAGCGACGCCCCCGCCCTCGCGGCGCGCCTGCGGATCGCGGGGGCCGCCCCGCTCGCCGGGATCCTGCTGCCCCCGCTGCGCACCGGCCGCCTCCGAGGCCGCCACGTCTCACTGTGGCCGTACGGCACCCCCGTCGACCCGGACCGCCCCGAGGACGCGCCCTGGGAGGCGGCCGCCCGGCTGCTCGCGGCCCTCCACCGGACCCCACCGGAGGCCCTCCCCGGCCCGGTCCCCCCGATGCGCGGCCCGGCCAAGGTGGCCCGCTCCCTCCGCCGTCTCGCCCGCGCGCTGACGGGACCCCCACCGGGAGTACCGGGAGCAGACGCCCGGTGCGCCGGGAGCGCCGCGTGTATCGGGTGTGTCCCGAGCAACGGGGATCCCGATGTGCTTGCCGTGCGGGCCGCAGGCCTGACGCTGCCGGCCTGGGCGCGCGGGGAGGCCGCGGCGCCGCCCGGCGGGGCGCTGTGCCACGGGGACCTCCACCTCGGGCAGCTGGTCCGCCACCCCGCCCCGGAGGGGCCCTGGCTGCTGATCGACGTGGACGACCTCGGCCTCGGAACCCCCGCCTGGGACCTCGCCCGCCCGGCCGCCTGGTACGCCGCCGGGCTCCTCCCCCCGGAGGAGTGGCTGCGCTTCCTCGACGCCTACCGCGCCGCCGGCGGCCCGGCCGCCGGTCCGCCCGGCTGCGACCCCTGGCCGGAACTCGACCTCGCCGCCCGCGCGCTCACCGTACAGACGGCCGCGCTCGCCCTGGCCAAGGCGGCCGAGGCGGGCCGCCGACTCGACGACGGGGAGCGGCTGATGGTCGACGCATGCGTCCGAATAGCCATGCTCCCGGCCGACTTGGAGTCCGGGGCTCCGTCGTAGGGTGAGTTTCCCGCCACCGGGCATGCATCCGGTGGCCACGTCGACGGCGAGGAGTTGAACCGGCATGCAGTGTCCGAAGTGTCACGCCATCATGCACACGTACAACCGCAACGGTGTCCAGATCGAGCAGTGCAGCGGCTGTCGCGGCATCTTCCTCGACTACGGCGAGCTGGAGGCGCTGACCCGCCTGGAGTCCCAGTACACCGCCCAGTACGGGCAGGTGCCCCCGCCCGCCGCACCCCCGGCGCCCTACCCGGCCCAGCACGCGGCTCCGGCCTGGGGCGCCCCGCACCACGGTCACGGCCACGGTCACGGCCACCACCACCGCGGCGGCTTCGGCCGGATGCTCTTCTCCTCCTGAGCCCCGGCCCCGGCCCCAGCTCCGGGGACGACGGAAGCCCCGGCCGTCGAGACGGCCGGGGCTTCCGGGCGGTGCGCGATACTGGGATTGAACCAGTGACCTCTTCCGTGTCAGGGAAGCGCTCTCCCGCTGAGCTAATCGCGCGGGACTACGGTGCGAAACCGCAGGTCAAGCAGGTGGTGCGTGGTACTGCGTGCGCGATACTGGGATTGAACCAGTGACCTCTTCCGTGTCAGGGAAGCGCTCTCCCGCTGAGCTAATCGCGCGGGGATCCTTGCGGATCAGTGGACGATACTGGGATTGAACCAGTGACCTCTTCCGTGTCAGGGAAGCGCTCTCCCGCTGAGCTAATCGTCCTTGGAGGTGGAGACGGGATTTGAACCCGTGTAGACGGCTTTGCAGGCCGTTGCCTCGCCTCTCGGCCACTCCACCATGGAGCTGCAGGGGTTCTCGGGAAGAAATCCCCCACTTCGAGCGGACGACGAGACTCGAACTCGCGACATCCACCTTGGCAAGGTGGTGCTCTACCAACTGAGCTACGTCCGCAGGTCACCGTGTTCGCTCCGGGGTTTTTCCCCTTCGCTCCCTGGCGACGTGTTGAACTCTAGCGGATTCCCGGGCCAGCTCAAAAACGCGTTTCCGCAGCGTGCTGCCGCTCGATCACCACCGGTCACCCGCCGGTCACCTCTCCGGCGCCGCCGCGTCACCGGTCATAGACTCGCAGCCGTGCACGACCTGCCTCCCATGGCCCGCTTCGGCGGCCTCCTCGCCACCGACCTCCGAGACGTCACCAGCGACCCTGGTGCACTCGACTCCACCGGCTTCTGGGCCGTGGCAGCCGACTTCGAAGGCCGGCTCGTCTGCGCGCGCTTCGGGGACATACGCCCCGACCCGGTGCCCGCGCCCGTCCCCGGTGCCTGGCACGGCCCCGACGCCGACCAGTGGACCTCCTCCCTCGACCGGGAGCGGTACGTCGCCGGCGTCCGCCGCATCCGCGAGCACATCGCCGCGGGCGAGGTCTACCAGGCCAACCTCTGCCGCGTGCTGTCCGCGCCGCTGCCGGACCCGGCCGGGGCCGACGTCGACGCCCTGACCGCGCTGCTCGCGCGCGGCAACCCGGCCCCCTATGCAGGAACGATTCGGCTGCCCGCCCACGGCGTCGAGATCGCCACCGCCTCCCCGGAGCTGTTCCTGCGCCGCACCGGCCGGCGCGTGGAGTCCGGCCCGATCAAGGGCACCGGCCGCACCGCCGCGGACCTGCTCCCCAAGGACCACGCCGAGAACGTGATGATCGTGGACCTCGTCCGCAACGACCTCGGCCGGGTCTGCGCCACCGGCTCCGTCACCGTCCCGGAGCTGTGCGCCGTCGAGGAGCACCCGGGACTGGTCCACCTCGTCTCCACCGTGAGCGGAGAGCTCGCCGACGGCGCCGGCTGGCCCGAGCTGCTCGCCGCCGCCTTCCCGCCCGGCTCCGTCACCGGCGCGCCCAAGTCCTCCGCCCTGCGGATCATCGAGGCCCTGGAGACCGCCCCGCGCGGCCCCTACTGCGGGGGCATCGGCTGGGTCGACGCCGATCAGGGCACCGCCGAGCTGGCCGTCGGCATCCGGACCTTCTGGATCGACCGCGAGGCCCCCGGCGGCCCCCGTCTGCTCTTCGGCACGGGCGCCGGGATCACCTGGGGCTCCGACCCCGACCGGGAGTGGGCGGAGACCGAGCTGAAGGCCGCCCGCCTGCTGCGGGTAGCGTCGGGAACCACCCCGGAGGCGACCGGCACCCGGGGGACGAACGGGATGAGCGGAGGGACCGTACGGTGAGGATCTGGCTCGACGGAGCGCTGCGGGACGTCGACGGAGCGAAGGTGTCCGTCTTCGACCACGGGCTGACCGTGGGTGACGGCGTGTTCGAGACGCTCAAGGCGGAGGGCGGCCGGACCTTCGCCCTCACCCGCCACCTGGAGCGGCTGACCCGCTCCGCCCGGGGCCTCGGGCTGCCGGACCCCGACCTCGACGAGGTGCGCCGGGCCTGCGCGGCCGTCCTGGAGGCCAACCCGATGGAGCGCGGCCGGCTGCGCGTCACCTACACCGGCGGCGTCTCCCCGCTCGGCTCCGACCGCGGCGAGTCCGGGCCCACCCTGATCGCCGCCGTCGCGGAGACCCCCCGCCGCCCCGACACCACCGCCGTCGTCACGGTGGACTGGGTCCGCAACGAGCGCTCCGCCGTGGCCGGCCTGAAGACCACCTCGTACGCCGAGAACGTCGTCGCGCTCGCCACCGCCCACCGGGCCGGGGCCTCCGAGGCGCTCCTCGCCAACACCGTCGGACGGCTGTGCGAGGGCACCGGCTCCAACGTCTTCGTCGTCCTCGACGGGGAGCTGCACACCCCGCCCCTGGCCTCCGGCTGCCTCGCCGGCATCACCCGCGCCCTCGTCGTCGAGTGGTCCGGGGCCAAGGAGACCGACCTGCCGTTCGAGGCCCTGGCCCGCGCCGACGAGGTCTTCCTGACCTCCTCGCTGCGCGACGTCCAGGCGGTCGTACGGATCGACGCGCGCGAGCTCGGCACGGCCCCCGGGCCCGTCACGGCCGAGGCGATGCGGCTCTTCGACGCGAAGGCGGGCGCGGACCTCGATCCGTGAACACCGGTGACGCGGGGCCGCGCGACCGGTAGAACTCAAGGTGATGACCACCACCCTGCGGCCCACGCAGCCGCTCCAGCAGAACAGCGACGGCACCCGCTCGCGGGCCTACGAGGTCCGCGTGAACAGCCGGCCCGTCGGGACCCTCGAACTGGCCACCCGGTCCGCGGCGCAGCCCGGGCTGGGTGTGATCCGCGGGCTGTGGATCGACGAGCGGGACCGGCGGCGCGGGCGCGGGACGGTCGCCGCGCTCGCCGCCGAGGAGGTGCTGCGCTCCTGGCGCTGCACGGGCATCACCGTGTCGGTGGCCGCCGACGCGGGGCCGGCGCTGCGGATGGCCGAGACACTCGGCTACCGGGTGACGGGCCGGGTCCGGGTCAAGGAGCTGCCGGCCGAGCCGCCGGAGCTCCCCGCGGGCGCCACCGGCCGTCCGATGACCCGGGCCGAGTACGACTCCTGGGCGGAGCGGGCCGTCGAGGAGTACGGCCACCACCTCCTCACCCCCGGCATGACCGCGGAGCAGGCCCTGGCCGCGTCCCGCGCCGAGCACGCCGAGCTGCTGCCGGCCGGGCGGGACACCCCCGGCGCGTCCTTCCTCCTCCTCCAGGCGCCGGACGGGGCGGTCCTGGGCACCCTGTGGGTGGGGGAGCGCGACCTGCCCGGCGTGGGCCCCGTCCCGTACGTGTGGGACGTCGACGTCGCCGACGGGCACCGGCGGCAGGGTCACGGGCGGACCCTCATGCTGCTGGCCGAGCACGCCGCGCTCGCGGCGGGCGCCCGCCTGCTGGGCCTGCACGTCCACGAGGACAACCTCCCGGCCCGGCGGCTCTACGACTCGCTCGGGTACCGGGACATCACGGTGAACGCCCGGAAAGAGCTGATCTGAACGGCCGGCCCGAAGAGACGGCCTAGGAGGCCAGCAGGCGGTCGGCGATCTCCTCGATGCGCGCGCGCAGCCCGTCCTGGCTCTTGCCGCCGTCGAGGCGCTCGCCGCCGATCACGTACGTGGGGGTGCCGGTCACGCCGATCGCCTTGCCCTCGGCCTGGTCGGCGTCGACGATCAGGATGTGCCGCCCGTCGATCAGGGCGGTGTCGAACTCCTCCGCGTCGAGGCCCAGTTCACGCGCCACGTCCAGCAGTACCGGCTCGCCGCGCCCGGCCAGCTCCGCGGTACGGGCCAGCACGGCCTCCGCGTACGGCCAGCCCTGGCCCTGCTCCGCGGCCTCCTCGGCGGCCTGGGCCGCGGCGAAGGAGTGCTTGTGCTTCTCCAGGGGGAAGTGGCGCAGCCGGATGTCCAGCCGGTCGCCGTAGCGGGCCCGCAGGGCGCGCACGTCGTCCAGGGCGCTGTGGCAGTCCGGGCACTGGAGTTCGCACCAGACGTCGAGGATCACGGAATCGGTCATACGGACAGTCTCCCAGCCCCCGCGCCGGGCACCCGACCGGGACCTGGGGAGGAGGCGGACCCGGAGATCTCCCCGAGATCCGCCCGGGGGAGGCCGTGGACCTGGCAGCCGCGCCGGGGCCCGGTGCAGGATGGATGGACAGGGACAGACCGCCCGATCCTGGAGGACCGCATGCTCGCCGAGACCATCTGTTCCGCGGTGTCCGCGGCGGGCCTGGGCATCGCCGCGCTGACCGCCTACCGCAAGCGCTTCCTGGCCGCCACGCGGATCGCCGCGTACGCGCTGGTGCCCGTCGGCCTCGTGATGACGGGCGTCGTGCAGTGGGTGTCCGGGATGGTCTTCAAGCCGACCGTGTGGGCCGGCTTCGGACTGCTGGCGCTGGCCTGGCTGCTCTTCGTGATCACCCGGGCCGTCGAGCGCCGGGGCCGCGGCAAGGCCGTCGAGGGGAGCCCGGCCCGGGAGGCCGTCGCCCCGGCCGCGTCCGCGCCCTCCCTCGGGGCCGGATCCCGGCCCGGGCCCGCTGCGCGCCGGCAGCCGCAGGCCGCCGACGGCGGGGAGGACTTCTCGGACATCGAGGCCATCCTCAAGAAGCACGGCATCTGACGGCAGGAGCACAGGAACCGGCCGCACGCGGCCCGGAGCGGGCCCGGTCCACGAGATCGGGCGAACCACCGCCCCGATCCTGGCGTGTTGGGACCCGGTCGGCGGTGCGCTGCGCCATCATCGGCCCGACATGCTCGACACATCGCAGAGTGAGCCGTCGGCGCCCGTGCCGGCGCCGGTCCCGACGCCCGCCCCCGACGAGCCGAGAGGCTGCCTCTTCGCGCTCTCCCAGCCGCCCCTGATGATCTTCCTAACGGTGATCGGCACCCTGTTGCTGCTCGCCGCCGTGCACGACCTCTTCCTGCTCTGACTTGCGCCGGGCCCGGTAGGCCGCGACGTGCAGCCGGTTCCCGCAGGTCCGGCTGTCGCAGTAGCGGCGCGAGCGGTTCCGGGAGAGGTCCACGAAGGCGCGCCGGCAGTCCGGGGCCTCGCAGCGCCGCAGCCGTTCCGTCTCGCCCGAGACCACGATGAAGGCCAGCGCCATGCCGCCGTCGGCCGCCAGGTGGTCGCCGACCGAGGCGCCCGGCGCGAAGTAGTGCACGTGCCAGTCGTAGCCGTCGTGGTCGGTCAGCTGCGGAGTGGTGCCGGCCGTCGCCACCAGCTCGTTGATCAGTACGGCCGCCGCGCGGGAGGTGGGCGCGGCGAAGACCTGGGCGAACTTGCCGCGCACGGTCCGGACCCCGGCCAGATCGCGGGCGCCGAGCTCGCCGACGTCGCTGATCGAGTACTCCTGGACGAATCCGCGCAGCGCTCCGACGTCCGAGAGTCCGTCGGGCTGGTCGGTCTCGGCCGCGGTGTTCACCAGCGCGACGACGACGTCGAGCGCGCGACGGGTGTCGTGGGGGATCTGCACGGGGTCTCCCTCAGGGGCCGGGCCTGCGGCGACGGTCCAGTGCCGCCGCTGGGGGCCGACTCTAGCGGGTCCCTCCGAAAGGGGGGTGCCCACGCACACCGGCGCCGTCCTCGTGGGTGGCTCCCGCGAGAACAGCGCCGATCGTGCCGTATGTGGTTGTCCGGCCCACACCGTCGCCCCGAGTCGGACGGTGTCGGGCGGTCAGGCTCTCGTGGAGCTGGCTCAGCTTTCGGCCAGGATGTGGGAGAGCTCCTTGTCGAGGTCGAAGTGCCGGTGTTCGGTCCCGGGTGGGACCGCGGCGTCCGTCCGCTTGAGGAACGACTCGAGTGCTCGGGCGGGTGCTTCGAGCAGCGCTTCTCCCTCCGGTGAGCTCAGGGCGATGCAGACGACGCCCTGACCGTGGCTGCGGGACGGCCAGACGCGGACGTCGCCGGTACCGGTGGGCCGGTGGAGGCCCTCAGCGAGGAGGTCGCGGGCGAATACCCATTCGACCGTCTCCTCGGCGCCGGTGTGGAAGGTGGCGTGCACGGCGTAGGGGTCGGCCGTGTCATACCGCAGGCCCGCGGGAACAGGCAGTGAGGACTCGCTCGACACAACGAGGCGCAGGTGCAGCTCGCAGCTGACCGTGGTGTTCATAAGCGCCAGGGCCTTTCGCTCAGTGTGCGCTCGGGGATTCGCACGTCGGCGAAATCGACATGCCACCTACGGTGCCGTTGTAAACCCCTCTGACCGTTTTGCGGACCTCTGGGTCCCTCGGACGGCGGATCCAAAGCACCATTCACGTGTGCTTCCGGCTCCGGTAGATTCGACCTCATGAATACGGGGAGTGACCGCGAGGCCGACAAGTCCGCGAGCAGTGAGCCGGCCTCCGAAGAGGCGCTGCACGTCTCGAAGGCGCCCGCCTTCATCAAGGCCAACCGCAGCCTGCACCTGAGCTGGCAGGTCGGCGTCTTCGTCGTCGGCCTGGCCGTGATCGCGGCCGGCATCGCCATGCTCGTGCTGCCCGGCCCCGGCTGGGTCGCGATCTTCGCGGGCCTGGCGATCTGGGCGACCGAGTTCGCGTGGGCGCACCTCGTGCTGCGCTGGACCAAGCGCAAGGTCACCGAGGCCGCGCAGAAGGCGCTCGACCCGAAGGTCCGCCGCCGCAACATCATCCTGACCAGCGTCGGCCTCGTGGTCGCGGGCGCGCTGATCGGCTTCTACCTGTGGAAGTACGGGCTCGTCCTGCCCTGGAACATCAAGGACCAGTGATGGTCACGGAGCACCGCTGACATGCGGTAATGTTTGCGGTGCGTCCGGGCGATTAGCTCAGTGGGAGAGCACTTCGTTCACACCGAAGGGGTCACTGGTTCGAACCCAGTATCGCCCACCCGGACCAGAGGGCCCGGAGACTTTCACCGTCTCCGGGCCCTCTGGCGTTCCTTCACCGCAGGCGGCCGAGCGCGTCCCGCAGGCGGCGGGCGTCGCGCAGCCGCTTCTCGTACGTGGCCCCCACCGCCAGCAGCAGTACGCCCGCCAGCGCCGGCGGCACCCAGCGGGGGAGGGCCCCCGCGATCTGCACCACGTACGGGGCCAGCTCGTGCAGCGCGACCGCCGCCAGCACCGCCCCGCCCAGCACGAGCGGAGCCTGGAGCCGCCCCCGGGCGCCCGCCAGGGTCACGGCCAGCGCGGCCAGCCCCAGCAGCAGCGGGCGCAGCCAGTTCGCGCTGCCGGCCGGGGAGCCGCCCAGGAGCGCCAGCAGGCTCGGCAGCAGGGTCGCGGACAGGCCGGGGCCGTACGCCGTCCAGGAGGAGGCGCGCGGATCCCGGCGCCGCCGCAGGAGGCCCACCGCCAGGGCGGGCACCGTCACCGGCAGCGTGTACGCCTCCGGGGCCGTGACCCCGGAGTCGGCCAGCCGCACCCAGGTCGCCGCCACGAACAGCGCCCCCGCCGCCCAGCCGGCCGGTGTGCGCCGGTCCGTGCGCACCGCCGCTCCCGCGCAGACCACCCCGGCGAGCGCCAGGGCCAGGGCCAGGGTCCCCGTCCGGCCCGCCGACAGGGCCAGCGCCAGCAGCCCGGCCCCGGCCGCCGCGATCTCGGAGGGCAGCCGCACGCCGCCCAGCCGGGGCCCGAGCGCGGCCACCGCCGCCGGGACCGCCAGCACCGGCAGCGCCCACCACACCACCGCCAGGTCCGCCGCAGCCGCCGCGGCTGCCAGGAGCGCCGTGGCGTACCCGACGGCGCACACGGCCGCCGCGGAGCGGACCGGGCGCGCGGCGGGGCCGTACGCCGCCCCCGCGGCGCAGGACGCCCCCAGCGCTCCCCACACCGCGAAGGTGGCCACCCGGCCGTCCAGGGCGCCGAGGGACACGTTCGCGGCCCCCGCCAGCGCGCATCCAGCCGCCGCGATGACGGCCCCGGGCGCCTGGGCGCGCAGGGCGAGGACCCCCGCCGCCCCCGTCACCGCGAGCTGCGCCGCGAACACCGCCGCCACGGGGAACCCGAGCAGCTCCGGCGCCGTGAACAGCCCCGCCCACGCCAGGACCACCGCCGCCACCGCGGGCTCCGGCCGCGCCAGCGCCCTCGACAGCCACCAGGCGGCTCCCGCCGCGACCAGCAGGGTCACCGGGACCGCCGCGCCCGGCCAGTACGGATCCGCGGCCGGGGTCGTCCCCGCCCACACCTCGCTCAGCACCCGGACCCGGGCCAGCAGGGTCGGCACCACCGCCGACGCGCCCGCCAGAGCCGCCAGGGCGGCCACCACCGCGCCCGCCCAGGCCAGCCCGCGCCGCACCGGCGCCGGGAGCGCGTGGACCCGTACGACCGCGAGCAGCGGCAGCGCCACCAGAAGGTGCACCACCACCGTCCAGGCCGGATCCAGCCCCTGCCGGGCCACCCCGCCGAGCGCCACCACTGCCGCGAGGCCGCCCGCCAGCGCGGCCGGCCAGGCGAGCGGCTCCCGCAGCGCCGCCGCCGTACCGAGCGCCGCGCCCGCCAGCAGCAGCACCGCCGGGGCCAGGGTGCCGCCCGCCGACCCCGCCGACCACGACTCGGCCGCGCCGGTCAGCAGCGCCCCCGCGCCCAGGACCGCCGCCGGGACGGCCGCCCCCCGGATCCGCAGCGCGAGGGCCGCGTCCAGCGCCGCCGTCGCCAGCAGCGCCCAGCCGATCTCCAGCGGCCCGGCCTGCGCCGCCAGCGCCGCCAGCGGCAGCGGGAACTGCGCCGCCAGCACCGCGGCCGGCAGCGGGATCCGCAGCTTGCGCAGCCCGGCCCCGTACGCCGCCCACAGCGCCGCCAGCACCGCCGCCGCCCCCGAGGCGTAGGCGGTGCCGTCCGTGTCATGCATCCCGACCGCGTACAGCGCGTACGCGTCCAGCACCGTCAGGAGGAGACCGACCGCCGCCACCGACTCCGCCGTCGACCGCAGCCCTCGGCGCAGCAGCGCCGCCGGGGTGGCCAGCGCCGCCGCGGTGACCGCGGCGAGCACCGCCGAGCGCCCGGCGATCCCCAGGGAGCCCCAGCTCAGCAGCGTGAAGGCGAGCGCGGCCACCGCCAGCAGGACCGCGCCCAGGGTGAGCAGCACGTTCTGGGCGCCCGGGGCCGACGTCTCCCGCGCGGGCGCGGGCGGCCCCCAGGCGGGCGGCGGGACCGGCAGGCGCAGCAGCCACTCCCGGCGCCCCAGCAAGTACAGCCGCCGGGCATCGAGTTGGGCCAGCTCACGGTCGATGAGCGCCAGCTCTTCGGCCGGCGGCAGAGACGTGTTCATACTGCGGAGTGTGGCGCCGGTCACGCGGTCGCGACATGGGCGCGCGTACTCAGATGTGTCTGAGTACGCACGGGCGGGCCGCCGGACGGGAAGCGGTTTGAACCAGCCCCGGGCCTTCTGTATTGTTCAGTGCGTTCCCGGGCGATTAGCTCAGCGGGAGAGCACTTCGTTCACACCGAAGGGGTCACTGGTTCGATCCCAGTATCGCCCACCGGGACAGGCCGGTCCGTCAACTGACGGACCGGCCTTCCGCATGTACGGGGCCCGGTACCGCTAGGCCGCCGTCGACAGGTCCCCCGGCCGCAGCGGCCAGTGCGGATCCACCGGCTCCGGCGTGCCCTGGCGCGCGAACCAGGCCTGCAGGCCCCGCGCCTGCGCCGCGTGCCACACCGCCTGCAGCGTGTGCAGTTCCGCCGGCGTCAGCCGCTCCAGCCGGGCCGCGAACCGGCGCCCCACCGCCCGTACGAGCTCCAGCGAGGCCAGTGCGTCCGCCGCCGCGTCGTGCGCGCCCTCCAGCTCGATCCCGTAGTGCTCGCACAGGTCGGTCAGGGTGCGGCGGCCCTTGCGGTAGCGGTCCAGATGCTTGTCCAGTACCCGCGGATCCAGCACCGTCAGCGGCCGGTTGTCCAGGTACCGCGCCAGCGACGACGCGCGGTGCCGGCGCAACTCCCGGTCCAGCAGCGTCAGATCGAACGGCGCGTTCATCACCACCACCGGCCGGCCCGCCACCTGCTGCTCCCCGAGCGCGCGGGCTATCTCCTCCACCACCGGCGCCGGCCAGCGCCCGTGGCGCTGGAGGTGCTCGTCGGTCAGGCCGTGCACTTCCGTGGCACCCGGGGGCACCGGGATGCCGGGATTGACCAGCCATCGGGTGGTGCGGACGCGGCCGCCCGCACACTCCTGCACGATGAGCGCGGCGGACACGATCCGGTCCTGCTCGACGTCCACCCCGGTCGTCTCGGTGTCGAATGCGGCCAGCGGGCCCTCGTACCAGCGTGTCATGGCGAACTCCTCGTCCCCGGTCGGCAGATGGGGCGCACCCGGTTGCGCTGACTCAAAACGTGCCACCCTCTCCCGCATCGGTGATACCCGTGCCGTTTGCCCCGTACGCCGTTTGCGGCGGGCCGGGTACGGAGACAACACCCATGGGGGGCCGTGCACATGACCGGTCGTCACCCCACCCACCACCCACGGCAGAGCCCGGAAGGCATGGGGAGCCGGCCATGGCGCTCGCGCAGCCCGAACAGGGCGGGGTGTTGCAGGGGCGGACCGATCAGGGGACCGGACCGCTGCGCGGCACACTCGCCACCACCGCCTGCATGGAGACCCTCCAGGTGGGATACCTGCACGCCGTCGCCGCCGCGGCCGGCTGCTCGCTCTCCCAGCCCTTCCCGGACAACGGCATCGACTGGCACGTCAGCCACGGCGCCCCCGAGCACCTCGTCGACGACGAGGTGACCATCAAGGTGCAGCTGAAGGCGACCTACCAGATACCGCCCAGGCCGGCCGGGCCCACCTTCGGCTTCACCCTCGACAACGAGCACCTGGTGAAACTGGCCCGCACCCCGGTCGCCGTCCACAAGATCCTCGTCGTGATGCTCGTTCCGCGGGAGCGCGACGAGTGGCTCGCCGCCGGGCACGACCGGCTCGACCTGCGGCACTGCTGCTACTGGACCAACCTCGCCGGAACACCTGTGACCGGCCGGCGCCGGACCACCGTACGGATCCCGACCGCGCGGATCTTCGACGACCGCGCGCTGTGCGAGATCATGACCCGGGTCGGGTCGGGAGGGACACCCTGATGAACTGGCACCCGCCGCACCTCGAACCGCTGCCGTCCCCGGAGTTCGCGCCGGGCACACCCGATCCCGCCCAGGTCGATCCGCAGGTGCTGGGGGCGCTGCTGCACCGGCACGGGTGGCTCCGGCGCGGCGGCGCGGCCGGGCGGTACGGGCGCTGGACCCCGCCGAGCCACGCCGGGACCAGCCTGCTCGTCCCCGAGAGCCGCGGCTTCCCCGACTGCGCCGACCTGCTGGAGGAGGCGCTCACCGCGCTGTCGCGCAGCGCGCTGCCGTCCGCGCGGGAGGTGCTCTACGGGCTGAGCGTGCCGAGCGACGAGGTCCGCTGGGAACGGGAGATCCCCGAGGGGCCGTACGGATTCCAGGGCGAGGCCACCTGGACCGTGCAGGAGCGGCTGCGCTCGGCGGCCCGCCGGCTGCTGCTCGCCGGGGCCCTCGCCGACCGGGCCCGCGCCGGGTACTACGGCGCCCGCCACCGCGACCAGGCCGAACGCGCCCTGGACGGCGTCCTGGTGGGGCCCGCGCCGGGCGGGCGCCGGCTGGCCGCGTACGTGCCCGTGGACGGCGGCCGGGGCCTGGTGACGCGGCTGCACCACGCCCTGCACGCCGCCCGCGAGGCGGTGGACTACCGGCGCGCCACCGGCGGCATGGAGGCCTTCGACGCCGCCGTCGCGGCCGGGGTCAGCCGGGAACTCGCCGACGCGCTGATCGCCCTCGTGGGGGATTCGGAGGGGGCCAGGATCGCGCTGGCCTGGGCACCGGCGGCCGGGGTCCCGGCCGGCTGCGCGGCGAGGCCCGAGCCGGTGGAGTTCTCGCCCGGCGACCTGCCGGTGCTGCGCGAGGCCGCCGCCCGCTACACCCGCCGCGAGCCGGCCGTCGCCGTACGGCTCGCGGGGGCCGTCGTGCGGATGCGGCGCGCCGCCCCGGGCGGCGGGGGGACCGTCCGGCTGCGGGTGCTGTCGGGCGCGGAGGTCCCGTACGTACGGGCCGCGCTCGGCGAGGAGGCGTACCGCACCGCCGTCCACGCCCACCTCGAAGGGCTCCCGGTCCGGATCAGCGGCCGCCTCTCCCGGCGCGGCGGCTTCCGCAGGCTGACGGACGCCGCGGACGTGACGCCCGTACCGCTGGACGAGGTGGAGCGCGACCGGCTGATGAAGTCCCTGGACGCGGCCTTCGGCCAGGAGGACGTGCTGCCGTCGGACGACTAGCGGGTGTGGGTGAACGAGGCCATCCGCAGGCCGGGGGCGGGGGAGAAGTCGGTGCCCCGGGTGAAGCCGAGGCGTTCGTACAGGGCCACGGCGGGGGTGTTGTCGGCGCCGGTGGTGACCTCCACCGGCCGGTCCGGGAAGAGCTCCGCCAGCACGTGGCGCAGCAGCAGCGAGGCGATGCCGCGGCGGAACCAGGCGGGGTCCACGCAGAACCGGTCCAGGCGGAGCGGGCCGTCCGCGGCCGGCGCCTCCCAGGCCAGGAACCCGGCGATCTCCCCGTCCGGGGCGACGGCCCCCAGCCAGGTCAGGCCCCGCCCGCGCAGGTCGGCGAGGCTCTCGCGCAGCGCGGGGATGCCGTCGAAGCCGATCAGCTCCGCCTCCACCGCGTACGCGGCCAGCCCGATCCGGTGCACGGCGGACGCCGTCGCGTCGTCGGTGAGGTCCAGCGGGCGCGGATGCGGGGTCGGCATACGGGGCGGTTCCTTTCGGGGCGTCGGCCGGGAGCGGCCAGGCTACCCACCGGCGGGTCCGGCCGGAGCCCGCGGAAATGTCCGGCCGCGCGGGCGCGGGCCTTAACCGTTTAGCGGCGCGGCCACTCCGCTCGGTACGATTCACACGCGCCGCGTCCAGTGGCGCCTTCCTCCCCCGGCTGCCGCCGGTAGGGGTCCCCAGAGTTCAGGAGAGACCGGTGTCAGACGTCCGTGTGATCATCCAACGCGATTCCGAGCGGGACGAGCGCGTGGTGGCCACGGGCACTACGGCGGCGGAGCTCTTCGCCGGCGAGCGCACCATCGTCGCCGCGCGCGTCGCGGGCGAGCTGAAGGACCTCAGCTACGAGGTGAAGGACGGCGAGACCGTCGAGCCGGTGGAGATCTCCTCCGAGGACGGCCTCAACATCCTGCGCCACTCCACCGCGCACGTCATGGCCCAGGCCGTGCAGGAGCTCTTCCCCGAGGCCAAGCTGGGCATCGGCCCGCCGGTCCGTGACGGCTTCTACTACGACTTCGACGTGGCCCGGCCCTTCACCCCGGAGGACCTGAAGGCCGTCGAGAAGAAGATGCAGGAGATCCAGAAGCGCGGGCAGCGCTTCTCCCGCCGCGTCGTCTCCGACGAGGCCGCCCGCGAGGAGCTCGCCGACGAGCCGTACAAGCTGGAGCTCATCGGCATCAAGGGCTCCGCGTCGACCGACGACGGTGCGAACGTCGAGGTGGGCGGCGGCGAGCTGACCATCTACGACAACCTGGACGCCAAGACCGGCGAGCTGTGCTGGAAGGACCTCTGCCGCGGTCCCCACCTGCCCACCACCCGCAACATCCCGGCGTTCAAGCTGATGCGCAACGCGGCCGCCTACTGGCGCGGCAGCGAGAAGAACCCGATGCTCCAGCGCATCTACGGCACCGCGTGGCCGTCGAAGGAGGAGCTGAAGGCCCACCTCGACTTCCTGGCCGAGGCCGAGAAGCGCGACCACCGCAAGCTCGGCAACGAGCTCGACCTCTTCTCCATCCCGGACGAGATCGGCTCCGGCCTCGCCGTCTTCCACCCGCGCGGCGGCATCATCCGCCGGACCATGGAGGACTACTCGCGCCGCCGGCACGAGGAGGAGGGCTACGAGTTCGTCTACTCCCCGCACGCCACCAAGGGCGCCCTCTTCGAGAAGAGCGGCCACCTGGACTGGTACGCGGAGGGCATGTACCCCCCCATGCAGCTCGACGGTGGTACCGACTACTACCTCAAGCCCATGAACTGCCCGATGCACAACCTGATCTTCGACGCGCGCGGCCGCTCCTACCGCGAACTGCCGCTGCGCCTGTTCGAGTTCGGCACCGTGTACCGGTACGAGAAGTCCGGCGTCGTGCACGGCCTGACCCGCGCCCGCGGCTTCACCCAGGACGACGCGCACATCTACTGCACCCGTGAGCAGATGGCGGAGGAGCTCGACCGCACCCTCACCTTCGTGCTGAACCTGCTGCGCGACTACGGTCTGACCGACTTCTACCTGGAGCTGTCCACCAAGGACCCGGAGAAGTTCGTCGGCTCGGACGAGGTCTGGGAGGAGGCCACCGCCGTCCTCCAGCAGGTCGCCGAGAAGCAGGGCCTCCCGCTGACCCCCGACCCGGGCGGCGCGGCCTTCTACGGCCCGAAGATCTCCGTGCAGGCGCGCGACGCCATCGGCCGCACCTGGCAGATGTCGACCGTGCAGCTCGACTTCAACCTGCCGGAGCGCTTCAACCTGGAGTACACCGCCCCGGACGGCTCCCGCCAGCGCCCGGTCATGATCCACCGCGCGCTGTTCGGCTCGATCGAGCGGTTCTTCGCCGTACTGCTGGAGCACTACGCGGGCGCCATGCCGCCGTGGCTGGCCCCGGTCCAGGCGGTCGGCATCCCGATCGGCGACGGCCACGTGGAGTACCTGCAGGAGTTCGCCGCCGAGGCGAAGAAGCAGGGCCTGCGGGTCGAGGTGGACGCCTCCTCCGACCGCATGCAGAAGAAGATCCGCAACCACCAGAAGCTCAAGGTCCCGTTCATGATCATCGTCGGTGACGAGGACATGGCGGCGGGCACCGTCTCCTTCCGCTACCGCGACGGTTCGCAGGAGAACGGCATCCCCAAGGCCGAGGCCCTGGCCAAGCTGGCCAAGGTCGTCGCGGACCGCGTCCAGGTCTGACCCACGTGGAAGGCCCCCGGAGAGTGATCACTTTCCGGGGGCCTTCTCCGTCCGTACCGGCAAGGTCATATGCTTGCCGCCATGACGAGTGAGCCGGAGCAGCAGAACGGCGTTGGCACGCATGACGGGTTCCAGCGCCTGTGGACCCCGCATCGGATGGCCTACATCCAGGGCGAGAACAAGCCCACCGGCCCCGAGGCCGGCGACGGGTGTCCCTTCTGCGGGATTCCGGAGATGTCGGACGAGGACGGGCTGATCGTCGCCCGCGGCCGGCACGTCTACGCGGTGCTCAACCTGTACCCGTACAACGGCGGGCACCTCATGGTCGTCCCCTACCGGCACGTCGCCGACTACACGGACCTGGACTCGCCGGAGACCGCCGAGCTGGCGGACCTCACCAAGCGGGCGATGGTCGCGCTGCGCAAGGCGTCCGGGGCGCACGGCTTCAACATCGGCATAAACCAGGGCAGCGCCGCCGGGGCCGGCATCGCCGCGCACCTGCACCAGCACATCGTGCCCCGCTGGGGCGGGGACACGAACTTCATGCCGATCGTCGGTCACACGCGGGTCCTGCCGCAGCTCCTCGCGGACACCCGGCAGATGCTCGCCGACGCCTGGCCCACGGGCTGAGGCGGACCGCTTCAGGCGGAGCGTGCCGCGCGCCACTGGGCCAGTACGTCCTCGACGTCGAACTCCGTCAGGTTGAGGGGAGGGCCGGGCGGCGGCATGCGCAGTGCCGCCCGGATCTTCTCGTTGATCTCCGTCAGGACGGCCCGCGCCCGACGCTCGGAGGGGGCCGCCAGGGCCGCCTCCCGCGCGTCCTCCGCCTCCTTGCGGAGCGCGAGCGAGGGCGGCAGCGGGGAGAAGCCCTCGCGGTGCAGCTTCCCCTTGATCCACCACAGCTCGTCGTACGGGGCGTCGAGCGAGGCCAGGGGCTTGCCCCAGCCCGGCAGGTTCTCGAAGTCGCCGCGGTCGGCGGCCTCCCTGATCTGCCGGTCCACGAAGGACTCGACACTGACCCCCGGCGGCTTGCGCTCGGTCACGGCTCTTCCTCCCCGGGCTGAAGCGCGGGTCCTCGCCCGCACCTCCAGCCTAGGGCTCAGGCGTCGTAGACGTCCGCCTTGCGCGGCGCCGGCTCCTGGATGAGGCCGCTCATGATCGAGGAGCGGTTCGTGAAACGCTCGGTGTCCACGCCGTTCTCCTCCAGCACCTTGAAGGTGGCGGCGTGCACCGACCTCAGGACCGGGGCGACGGTGCGCAGGGCGTCGTCGGCCATGAACCGGTGGCGCCACATCGAGCCGGCCCATACGTGCCGCACCCCGAAGGGCTCCGGCAGGACCAGCTTGCCGCCGAAGTAGTCCAGGATCGGCGGGAACCAGGTCAGCGGGGCCCGCACGGCGAGGCGTACGACCTCGTTGGCGTCGACCAGCGGCAGCGGGCGCTCCACGGTCTCCCAGAACCGGACGCTCTTGGGCACCTCCACCACCGGGGCCTTGGACTTCGTGGTGAACAGCCCGTGGACGGGGCCCAGGGCGTGCGCGGTGACGTCCACGCGCAGTGTCTTGTAGAGCACGGTCACCGTGACCAGCATGGTGATGACGAGCTGGCCGTCCCACAGCGGGTACTGGATGCCGAGGTAGTGCCGGTTGCCGGCGCTGAACTGCTGCTCGTTGCAGATCCGGGTGATCTCGTGCGGCTTGACCAGGAAGGTGTCCACGTTCTCGCCGGTGGGGCGGGCCACCTCGGCCGCGCCCTCCCCGACGGGGGTGACGATCCAGTGCTGGATGGCGGCGGCCGGGAAGCCGCCGGTGTGCAGGGGGCCGCGTTCCAGCTGGCGCAGCTGGGTGTCGATCGCGCGTATGACGTCCCAGCTGCGGAAGGGGTGGATCTCGGCGCCCTCGGCCCTGGGGGCGAGCTCCTCGGCCATCTGCCAGCTGCCCCACCGGGTGCCCATGCCGAGGATCCCCTTGGGGCCCGCGTAGAAGACCTGGTTGCTGCGGTCCTCCGCGGTCAGCTTGGCGAGCTGGTGGCGCAGGTCCTCGCGGGCCTTCTCGTCGGGGTTGCCGGGCACGGCCTCCGGGATCTTGGCGCCGATCCCGTCGCCGTCCAGCAGCCCGTCCCAGCGGGAGCGCAGGTCGGCGGCGGTGGACTCGCAGAGCCGGCGGGCGAGCAGCCAGCCCAGGGCCGGCGCGATGATCATGCCGCGCAGGTAGAGGCCGAGGAAGCCGGTGAAGGGCAGCCGGAACATCAGCACCGCGGCCACGAGGGCGACGCCGACCAGGAGGGCCGTGCCCATCCAGGACGCCCGCTTGCCGTCGCCGGCGGCCAGGGTCTTGCGGAGCTGGAACAGGCCGAGCCACAGCAGCAGACCGGGCAGGAACAGCACACCGCAGACCAGCATGATCAGGCGCAGCTTGCGGTCGCGCTCCTTGCGGAGCCGGGAGGCGGCCAGGCAGTGCTCGACGACGGTCTGCGGGTCGGCGCCGAAGGACTGGATGAGCGGCTTGCGGCCGGGGCCGAGGGTGCGGGCCTCGACGGCGCGGCAGAAGGCCTCGCCGAGGCTCGGTTCGAAGAGGGATATCTTCGGCGGCTTGACCGTGGCGGCGTGGTTCTCGCTGTTGGCGTCGAGTATCGCGGCGAGCTTGGTGTCCGTGCCGCCGTCGCGGTACGCGGCGGACGCCAGCGCGTTGGTCGCCGCCGTCTGCCCCCCGCCCCCCTGGAGGGGAATCTGCGCTCCGGGCCTGAAGTCGAATCCGTCGTCCGCCACCGCTGCCCCCATCGCTGTGCGTTCGTGCTCTTTGGTGCGCCGATGAGCCTATCGGCGGATCTCGCCCCATGGTCATGGGACAGGGAAATGCCGCCCACCGCAAGCGGGTTGGGTGGGCGGCCGGTCCCGCGCCGAGTTGGCGCTATGTCAATCAGCTTCCCTTCTCCGCCTGTTCGCGCACCTTGTCCGCGATCTGGGGTGGCATGGGCTCGTGGCGGGCGTAGGCCCGGGCGAAGCGTCCGGTGCCGTGCGAGACGGACCGCAGCTCGACGGCGTAGCGCCCGATCTCGATCTCGGGGATCTCCGCGCGGACCCGGGTGCGCCCGGGGCCGGCCTGTTCGGTGCCGACGACGCGGCCGCGGCGGCCGGCCAGGTCGCTCATGACCGGGCCGACGTACTCGTCGGGAATGAGGACGGCGAGTTCGGCGACCGGTTCGAGGAGGTGGATACGGGCCTCGGCCGCGGCCTCGCGCAGGGCCAGGGCGCCCGCGGTCTGGAAGGCGGCGTCGGAGGAGTCCACCGAGTGCGCCTTGCCGTCGAGGAGGGTGACGCGCACGTCGACCAGCGGATATCCGGCGGCGACCCCGCGGGCCGCCTGGGTCCGTACGCCCTTCTCCACGGACGGGATGAACTGGCGGGGCACGGCGCCGCCGACGACCTTGTCGACGAACTCGATGCCGCTGCCCGGCGGGAGCGGCTCGACCTCGATCTCACAGATGGCGAACTGGCCGTGGCCGCCGGACTGTTTGACGTGCCGGCCGCGGCCGGCCGCCTTGGCGCCGAAGGTCTCGCGCAGGCTCACCTTGTGGGGGACGGAGTCGACCTGGACGCCGTAGCGGGTGCGCAGCCGTTCCAGGGCGACGTCCTGGTGGGCCTCGCCGAGGCACCACAGGACGACCTGGTGGGTGTGCGGGTTCTGCTCCAGCCGCATCGTGGGGTCCTCGGCGACGAGGCGGGACAGGCCCTGGGAGAGCTTGTCCTCGTCGGCCTTGCTGTGGGCCTCGATGGCGAGGGGGAGCAGCGGGTCGGGCATGGCCCAGGGCTCCATCAGGAGCGGGTCGTCCTTGGCGGAGAGGGTGTCTCCGGTCTCCGCCCGGGTGAGTTTGGCCACGCAGGCCAGGTCGCCGGCGATGCACCTCTCCAGGGTGCGCTGCTGCTTGCCGAAGGGCGAGGTGAGGGTGCCGATCCGCTCGTCGACGTCGTGGTCCTCGTGCCCGCGGTCGGTCAGGCCGTGGCCGGAGACGTGGACCGTCTGCTCGGGGCGCAGGGTGCCGGAGAAGACGCGGACCAGCGAGACGCGGCCGACGTACGGGTCGGAGGAGGTCTTGACGACCTCGGCGAGCAGCGGGCCGTCGGGATCGCAGGTGACGGCGGGGCGGGGGGAGCCGTCGGGCGCGGTGACGGTGAGGTCGGGGCGCTCCAGGGGGGTGGGGAAGCCGCCGGTGATCAGTTCGAGGAGCTCGACGGTGCCCAGGCCCTGCTTGCCGCCGTCGGCGGCGGGGGCGGCCATCAGGACGGGGTGGAAGGTGCCCCGGGCCACGGCCCGCTCCAGGTCGTCGACGAGGGTCTTGAAGTCGATCTCCTCGCCGCCCAGGTAGCGGTCCATGAGGCTCTCGTCCTCGCTCTCGGCGATGATCCCCTCGATCAGGCGGGCGCGGGCGTCGGAGATGAGTTCGAGCTCGGCGGGGTCCGGGTCGCGCGCGACGCGCTCGCCGGAGGCGTACTCGTAGACGCGCCGGGACAGCAGGCCGAGCAGGCCGGTGACGGGGGCGTGCCCGTCGGGGCCGGCGGGGCCGTGCAGGGGGAGGTAGAGCGGGATGACGGCGTCGGGGTCCTCGGCGCCGAAGATCTCCCCGCAGACGCTCGTCATCTGCGCGTAGTCGGAGCGGGCCGCCTCCAGGTGGGTGACGACGATGGCGCGGGGCATCCCGACGGCCTCGCACTCGTCCCAGACCATCCGGGTGGCGCCGTCGATCCCGTCCGAGGCCGATACGACGAAGAGGGCCGCGTCCGCGGCGCGCAGACCGGCCCTGAGTTCCCCGACGAAATCGGCGTATCCGGGGGTGTCCAAGATGTTGATCTTGATTCCGCCCCATTCGACGGGGACGAGGGAGAGCTGGATGGACCTTTCCTGCCGGTGTTCGATCTCGTCGTAGTCGGAGACGGTCCCGCCGTCCTCGACGCGGCCCGCCCGATTGACCGCGCCCGCGGTCAGGGCCAGGGCTTCGACCAGCGTGGTCTTACCGGATCCGCTGTGGCCGACCAGCACGACATTCCGTACGGAGGAGGGGCGGTCGGCCGCCAGTGCCCTGCCGGCGGCTCCGGATTGGTGTGATGTGGCTCCCATGATGCTCGTGCCTCCCGGTGGTGACGGAGGAAGAAACGGGGTCCTTTGAGCTTTGCACTGCTGTCACACCGCGTCCATACGTCGTACCGCGGGCGGTACCGCGGGGGTACCGGAGGCGGTCCGCGGCACGACGTGCGTATTGCGTGGCGCGAACCGGTGGGTGCGCGGCGTCCGGCGCGCGGCGCGCTGGCTACGATGGGCCAGCCGGTGGCCGTGGTGGCCGTGCGGCCCAGCGACCCTCCGGGAAGGCCATGCTGAACAAGTACGCGCGTGCATTCTTCACGCGTGTTCTCACGCCATTCGCCGCTTTTCTGCTCCGGCGGGGGGTGAGCCCGGACGCGGTCACCCTGATCGGCACGGCCGGAGTGGTGGCGGGAGCGCTGGTCTTCTTCCCCCGGGGAGAGTTCTTCTGGGGCACGATCACCATCACCCTCTTCGTCTTCTCCGACCTGGTGGACGGGAACATGGCCCGCCAGGCCGGCGTCTCCAGCCGGTGGGGGGCCTTCCTCGACTCCACCCTCGACCGGGTGGCGGACGCGGCGATCTTCGGCGGGCTCGCGCTCTGGTACGCGGGCTCCGGGAACGACAACGCGCTGTGCGCGGTGGCGATCTTCTGCCTGGCCAGCGGCCAGGTGGTCTCGTACACGAAGGCGCGCGGCGAGTCGATCGGCCTGCCGGTGGCCGTCAACGGGCTCGTCGAACGCGCCGAGCGGCTGGTGATCTCGCTGGTCGCGGCCGGTCTGTCCGGACTGCAGACCTTCGGCGTGCCGTCCTGGATCGGGGTCCTGCTGCCGATCGCGCTGTGGGTCGTGGCGGCGGGCTCGCTCGTCACGCTGATCCAGCGGATGGTCACCGTACGCCGTGAGTCGGCCGAGGCCGACGCCGCGGCGGCGACCGCGACCGCCGAGGGCGGCCCGGCCTGATGGCCGCGGGGGGCGGGGCGGGCGCGACGTCCGCGAAGGACAAGCTGGTCGACGGGCTGTACGGGCTCGGCTGGGCCGGGGTGAAGAAGCTTCCCGAGCCGGCCGCCGTCGCGCTGGGCCGCAAGATCGCCGACGTGGCGTGGAAGCGGCGCGGAAAGAGCGTGCTGCGGCTGGAATCCAACCTGGCCAGGGTGGTGCCGGACGCGACGCCGCAGCGGCTGCGCGAGCTGTCGCAGGCGGGCATGCGCTCGTACATGCGCTACTGGATGGAATCCTTCCGGCTGCCCGCGATGGACCGCGAGCGGTTCGGCGCGGACGTCGAGATCAAGGACGAGCACATCCTGCGCGAGGCCGTCGCCTCCGGGCGCGGGGTCATCGTCGCCCTGCCGCACCTGGCCAACTGGGACCTCGCCGGGGCCTGGGTCACCGGCCACCTCGGCATCCCCTTCACGACGGTCGCCGAGCGGCTCAAGCCCGAGTCGCTCTACGACCGCTTCGTGGCCTACCGGGAGAGCCTGGGCATGGAGGTCCTGCCGCACAACGGCGGCGCCGCCTTCGGGACCCTCGCCCGGCGGCTGCGCTCCGGTGGCCTGATCTGCCTGGTCGCGGACCGGGACCTGTCGGCCTCCGGGGTCGAAGTGGACTTCTTCGGCTCGACCGCGCGCATGCCGGCCGGGCCCTCGCTGCTGGCGCAGCAGACGGGGGCGGCGCTGCTCCCGGTGACCCTGCACTACGGGGACTCGCCGAAGATGTACGGCCGGATCCACCCCGAGGTGGAGGTGCCGAAGACCGGGACCCGCGTCGAGAAGACCGCCGCCATGACGCAGGCGCTGGCGGACGCCTTCGCGTGGGGGATCGCCGAGCACCCGCAGGACTGGCACATGCTGCAGCGGCTGTGGCTGGACGACCTCGAGGAGCGCCCGTAGTGAAGATCGGCATCGTGTGCCCGTACTCGTGGGACGTGCCGGGCGGCGTCCAGTTCCACATCCGGGACCTGGCGGAGCACCTGATCCGCCTCGGCCACGAGGTCTCGGTCCTGGCCCCCGCCGACGACGAGACGCCCCTGCCTCCCTACGTCATCTCGGCCGGGCGGGCCGTCCCCGTCCCCTACAACGGTTCCGTCGCCCGCCTGAACTTCGGCTTCCTGTCCGCCGCGCGGGTCCGCCGCTGGCTCCACGACGGCACCTTCGACGTGATCCACATCCACGAGCCGGCCTCGCCCTCCCTGGGGCTGCTGTCCTGCTGGGCGGCCCAGGGCCCGATCGTGGCCACCTTCCACACCTCGAACCCGCGCTCGCGCGCCATGATCGCCGCGTACCCGATCCTCCAGCCGGCGCTGGAGAAGATCAGCGCGCGGATCGCGGTGAGCGAGTACGCCCGCCGCACCCTGGTGGAGCACCTGGGCGGCGACGCGGTCGTGATCCCCAACGGCGTCGACGTGGACTTCTTCGCCAAGGCCGACCCGAACCCGGAATGGTCCGGCCGGACCCTGGGCTTCATCGGCCGCATCGACGAGCCGCGCAAGGGCCTGCCGGTCCTCATGGCCGCCTTCCCGCAGATCGTGGCGGCCTGCCCGGACGTACGCCTCCTCGTGGCGGGCCGCGGCGACGAGGAGGAGGCGGTGGCCGCCCTGCCCGCCGACCTCCGGTCCCGCGTCGAGTTCCTGGGCATGGTCTCGGACGAGGACAAGGCCCGGCTGCTGCGCAGCGTCGACGTCTACGTGGCCCCGAACACGGGCGGCGAGAGCTTCGGCATCATCCTCGTCGAGGCCCTCTCGGCGGGCGCGGCGGTACTGGCCTCGGACCTGGACGCCTTCGCCCAGGTCCTGGACCAGGGCGGCGCCGGCGACCTCTTCGCCAACGAGAACGCCGACGCCCTCGCGGCCGGCGCCATCGCCCTCCTGCGCGACCCGGCCCGCCGCGCGGAACTCAGCGCCCGCGGCTCCGCCCACGTCCGCCGCTTCGACTGGTCCACGGTCGGCGCCGACATCCTGGCGGTCTACGAAACGGTCACGGACGGCGCGGCCGCGGTCGCCGAAGACGAACGCGTCCCCCTCCGCACCCGCCTGGGCTTCTCCCGGGACTCCTCCTCCTGACGGCAGCCGTCACCACCCGGCGGAGACGGTCCGGTCCGGCCGCCCGCCGGGGGCGACCGTCACCTCGAGGACCGCGCCGCCCGTGGTGGTCATGCGGATCCGGTCGGGGCCCGTCCAGACGGCCTCGCGGAGTTCGTTGTCGGGGTTGTCGCCGTCGAAGTACCCGATGGCCCAGCGGCGCTCACGGGGCCATCCGCCTTCGTGGACGTAGACGTACCACAGCGGGTCGATCATGGCGTGACCCCGTTCCACCACCAGGCGCCGGTCCGCGCGTCCGGGGGCTTCGTGGCTCTCGGTCTGCTGCTGCCCGCCGGCCAGTTCGGCCAGCACCGTGTACAGGAACACGAGGGGGACGCCGAGGACGAGCACCGGGGTGCCGAAGGCGACGCGCGACGCGACCGTGCGCAGCCCCAGCAGGACCGCCGCGCCCAGCGCGAACAGCGCGAGCCAGCCCATGACGACGGTGTGGTCGCCCACCCGGTGCGCCAGGACGAGCCCGCCGTGCGGACCACCCCACCGGCGGGCGGCCAGGGCAGCGGACACGAGGGCGACGGCCCCCGCGAGCAGGGCGACTGCCAGTGGTCTGCGGTACGGCGCCATCCGTCTGGTCCCCCCGGGATAGGTGTGAGCAAGCACCTTAAGGCTCCGGCCGCGGTCCGGCGAGGGGTGATGGGCGCGGCCGGGGCGCGGAGCGGTAGTGTCGCCGCCCGTGATCGAAACCCTTGTCTGGATTGCCCTGGCGCTCGGTGTCATCGGGGTCTACCTCAGCTGGACCGCCGGTCGGCTGGACCGGCTGCATTCGCGGATGGACGCCGCTCGCGCCGCGCTCGACGCGCAGTTGGTGCGGCGGGCCTCCGTCGTGCTGGAGGTGGCCACCTCCGGGGCGCTCGACCCCGCCTCGTCCCTCGTGCTGTACGAGGCCGCGCACGCCGCCCGGCAGGCCGAGGAGGAGCACCGCGAGGTGGCGGAGAGCGAGCTGAGCCAGGCGCTGCGGGCGGTGTTCGCCGATGCCGACCAGGTCGAGGTGCTGAAGGCCGCCCCGGGTGGGGCGCAGGCCACGGAGGAGCTGGCGGCGGCGGTGCGGCGGGTGCCGATGGCCCGCCGGTTCCACAACGACGCCGTACGGGCCGCCCGCGCCCTGCGCAGGCACCGCAAGGTCCGCTGGTTCCGGCTGGCCGGCCACGCGCCGTTCCCGCTGGCGTTCGAGATGGACGACGAGCCGCCGGCCGACCTCGCCGACCGGCCCGCGTAGGGCGCGCCGGGGACCGGCTGGAGCCCGCCTGGAGCCTGCCTAGGGCCGCAGGGGACAAAATGAAGAGGCCACCGGCTCCACATTGGCCCTTGTAGTGGACTGGTCCGTGAGGTTTCCTCAGCCAGGTAGTACCCGTCTTCCTTTCGAGTGAGGTCAATCCGTGAGCACGCTTCCCACCTCCCCCCAGTCCGCTGAGTCGGCCATCGGCACCTCGCGCGTCAAGCGCGGCATGGCCGAGCAGCTCAAGGGCGGCGTGATCATGGACGTGGTCAACGCCGAGCAGGCGAAGATCGCCGAGGACGCCGGCGCCGTGGCCGTCATGGCCCTGGAGCGGGTCCCCGCCGACATCCGCAAGGACGGCGGCGTGGCGCGCATGTCGGACCCGAACATGATCGAAGAGATCATCGAGGCCGTCTCGATCCCCGTCATGGCCAAGTCCCGCATCGGCCACTTCGTCGAGGCCCAGGTGCTGCAGTCCCTCGGCGTCGACTACATCGACGAGTCCGAGGTCCTGACCCCGGCCGACGAGGTCAACCACTCCGACAAGTGGGCGTTCACCACCCCCTTCGTCTGTGGCGCCACCAACCTGGGCGAGGCCCTGCGCCGCATCGCCGAGGGCGCGGCCATGATCCGCTCGAAGGGCGAGGCCGGCACCGGCAACGTCGTCGAGGCCGTCCGCCACCTGCGCCAGATCAAGAACGAGATCGCCAAGCTGCGCGGCTTCGACAACAACGAGCTGTACGCCGCCGCCAAGGAGCTGCGCGCCCCGTACGAGCTCGTCAAGGAGGTCGCCGAGCTCGGCAAGCTCCCCGTCGTGCTGTTCTCCGCCGGTGGCGTCGCCACCCCGGCCGACGCCGCCCTGATGCGCCAGCTCGGCGCCGAGGGCGTCTTCGTCGGCTCCGGCATCTTCAAGTCGGGCGACCCGGCCAAGCGCGCCGCCGCCATCGTGAAGGCCACCACCTTCTACGACGACCCGAAGATCATCGCGGACGCCTCCCGCAACCTGGGCGAGGCCATGGTCGGCATCAACTGCGACACCCTGCCCGAGGCCGAGCGCTACGCCAACCGCGGCTGGTAGTACCGACATGACGAACACCCCCGTGATCGGTGTCCTGGCCCTCCAGGGCGACGTACGGGAGCACCTGATCGCCCTGGCCGCGGCGGACGCCGTGGCCAGGCCGGTCCGGCGTCCCGAGGAGCTCGCCGAGGTCGACGCCCTGGTGATCCCCGGTGGCGAGTCCACGACCATGTCGAAGCTCGCCGTGCTGTTCGGCATGCTGGAGCCGCTGCGCGAGCGCGTCGCCGCCGGCATGCCCGTCTACGGCACCTGCGCCGGCATGATCATGCTGGCCGACAAGCTGCTGGACGGCCGTGACGACCAGGAGACGCTCGGCGGCATCGACATGATCGTGCGCCGCAACGCCTTCGGCCGCCAGAACGAGTCCTTCGAGGCGAAGATCGACTTCGCGGGCATAGCGGGCGGTCCCGTCGAGGGCGTCTTCATCCGCGCCCCGTGGGTGGAGTCGGTCGGCGCGCAGGCCGAGGTCCTCGCGACCTACGACGGCCACACGGTCGCCGTGCGCCAGGGCAACGTCCTCGCGACCTCGTTCCACCCCGAGCTCACCGGCGACGACCGCGTCCACGCGTACTTCGTCGACATGGTGCGCGCGGGGCTGTAATCAGGTCCCGGTAGGATCGGAGACGAACACTGTTGGTGACGCGAAGGAGACAGGCGGATGTCCGGCCACTCTAAATGGGCTACGACGAAGCACAAGAAGGCCGTGATCGATGCCAAGCGCGGCAAGCTCTTCGCGAAGCTGATCAAGAACATCGAGGTCGCGGCGCGCATGGGCGGCGCTGACATCGACGGCAACCCGACGCTCTTCGACGCCGTCCAGAAGGCCAAGAAGCAGTCGGTCCCGAACAAGAACATCGACTCCGCGGTCAAGCGCGGCGGCGGCCTCGAGGCCGGCGGCGCCGACTACGAGACGATCATGTACGAGGGCTACGGCCCGAACGGTGTCGCGGTGCTCATCGAGTGCCTCACCGACAACCGCAACCGCGCCGCCTCCGACGTCCGCGTCGCCATGACCCGCAACGGCGGCTCCATGGCCGACCCGGGCTCGGTCTCGTACCTGTTCAACCGCAAGGGCGTCATCCTGCTGCCCAAGGCGGAGCTCTCCGAGGACGACGTCCTCGGCGCGGTCCTCGAGGCCGGTGCCGAAGAGGTCAACGACAACGGCGAGACCTGGGAGATCATCAGCGAGGCCACCGACCTGGTCGCGGTCCGCACCGCGCTCCAGGAAGCCGGCATCGACTACGACTCGGCGGACTCCAGCTTCGTCCCGACCATGCAGGTCGAGCTCGACGAAGACGGGGCGCGCAAGATCTTCAAGCTGATCGACGCGCTGGAGGACAGCGACGACGTGCAGAACGTCTTCGCCAACTTCGACGTCTCGGACGAGGTCATGGAGAAGGTCGACGCGTAACACCGCCGCGAGCCGAGCGGTTCGGCGGGCCGGTAGGACACGTCCTACCGGCCCGCCGTCGTTTGTGCGTGATGTCAGTGGGGCCCGATAGCCTGCACGGACACGGACAGACGATCGAAGGCCGGGGGTGGGTGGTGTGCGCGTTCTCGGCGTGGACCCGGGACTGACGCGGTGCGGTGTCGGCGTCGTCGAGGGCGTCGCCGGCCGCCCCCTGGCCATGCTCGGGGTGGGGGTCGTACGCACGCCGCCGGACGCGGAGTTGGGACACCGGCTCGTCGCCATCGAGCGGGGCATCGAGGAATGGCTCGATGAGCACCGGCCCGAAGTCGTCGCCGTGGAGCGGGTGTTCAGCCAGCACAACGTCCGTACCGTCATGGGGACCGCCCAGGCCAGTGCCGTTGCCATGCTGTGCGCGGCCCGGCGCGGGATACCGGTCGCCCTGCACACCCCGAGCGAGGTCAAGGCCGCCGTCACCGGCAGCGGCCGGGCCGACAAGGCACAGGTAGGCGCCATGGTGACCCGGCTGCTGCGGCTGGACGCGCCGCCGAAACCGGCTGACGCCGCCGATGCCCTCGCCCTCGCCATCTGCCACATCTGGCGGGCCCCCGCCCAGAACCGCCTCCAGCAGGCGGTCGCCCTGCACGCCTCGAAAGGCCGTACCCGATGATCGCCTTCGTCAGCGGCCCCGTCGCCGCGCTCGCCCCCACCCTGGCCGTGATCGAGGTCGGGGGAGTGGGCATGGCCGTGCAGTGCACGCCGAACACCATCGCCGGCCTGCGGACGGGGGAGCAGGCCCGGCTGGCCACCTCCCTGGTCGTACGGGAGGACTCGCTGACGCTGTACGGCTTCGCCGACGACGACGAGCGGCAGGTCTTTGAACTGCTGCAGACCGCCAGCGGGGTCGGGCCGAGGCTGGCGCAGGCCATGCTCGGGGTGCACCGGCCGGACGCGCTTCGCCTGGCCGTCGAGTCGGGGGACGAGAAGGCCCTGACCGCCGTGCCCGGCATCGGCAAGAAGGGCGCGCAGAAGCTGCTGCTGGAGCTGAAGGGCAAGCTGGGAGCGCCGACCGCTGTGGTCGGGGCCCAGCGGGCTGTGGCGTCCGGGCCGGCCCCCTGGACCGAGCAGCTCACGGCCGCGCTGATCGGTCTCGGTTACGCCTCGCGTGAGGCGGAGGACGCCGTCGATGCGGTGACCCCGCAGGCCGAGGCCGCCATCGCCGCGGGCGGTTCCGCGCCCGTTCCCCAGCTCCTCCGGGCCGCCCTCCAGTCCCTGAACCGTGCCAGGTGACGGGCGTCGCCGCTGCGCGGAGCGGTCCCCTACCCGCCCTTCCACCGTTCCCTGGGGCTCCGCCCCAGACCCCGCGCCTCAAACGCCGGCGGGGCTGGATGGGGGCAGGCCGCACCCGAAGGCCCACGGCGGCCGGATCCAGCC
>NZ_JBHUSC010000063.1:0-34378 GCF_042673805.1 Streptomyces sp. NPDC057010 | reverse complement strand
CCCCCGCGGCCCCCGTAGCCCCGCCAGGGTCACGGCGTCTCCGCCGCCACCCCCGGAACCTCCGAGGCGTCGACGGCCGGGCTGCCCTGCGCCTGAGCAGGCGGCGCCGGCTTGGCCGCCGTGACATCCCCCGTACCGCCCGGCCCGCCGCAGGCGCCCCGCGCGGCTCGGTCCGGCAGCAGCGACAGCACCGCCTCCCGGAACGCCGGGTGCGCGGCGTCGTCGTACGGGTCGGGCGTGGCCGGCACCTGGAGCCGGTGCACCGGCCCCGCACCGAGCCGCGCGTACCCCCGCCCCGGCGGCACCAGCACCGTGGGCGTGGTGTGCGGCGGCAGCCCCAGCACATCGGTGATCTGCCGGATCGCGGCGGGCCCGAGGACGACGCGCGCGCGGGTGTGCTGCCAGACGGCGTCGTTCAGCAGTTCCAGGTGGTCGAAGTGCTCGGCGACCACCACCGTGACGTGCGCGGCCCGCCCGTGCCGCAAGGGCACCTGGAGCTGGGCGAACGGATCCGGGGCGCCCTCGGCGACCGCGAGGTGCGCCAGCACGCTCGGCTGGTCCAGCAGGATCCACAGCGGCCGCCGCGTGTCCTCGGGCGCGGGCCGGTTCGCCTCGCGCGCCCGGTGGGTGGCGATCAGGCGCCGCTCGGTCTCCTGCGCGGCCCATTCCAGGATGCTCAGCGCCCCGCCGGGCCCGCATTCGACGGCGAGGACGCCGCTGCGGCCGGACAGGCAGGAGTATTCCCCGCTGCCGCCGCCTTCGACGATCAGTACGTCGCCCCCGTGCCGCAGGGCCTGGAGGGCGATGGACCGCAGCAGGGTGGATGTGCCGCTGCCGGGCTGGCCGACGGCCAGCAGGTGCGGCTCGGTGGAGCGGGGGCCGGTGCGCCAGATCACCGGCGGCACGTCCCGCGGCTGGTCGCCCTCCAGGACGGGCAGGGTGCGCTGCACGGTGCCGGCGTCGGTGAAGCCGAGGACGGTCTCCCCGGGTGAGGTGACGAAAGGCTGGGCGGCGATACCCGTCGGCAACGCCGCCAGCACGCTCAGGTCGAGCTGGTTGCCCTCCTCGTCCCAGTCGAAGAGATACTCCCGTCCGCGCCCGGACTTGGCGTGCAGCAGTGCCTCGATCCGGGCCCGTGAGGCGGCCTCGCCATCGGTGAAGTAGGCCGGGTAGCGGATGTGGAGCCGGGTGACGCGGCCCGCCTCGTCGAACTCGTAGCCGCTGAAGGCCTGGTCCCAGTCCCCGCCGTGGGCGAAGAGGGGGTTCGGGTCCTCCGGGATGGAGAAGTACGGCACGAGGGCTTCGTAGAGGGAGCCGAGCCGTTCGGTCTCGGCATCGCTGGGCCCGGTCTTCACCGGGTTGCGGTCGCGTCCCTGCCAGGCCGCCGCCGCCATGAGGGTGATCAGGGCGAGGAGCGGGCCGTAGGGGACGAGCGCGACCACGAGGACGCAGGCGGCTCCCAGGAACAGCGCGGGACCACGCTTGTCCCTGGGGGTTTCGGACCATTTGCGCCGCCCGGCGGAGGCCAGGATGCGCAGGCCGCGTCCGATGGTGAGGAGCGGATGGAGGACGTCCGTGGCGCTGTCGGCAGCCGTGCGAGCGAAGTCGCGGCCCCGGGCCAGCGATGCGGTGCCGCTGCTGAGGATGCGGGGGAGTGGGCGCCGGGCCACGGGCGTCTCCTGGAGTTGTGGGTGCTTCGGGTACTTCGGGTGGGGCTGGTGTCGCTGTCGCGCAGGCCGCGGCTAGAGCTTGATCCCGCCGAGCAGGCTCGCGAGGCTCGCCGTGCTCGCCGTGATGCTCGGGGCGATGGCGGAGCCTGCGAGGAAGAACCCGAACAGCGAGCAGACGAACGCGTGCGTCAGCTTCATCCCGTCCTTCTTGAAGAACAGGAAGCAGATGATGCCGAGCAGGACGACGCCTGAGATGGAAAGGACCATGGAGTTTCTCCTGGTGGGTGGGGACAGTCACCATCAGTTCTTCCAGGCTCACAGGAAGTATCAATGCGACAAAAGGTGCAGATGGGTGAATCCAGGAGTTTTTCACTTGACCGGCTCACCCTGACTGGCGCGTCGGGCACGAGGGAGGTCGAGCCGGCCGAGGGTGATCATTGCCTCGGCCCGGCCCCGACATGTGCAGGTCCGGGCGCTACTCTGGCGATTCACCCGTACGGACGCAGTGCCGTGCGTCCCCATGCCCGCACGGCCTGGGGAAACTTCACGCGATACAGCGAGTGGAAGGCGGTACGAACGATGAGCGAGCACACCGAGGGCGGCGCCGGTTCCCAGGACGTTCCCGACGAGGACGTCATCGAACTGGCCACCAAGATCTTCGACCTCGCCCGGCAGGGTGAGACCGAGACGCTCACCGCGTACCTCGACGCCGGGGTCCCGGCGAACCTCACCAACGACCGCGGCGACACACTGGTCATGCTGGCCGCCTACCACGGCCACGCCGCCACCGTCTCGGCCCTGCTGGCCCGCGGCGCCGAGGCCGACCGCGCCAACGACCGCGGCCAGACCCCCCTGGCCGGCGCCGTCTTCAAGGGCGAGGAGGCCGTCATCCGCGCCCTGCTCGACGGCGGGGCCGACCCGAACGCCGGAACCCCCTCCGCCGTGGACACGGCGCGCATGTTCGCCAAGGCCGACCTGCTGGAACTTTTCGGAGCCAAGTAGTCCGCTTTTGCCTGTGATCTGGCCGGGCGCGGCCGGTTCCCGACCTCACAGCTTGGTCACGGCGGCCGTAAATGTGGTCGCGGTGCACAAACCGGCTGGGTCATCATGGCGTCGGATTCGATTCGCGAGCACGGCGGACGGGCAGGAGCGGGCAGGACACGACGGGTGTCCGGGCCCGGCCCGGCCGCCCGGCTCACGGAGCACCGACGAGAGTGAGAAGGCAATGGTCTACATCGAGCGGAACATGACGGCGGACGTCCTCACATGCTGTTACGCGGCCCTGTGAATCCCGATTCCCGGTTGCGTCCCCAGCTTGATTTGAGGCCATTCCCATGTTCGAACCAGTCATAGCGCCGAGCGGTACCCTGCTCGGGCTGCTCCAGCGGGGCCGCGGCGACGGCACGCTGCACGCCCTCGCGGCACCCAGGGCGGAGGCCCTCGAGGCCCTCAACCAGTGCGTACTCCGCGATCCGCGCCAGGACTGGCAGGTCGAGAACCGCTCCTTGTACTACGCCCGGCTGTACCTGGACCTCGACGGCCCCCTCGGCGAGATCGAGGCCCACCTGTTCAGCGCCGAGGACCTCCTCGACGAAGAGGACCACCGGACGGGCCTCGCCCTGTCCGTACTGGGCCACCTCGCCTCGTACGGCCGCGACGACGCGCTCATGCTGCTGCGCCGGTACGCCGCCTCCGGCGCCAACTGGGCCTGGGCCCTCGACGAGCTCGCCCTGCGCGACGACGACGAGGGGCTGCGCTCCCTGGGCGCGCCGGTCCTCGCCAGATTCCCCGCCACGGCGGAGGGCGAGGCGCGGCTGGCCGCCGCCGTCCGCGACGCCTACGAGCCCCGCCCCTGGTGCCTGTGGGAGGAGTCCCCCGTCTACGGGGAGCGCCTGCGCGCAGCCCGGCAGCAGGGCTCCTTCGACCGCTGGCAGCGCCAGCTGACCCCGAGCGGGCCCCGGCCGGGCTGGGGAGTCCAGGCCGTCTTCGACTGGGCCGCCGACGGGCTGCGCCGCGGCACACCGCTGCACGTGCCCGCCGCCCGCTGCCTCGCCGCCGTGGCCGCGCCGGAGGACCGCCCGGCGATCCTCGCGGCGGCCGCCGGCGCCTGCGGTGACGCGGCCCGCGCCACCGCCCTGCACCACCTGGCCCTCGCCGAACCGGACAACCCGGGCGTCCTGGACCTCATCGAAGCCGCCGCCGACGAGCCCGCCGTGGCCGCCTACGAGCGCATGTGCGGCCCCGAGGCCGTCGAACGGGCCCGCCGCTGGATCCACCGCCCCGACGCCCTGGGAGCGGCCGCAGCGGCCGTCCTGGCCGCCCGCGGCGGAACCGAGGACGCCGGCCTGGTCCTGGGGGCCCTGCGCTCCACCGTCCGCGGCGAGGGCCCGGACACCCCCCGGCTCCACGCGCTGGTGGACGGAGCGGGCCGCCTCGCGATCGGCTGCGCCGCACCCGTGCTGCGCCACGTCTACCGCGAGACGGCCTCGTCCCACCTGCGTGGCCGGGCCGCTCGGGCCCTGGCCAGCACGGACCCCTCCTTCGCCGCCGGCTTCGCCGTCGAATGCCTCTGGGACTGCGAGGAGACCACCCGCGAGGTGGCGGCCCGCCACGCGGAGACCGCCGACGTCCGGGTGGCGCCCCGCCTGCGCCGCCTGGCGGCCGATCCCGCCGAGGAAGAGGACGTGCAGTCCGCCGTACGGAGCCGGATCGCTCCGGAGTCGGCCGTGTAGGCGCGCGGCCGCGCAGGGGGGCCACCGCCCCTCCGGAACGCACCGCGCCCCCGGTCCGAAGAACGGACCGGGGGCGCGCTGTCGTGTGCCGGCCGTCGGGCTACGGCTTGCGCGGAGCGCTCGGCGACGGGCTCGCCGGGGCGGATCCGCCCGTCCGGGCCTCCTTCTCCCGCTCCTCCCGCTCGACCCGCTGCTTGTCCTTGAGTACGGCGGCCTCCTCCGGGCTCAGGGTCCGCCGGGGGGCCTTGGCGGGGTCGGCGTAGACGGGCACGCAGGACGGCACCTTCGACGTCTCGACGGCGCCGAAGCCGATCGGGTGGACGTCCGAGGCGTCCACGGGCGTGCTCATCACGAGCGTGTGGCCCGGCGGCACCGTCTTCGGGGTGATCATCATCTGCGCGGACTCGTCCTGGGCGCCGGCGAACACGCCCCCGCCCTCCCCTGGAGTGAGCCCCTGCGGGTAGGCCACGTCCGACGGGCACTGCTCCGACGGTTTGCGCGGCACCACCGCGACCGTGATCCCCAGCTCGCGCAGTTCGCGGACCGTCCCGTCGACCCCGTCCGGGTGGTAGATGTGCACCCGGATCGTGCCGTCATCGTCCCGGGACACCGCGTACGCGGGCGAGGAACCGCCCCCGTCACCGAGGACCGGCAGGGCCACCAGCCCCGAGACCGCCGCGGCCACGGCGCCGAGGGCGAGCGGGATCCGGTACCGCCGGGCGGGCGACCGGACCGGGGCGACGGCCGCGGGCCGGTCCGCGGCGATGGCCATGAGCTCGGCCTTGAGCCGCTCCTCGAACGCGCGGGGCCTGCTGCTCATCGGGCTACCTCCAGGTGCGGGTCCCGGGCGGGACGCGGGGCGGGGTCGGCGGCGCGCAGGGCACGCCGGGCACGGTGCAGGCGGACGCGGACCGTCGCCTGCGTCACGCCCAGGGCCAGCGCGGCCTCCGCCGGGGTGAGGCCGTCGACGACGACCAGGTCGAGGGCCGCGCGCAGCGGCTCGGACAGGGCGGCATGGCGCTCGGCCAGGGCCCGGTAGGCCCGCTCGGCGTCGATCCGCTCCTCCAGCGCGGCGACGTCCCCGTCGTCGAGGAGCCGGCGGCCGCTGAGCCGGGCCAGGGCGCCGCTCTCGCGGGCCAGGCCGCGGGCGTGCCCCGACAGGACGTTGCGGGCGATCCCGAACAGCCAGGCGACCGCCGCTCCCCGGTCGGGCCGGTAGCCGGCCGCCGAGCCCATCGCCGCGAGGAAGACGTCCGCCGTCAGGTCCGCCGCCACGTGCGGGTCGGAGACCCGGCGGGTGACGAAGCCGAGGACGGCGTCGACGTGTTCCTCGTAGAACCTGCCGAACCCCTCGGGCGTGGTGAGATCCGGTGGCCCGGCCTCCCGTGGTGGGTTGCGCACCCGGTTCCTCCCCTGTGTGCGGGGCCCCGGCGGCCCCGTTCACCCGTACTTGGCCCCCGGCGCCCGGAACGTTTCATCGCCCGCCGCGCCGCCCGCCGCCCGCGGGCGTTCACCGGCTCCGCACGAACCTCACCGGCACCCCCGGCCGGGCCTGGGCCGCCGCGTCCAGGGCCGGGCCCGGCGGGACCACGCCCACCACCGGGTAGCCGCCCGTCACCGGGTGGTCGGCCAGGAACACCACCGGCAGGCCGTCCGGCGGGACCTGGACCGCGCCCAGCACCATGCCCTCGCTCGGCAGTTCGCCAGCCCGGCCGCGGACCAGCGGCGCCCCGGCCTCCGTGCGCAGGCCGATGCGGTTGGACATCGCCGAGACGCGGAACACCGCACGCCACAGCCCGGCCAGCGAAGCCTCCGTGAACCAGTCCGCCCGCGGCCCGAGGCGGAGCGGGAGCAGGAGTTCCGAAGGCGCCCCGGGCAGGCCGCACACGTCCGCCCACGGGACCGGCTCCGGGCCCGGCGGGGCGAGCGGCAGCGGCATCCCGGCCGACAGGACCGGCGGCCCCAGCCCCGACAGCAGGTCCGTCGAGCGACTGCCCAGGACCGGCGGGACGCGCAGGCCACCCCGCACCGCGACGTAGCTGCGCAGTCCCGACTCCGCCCGGCCCACCTCCAGCTCCGCCCCGGCCGGCACCCCGATCGCGGCTCCCCAGGCCACCGGGCGGCCGTCGATCCGTACGGAACAGGGCGCACCCGTGACGGCCACGACCGTCGAAGCCAGGGCCCGGAGCCCGACCCCGTCGAGGGTCGTCTCCAGCGCCGCCGCGTCCGGGGCGTTGCCCAGCAGCCGGTTGGCCAGCGCGTACGCCGCCGTGTCGAGGGCGCCCGAGCGCGGGACCCCGAGGTGCGCGTATCCGGGGCGGCCGCGGTCCTGGACGGTGGTCAGCGCCCCCGCGCGGGTCACCAGCAGCCCCGTCACCGGCCCGCCTCCGTGAACCGGACCCGTACCCCCGGCGCGAACAGGGCCGCAGGTTCGCGCTCCGGGTCCCAGAGCACCGCGTCCGCGGACCCGATCAGCTGCCAGCCGCCGGGGGAGGAGCGCGGGTACACCCCGGCGTACTCGCCCGCCAGGGCCAGCGAGCCCGCCGGGACGGCCGTACGGGGCGTGGCGCGGCGGGGGAGGTGGAAGCGCTCCGGGAGCCCGGTCAGGTAGCCGAAGCCGGGGGCGAACCCGCAGAACGCCACCCGGAACACGGTGTCGCCGACGACGCCCGGGACCTCCTCGGGGGCCACGCCCCACAGCCGGGCCACCTCGGCCAGGTCCGGGCCGTCGTAGCGCACCGGGACGGTCACCAGCGGCCCCTCCGTCTCCGCGAGCGGGGGCACCTGCCAGCGCGCGATCCGGGCGCCGAGCGCGGCGGGGTCCCGTACGCCGTCGAGCAGGACCGTCCGGGCCGCGGGCACCAGGTCCCGTACGGCGCCCAGCTCGCCCGCGTCCCGGCGGCGCAGCAGTTCCGCGTGGAGCGCCGCCACTTCGGCGGCCGAGTCCAGTTCGACGAGCAGCGCCTCGCCGCCCACCACCAGGGTCCTCACGCGAAGGCCTCCACCCGTACTCCGGCCGCGTCCAGCGCCCCGCGCACCCTGCGGGCGAGGTCCGCGGCCCCCGGGGTGTCCCCGTGCAGGCACAGCGAGCGCGCGGCCACCGCCACCCGGGAGCCGTCCGCCGCCGTCACCCCGCCGCGCGCGGCCATCCCGACCGCCCGTGCGACCACGGCGTCCGGGTCGTGCACGACCGCGCCCGGCTCGCCGCGCGGCACCAGCGTCCCGGCCGGCGTGTAGGCCCGGTCGGCGAACGCCTCCGGCACCGGGGCCAGCCCGGCTTCCCCGGCGGCGGCGAGCAGCAGCGAACCGGGCAGTCCCAGCACCGGCAGGCCTCCCGTGGCGCCGGCCCCCGCCGCGAGGCGGACGCCCGCGACGACGGCGGCGGCCTGGTCGGCGTCGTGCACGGTGCGGTTGTACAGCGCGCCGTGCGGTTTCACGTACGACACCCGGGAGCCGGCCGCGCGTGCGAAGACCTCCAGCGCCCCGATCTGGTAGGCCACCTCGGCCGCCAGCTCACCGGCCGGCACGTCCATGGAGCGCCGCCCGAAGCCGGCCAGGTCGCGGTAGGAGACCTGCGCGCCGATCCGTACGCCCCGCTCGGCGGCCAGCTCGCAGACCCGGCGCATGATGGACGGGTCCCCGGCGTGGAAGCCGCACGCGACGTTGGCGCTCGTGACGACGGACAGCAGCGCCTCGTCGTCGGTCAGCGCCCAGCGTCCGAAGCCCTCGCCGAGGTCGGCGTTGAGGTCGATCACCGGGGTGGGTGCGATCATGGAATCCATGCGGCGAGCGTAGAGCAGGCGGTGCGAGGGAGCCGGGGACGATCCGGCCGAACCATGCCGTTTGGGATGTTGTCCGTGACAGCGCCTAGTCTTTGTCCGTGACTCTCCCCGCCCCGGCGAAGACCCTTCCGTCCCCGGCGCCGGGCCCGGCCGCCGACGAGGGCCTGGCCCGGCGGCTGCGCGCCCTCGCCTGCACCGCCCCGCTGCACGACCTCGACGTACGCAAGGCCAACCTGGCGGGCGAGTACGGGGTCTACGCGATGGCGGAGGTCGCGCTCGCCGCGATCGACCTGGTCACGCTGAACATGGACTTCGACACGGGCGCCGACCACGAGCAGATAGTGGCCAGGCTGCTCCCGCGCGTCGCCGCCCAGGCCCCGGCCCGGCCCGCGGCCGAGCACGAGCGGGTGGCCCGCTGGGTGCTGGAGAACCTGATCAACGTCGGCAGCGTGGACCGCGGATTCCGGGCGATCTACGGCACGTTCGGCCCGGACGGCGTGTACGTCCGGCGCGACTACGACTTCAAGCTGATCGAAGAGGTCCCCGGCTACGGCGGCGCGGTCTACCTGCGGACGACGGACGAAGCCGTCAACGTGCTGGTCGGCGCCCTCGACACCGACGTCACCAGCGCCCAGATCGCCGCCGAGGTGAAGCTGGAGGTCCTGATCAGCCGGGGCCGCCTGGCCGACGCCCAGCTCGCCGCGGAACAGGCCCGCTACCGCACGGTCCAGTACGCCGAGACCCTGCGCCGGACCCTGGACGCGACCCGACGCAACGTCCGGGCGGTGGACTGGCTCCAGGCCGTCCCCGACATGATCGCGGAGGCCCTCGACCACGTCGCCGACCGCTACCGGCACGAGAACGCCATCCTCACCAACATCCGCAAGGCCCGCGACGAGGCGGAGGAGCCGGAGAGTAAGCGGCGCGCCGCCGAGCTCGTCGACATCGTCAAGGACTGCATCCGCCGCCACACCCAGCTCCAGTCCCGGCTCCTGGACGCCGGACCGCTCTTCCGCGCCGAACAGGACCGCCAGGCCTTCGCCGCGCCCGCGCCGCGCTCGGGCATCGACCTGTACGGGCAGCTCGTCGCGCCCCTGCTGCCGCTGCCGGTGGGCCAGGCCCGCCGGGTCACGGACGCCTTCTTCGCGGCCGGCACGGGCCTGCGCACCCCGGTCTCGGTGCGCGTCGGGGACCTCGTGGACATACTCCTCACCCCGCCCGTGGAACGGGAGCACCTGGGCGTGGAGATGCCCGAGCCCGACCTGATCGCCACCCCGGACGACAGCCGCTTCAGCGAGGAGCAGCTCGCCGCCGCGACGGACCTCCTGGACCTCCCGCACGACGCCCCGCGCCGGCTGTCCGGCCTGCTCGCGGAGGCCCGCCGCAGCGACCCCGACCTGCCGTACCTGGTGGCCCTGCTGGCCGTCCACGCGGCGAGCCCGGCCGTCGGCACGGCCTACCGCCAGGGCGAGGAGCGGCTGCTCTTCGCGGTGGACGACGGCACCCAGCTCGACGACCCGGAGTTCGGCGGCGCCGACCTGATCGTCGGCACCGCCCTCCTCGACGCGGCCGGCATGGCCGCGGACCGCGCGGAGGCGTCATGACCGCGCTGATTCCGGCCGGGCCGAACCCCGCCCCGCCGGAGCTCGGTGCCCGGCGGCCGCGGGTTTCTCCACCAGCTACCGCTGGGGGTGCCCCCAGGGGCTCCGCCCCGGACCCCGCGACGCCGCGCACCGAGAGGCCGAATCCGCGCACCGGCGGAGCCGCCGCTACGAGGGCCGCCTGCTCCCGTATCCCCCGCACCCGTACCGCCCGTACCCGGAACACCCGTACCGCCGAGGAGACGTCCCCGTGAGCGACCACCACGCCGAGCACACCGCGTGGAGCGAGCCCGACGCGCCGTCGGCTCCCGTCGCGCCCGCCGCGGCGCACGCGGCCGCCCCCGTGACCCCCGCCGACGCCGCGGACGCGGCCCGGCTCGTCGCGTTCGGGCTCCAGCCCAAGCTGCTGCCCGCCCGCGACGCCGAGTACGCCGAACTGCTGCGCCGCTACCGCGAGGACACCGCCTTCGGCCGGCTCGCCGACGCCGTCGCCACCGGCCTCGGCCTCGTCGTCCTGGAGGTGTCCCCCCGCGCCGGCATGGCCGTGGCCGCCGGCGAGGACTCCGTCTTCGCCGTCCGCATGGGCGACTACGCCCGCCGCACCACCGCCGACTCCGCCGACCGCTTCCTGCACGGCCTCGCCCACCTCGCCGTCGCCGCCCTCGCCTACCCCCGCCCCGAGGACCTCGCCGACGACGGCTACATCGGCCGCATCACCGTCAACGGCGTCGACGCCTTCGTCCGCCAGACCTGCCGCCGCCTGGAGGAGCGCGCCGAGGAGCTCGGCGAGAACACCGACCCCGCCTCCGACGCCCCCGGCCTGGAGGCCGCCTGGCGCGTCTACGCCCGCCGCAGCGCGACCGGCGCCACCAAGGACGCCCGCCGCCTCGCCGGCTCCACCACCGGCATCGTCGGCAAGGCCGCCGCCTTCCTCACCGACTCCGGGTTCCTCCAGCGCACCGGCGACGAGGCCGGCGGCACCTACCGCACCACCCCCCGCTACCAGCTCCAGGTCCGCGACATGGCGGGCAGCGCGGCCATGGCCGAGCTCCTCGAACTGGGCGTGGTCCCCGTCAGCGACGGCTCCGCCACCCTCCTGCCGCCGCCCGAGGGCGACGACCTGGAGCTCGCGGCCGACGCCGGGCTCCCGTTCCACGCCTGATCCGCCCGCCCTACGTACCGAGACACACCGAGAAACAACGAGAGTCCGCCGCCATGTACGAGCTGTCCCGGATCCGCCTCTACTCCATCGGGCCCGCCGGTGCGCGCTACGCCGACACCGTGCTCGACCTGCGCGGAGTCGGCGAGCCGGTGCCCCACCCGGCGCCCGCCCAGGCGGAGTTCTTCGAGGACGAGCCGACCGGCCCGCCGCGCCGCCCCGCGCCCGCCGGCGTGCTCTTCCTGGAGAACGGCGGCGGCAAGTCCGTCCTCCTCAAGCTGATCTTCTCGGTCATGCTCCCCGGCCACCGCAACACCCTCGGCGGCGCCAGCTCCGGCGTGCTGCGCAAGTTCCTGCTCGCCGACGACTGCGGCCACGTCGCCCTGGAATGGCAGCACACCCAGACCGGCGAGTGCGTGGTCGTCGGCAAAGTCAGCGAATGGCGCGGCCGCCAGGTCTCCAACGACCCGCGCAAGTTCGCCGAGGCCTGGTACTCCTTCCGCCCGGGCCCCGGCCTGAGCCTCGACAACCTCCCCGTCGCCGAGGCCACCTCCGTCCGCCCGCCCGTCGAGGGCGCCTCCGGCGCCCAGGGCCGCCGCCGCACCATGAAGGGCTTCCGCGACGCCCTCACCGAGGCCGGCAAGGCCTACCCGCACCTGGAGGTCTCCTTCGAGGAGATCCACGACCGCTGGAACGAGCACCTCACCGACCTCGGCCTCGACCCCGAACTCTTCCGCTACCAGCGCGAGATGAACGCCGACGAGGGCGAGGCCGCCGGCCTCTTCGCGGTCAAGAAGGACTCCGACTTCACCGACCTCCTGCTGCGCGCCGTCACCGACACCCGCGATACGGACGGCCTCGCCGACCTCGTCCACGGCTTCGGCAACAAGCTCGGCCGGCGTGCCGAGCTGATGGCCGAGCGGGAGTTCACCGCCGGCTCGGTGGACCTGCTCACCCGCATCGTCGAGGCCGCCCAGGCCCGCTCCCGGCTGCGCGACGTCCACGCGGGCGCGGAGCGCCGTACGCGCACCCTCGCCCGGCGGCTGTCCGCCCGCGCCGGCGAGGAGCGCGGCCGCGCCGCCGACCTCGCCCAGCGGGTCACCGGCGCCGCCCACGAGGTCACCGCCGCCGAGTCCGCCCGCGCGCGCAGCGCCGCCGTCTCCGCCGAACTCGCCTACCGGCACGCCTCGCTGGCCCTGACCGTCGCCGACAAGGCCGCCGCCGCCCAGCGCCGCGAACTCCTCGAAGCCCGCACCCTGCACTCCGCCTGGCAGGCCGCCGAGACCGTCCTGCGCCACCGCGCGGCCGCCGACCGCTCCGCGCGCGTCGCCGCCGCGATCCGCGAGGCCGAGCGGGACGCCGCCCCGGCGCTCGCCGCCCGCGCGACGGCCGCCGCCGATCTCGTACGGGCCCTGCACACCGCCGCCGAGCACGGCGAGCGGGTGGCCAACGAGGAGGAGGAGCGCTCCGCCGCCCTCCAGGCCGCCGGGGAGTCCGCACACCGCGACGCCACCGCCGCCGCCACGGCCGCCCAGCGCGCACGCAGCGAGGCCGAACACCTGCGGGCCCGGCTCGGCGAGGTCCAGCAGGAGACCGCCGAGGCCGTCCGGGCCGGCTGGCTCGACGACTCCGCGCCCGACGCCGACCCCGCCAGGGCCGCCCTCGCCGCCACCGACGCCGAGAAGACCGCGGTGGCCGCCTGGGACGAGGCCCGCGAAGCCTCCCGGGCCGCCTCCGAAGCCGCCCGCGAGGCCGCGGCCGCCGAATCCCGCGCCGAACTCACCGCCGCCCGCGCCGCGGACGCCGCCGACGCGGCCGAAGCCGCCCACGACGCCGAGCACCGCGCCGCCGCCTCCCTCGCCGAATCCCCCCGCCTGGCCGCCCTCCTGGGCCTCCCGGACGCCCCCGCCGACGCTCCGGGCGTCCCCGGCCCCCGGGGCGGGGACGCCCCGGGCACTGCCACGGGCGCCGACGCGGGCCAAGCCTCCGCGGGGGCCGGCGGCCACGCCCGGTCCGACGGACGCGAGGATGCCGCCGGTGGCGCCTCCGACGCCCACGTCGCCGATCAGGGCACCGCCGCCGGCGCGGCCGCTTCGCCCCACGGCCGCCCGGGCGCCCCCGGCGGCCCGCAGGGCGCCGCCCCGGGCAGAGCCCAGGACCACCCGGCCACCGCCGGACGGCTCACGGCCGGGGACCTCGACCGGAACGCCGAGGACCTGCACGTCCTGCTCACCGACGGAGTCGCGGCGGCCGAACGGCACCTCTTCGAGCTGCGCACCGCCGCCGCCGACGACGCCCGCATCCTCGGCGCCCTCGGCGACGGCGGCCTGCTGCCGCCCGGCCCCGACGTCCTCGCCACCGTCGAGTACCTCGGCGAACACGGCATCCCGGCCCTCCCCGGCTGGCGCTACCTCGCCCAGTCCGTGGACCCCGCCGACCACGCCGCCGTCCTCGCCGCCCGCCCCGAACTCGTCGACGGCGTCGTCATCACCGACCCCGACACCCACAGCCGCGCCCGCGAGGTCCTCTCCGGCGCCGCCCTGCTGCCCCGCTCGACCGTCGCCGTCGGCACGGCCGCAGCCCTGCTGGCGCCCGTACCGCCCGCGGACGCGACCGACACGGCAGTGTTCCTCGTCCCGCCGAACCCGGCCATGCACGACGAGCACGCCGCCGACGAGGAGCGCCAGGCGCTGCGCACCCGCGCCACCGCCCGCGACACCGAGATCCGCGACCTCGCCGCCCGCCTGTCCGGCGACCGCGAACTCGCCGCGCGCCTCGCCTCCTGGCGCACCGGCTGCCCGGCCGGCCGCCTCGCCGAGCTGGCGCAGCAGGCCGAGGCCGCCCGGGCGTTCGCCGAAGAGGCCGACGCCGAGCTCGCCGAGGCCCGTACCGTACGCGCCGAAGCCGACGAGGCCGCCGCCGACGCCGCCCGCGTGCGTGACGAGCGCCAGGACACCGCCCAGCGCGCCCGCCGCGCCGCCGACGCCCTCGCCGGCCTCGCCTTCCGCCTGCGCGAGCGGGCCGGCTGGCAGGCCCGCCTGCGCGAACTTGCCGACGAGGCCGCCGAGTCCGAGGCCCGCGCCGAGGTCTGCCTGGACCGGGCCCGCGCCGCCGACGAGGACCGGCGCGCCGCCCAGCGCGCCGCCGACGACGCCCGCCGCACCGCCCGCGCCCTGCGGGCCGAGCGCGCCGAGATCGCCGGCGCCCCCGAGCCCCTCCCGGAGGACGACGGCACCGTCAAGGCGCCGCTGCCGGACCTGCGCGAGGCCTACCGGGCCGCCTCCCAGCTCTACGAGAAGGTCGGCGTCGGCGCCGACCTGCGCGCCGAGCAGGCCCGCGCCGAGAGCGACGAGAGCGCCGCCCTCGCCGAACTGGACCGCCTTACCAACAAGGTCCGTACGCGCGCCGCCCAGCTCCTCGAAGGCACCGACGGAGCCGACGGACCCTCCCGGCAGGCCGCGGCCGCCCGCGCCGAGGCCCTCGTACAGATGCTGGAGACCCGCGCGTCGGCCGCCAGCGAGCAGCTCGGCCGGCTGCGCGGCGAGGCCGAACGGCACGCCCCCGCCGAGGGCGGGGCGCACACCGAACTCCCCGAGGAACTCGTCCCGCAGGACGTGGACCAGGCCCAGGGACTGCTCCGTACGGCCACCGCCCAACTCGCCGCGCACACCGCCGCCGTGGAGGGCGCCCGGGCCGCCCACGCGGACCTGCTGCGCGCCCACCGCACGGCGGAGGACGGCGCCGGCGGGTTCGACGAGACGGCGGCCCTGCTGCGGGACCTCCTGCGCGACCACGCCCACGCCCACCCCGACGACGAGCAGGAGCCGGTGCCGCACCCGGGGACGCTGGAGGAGGCCCGCCAGTCGGCCACCGAGGCCCGCCGGGCCCTGCGCGGCTGCGCGGCGGACCTGTCGGCCGCCGAGTCCGCCGTGCGCGAGGCGAGCGACGTCCTGGTCCGGCACGCCAACGCCACCCGCTACGAGCAGGTACGCACCCCCGCGCGCCAGCAGATCCGCGAACTGCCCGCCTCCGCACTGCCCGAGCACGCGGCGGCCTGGGCGAGCGCCTTCGCCCCGCGGCTGCGCGTCCTCACCGACGAGCTGGCGCAGCTGGAGCGCAACCGCGACAGCATCGTGGACCGCCTGCGCGGCCTGGTCGAATCGGCCCTGGCCACGCTCCGCTCGGCGCAGCGGCTCTCCCAGCTCCCCGAAGGCCTCGGCGAATGGTCGGGCCAGGAGTTCCTGCGCATCCGCTTCGAGGAGCCGGACCAGGCGACGCTGACGGAACGGCTCGGCGAGGTCATCGACGAGGCCACGCGCGCGGCGGTGAAGAAGAACAGCACCGCCTCCTTCGGGGAAGGCCGCCGCGACGGCATGTCCCTGCTGCTGAGGGGGGTCCAGGCCGCCCTCGAACCCAAGGGCATCTCGGTGGAGATCCTCAAGCCGGACGCGGTGCTGCGCGCCGAGCGGGTCCCCGTCGGCCAGATGGGCGACGTCTTCTCCGGCGGGCAGCTGCTGACCGCGGCGATCGCGCTCTACTGCACGATGGCCGCGCTGCGGAGCAACGACCGCGGCCGGGACAAGCACCGCCACGCGGGCACGCTGTTCCTGGACAACCCGATCGGCCGCGCGAACGCCACGTACCTGCTGGAGCTCCAGCGGGCGGTCTCGGACGCGCTCGGCGTCCAGCTCCTCTACACGACGGGGCTGTTCGACACCACGGCACTGGCCGAGTTCCCGCTGGTCATCCGGCTGCGCAACGACGCCGACCTGCGGGCGGGGCTCAAGTACATCAGCGTGGAGGAGCACCTGCGCCCGGGCCTGCCGCAGCGGTCCCCGGAGGCCGAAACCATCCACGGCGAGATCACGGCCACCCGCATGTTCCGCCGAACGGCCCCCACGGCCTAGCGGTCACGGGGGGCGGGTTTCGACGGGGCCTTGCCCAGTGGGCTTCCCGGAACCGCTGCCACGCCGGTGGGCCCGTCGCCCACGGCCACCGTGTCCGTCACGCGGGCCGTCGAGGTGTCGATGACCGACAGGGTGTCCGAGTCGAAGTTGCTGACGTAGACGCGGGAGCCGTCCGGGCTGACAGCCAGGCCGTTGGGGCCGTCTCCCACGGCGATGGTTTCGGTGACGGCGCCGCCGCGCGTGCTGATCACGGACACGTCGTCGGACCCGATGTCGGCGACGTACACCTGGCGCCCGTCCGGTAGCACGCCGATGCCCGCAGGCTGGTCCCCGACCGGGATGCGGTCCGATTCCGCGCCGTCGTGGACGTCGACCACCGACACGTCGTCCGAGTCCAGGTTGGAGACGTACAGGCGGCGGCCGTCGGGGGTGAGCACGAGGGCGGTCGGTCCGCTGCCGACGGGGATGGTTCCGGTGACCGTTGCGGTGGCGGTCCGGACCACCGAGACGGTGCCGGACGCGGCGTTGGCGACGTACAGGGTGCATCCGTCGGGTGCCACGGCCACGCCCAGCGGGGCGTCGCCCACCGCAATGGTGTCGGTCACGGCAAGGGTGCGGGTGCTGATCACCGACACGTTGTCCGAGCCGACGTTGGCGACGTAGACGTTCCGGTTGTCGGGAGAGACCGTCACCCTGCTCGGTTCGTCCCCGACAGCGACGGTGGCGACGACCGTCCTGGTACGGGCGTCGATCACCGATACCGTGTCCGCCGCGGAATTGGTGACGTAGGCGCGGGAGCCGTCCGGGCTGACGGCCACGCTGTCCGGTCCGTTCCCGACGGGAATGCTGTCCACGACCGTGCCGGTGCCGGCGTCGACGACCGACAGCGTGTCGGAGTGGAGGTTGGCGACGTAAACGAGGGCATCACCCCGCGGGGACCGCTCGACTGCCGCCGTCCCGGCGGATGCGCCGGCCGGGTTCCCCGGTCCCGTCAGCGCCGCCGTCACGCAGAGCACCACGGCCGCCCGCTGTGCCAGGTCCTGTCTCCTCGTCATGGGGTCACGCTAGGACTCCGGAGCGCAAAGCCACGCGAGGCTCACCCTCAGGCTGACCGAACGGCGCATCGTGGCCTGCCGCGGCCTAGCGGCGGCCGAAGGCCGTGAGGGGGCCGTCCTCGCGGGCTATTCGGCCCGGGCCGGGGGACGGGCGCGCCGAGCGCGCGGCCTCGCGGCGCCGCGCCCGCGCCGTACTGCTCGGCTCCGAGACGACCCCGTACCGCTGGTTCCACGTCTGCCGGGTGATCACCACGTCCAAGACCCCCCACGTGGCCACGATCGTGCCCGCCACCGCCCCGAGCACCATCGGAAAGGCGAGCCACGAGCCGGTGATCGTGAGGAGGAAGGCGATCGTCGCCTGAGTGAGCGTCACGGCGACGATCAGCACCGCCCGCACCGCGGACGCCCGCACCGGATCCGGCATCCGCGGCCGGCGTGCCGGCTCCTCCACCCACAGCCCGCGCCGGCCCCCGCCCCCGCCGCCCTCGTGTCCGCTCATCGTTCCGCTCCCTCCCCACCGCGCGGTCGGCCATGCCCACCCCACACGTCTACCCCGAACAGAAGACGATCCGCACCGCCGGGAGATTCCCGGATCCCGGACACTTCCACCGCCCCCGGTGATCGCGGAACGAATAATTCCAGCCATCCATCGGGTTGCGGGAACCGACGCCCCACCAAGTGTCATCTGCCGCATATCGGGCGGCTATTCACCGGAAGTATCGGACAACTCGTGATCTTCGTCCAGGCGTCCGGCCGAAAACGTCCGGACACGCCTTCGATGCCGCTGCGTGGCAGTAGTAGGCTCACGCCGTTTAAATGACGGAACACCGATCCCGGACAACGGGGTTGAGCTGGGGGAGGCTGGGGAGGCCATGCGCTTTCGCGGGAAGTCCATCCGCCGGAAGATCGTGGCGTTGCTCCTTGTGCCGCTCGTCTCCCTGACCGCCCTCTGGGGCTTCGCCACGGTCATCACCGGCCGCCAGGCCGTCCAACTCCTCGACGTGGCCTACGTCATCGACAAGGTCGGCTACCCCATCGAGGACGTCGTCCGCGTCATCCAGAAGGAACGCCGCCAGACCCTCGTCCTCATCGGCGACCCCCGCGCGGCCAACGCCACCGCCGAACTCGCCAAGCGCCGCGCCGAAACCGACGCCGCCGTAGAGCAGATCAGCGCCAGCGCCCAGGACCCCGAGGTCGTCGACGAGCTGAGCCCGCAGAACGCCGAGCGCCTGCGCTCCATCCTCGCCGCCTTCCGCGGCGTCGGCGCCCTGCGCCACTCCGTCGACTCGAACAGCCTCGACCCCACCCAGGCCCTCGACCTCTACGGCCGGCTCGTCGACCCCTGCTACGAGTTCCTCATGAATCTCCACGCCCTGGAGAACGTGGAGATGGACAAGCAGGGCCGCGCCCTCGTCGGCGTCACCCGGGCCCGCGAGGCGTTCTCCCGCGAGGACGCCGTCATCGCCTCCGCCCTCGCCGCCCGCAACACCGGCCCGGCCGACATCCGCCACGTCTCCGACTTCGTCGCCAACCGCAAGCTGCTCTACGAGTTCAACCTCGCCATCCTCCCGGCCGCCGAGCGCGAGCGCTTCGAGCAGTACTGGGGCGGAGTCGACTCCAAGGCCGTACGCGACGCGGAGGAACGCTTCCTCAGCGCCGGCGCCGTCCGCAACCCGCGCGGCCTGACCGCCGCCCAGTGGGAAGAGGCGTCGACCAAGCTCCTCGACGACCTCGCCGCCATGGGCACCGACGCCGGCGACCGCTACCAGAAGCGCGTCGAGCCCGTCGCCATGGACGTCCTCGTCCAGGCCGCCGTCGCCGGCATCCTCGGCTTCATCGCCCTCATCGTCTCCCTGGTCCTCTCCGTGCGCATCGGCCGCGAACTGGTCCGCGACCTCTCGCGCCTCCGCAAGGAGGCCCACGAGGTCTCCGGCGTCCGGCTGCCGGCCGTGATGCGCCGCCTCGCCGCCGGCGAGCACGTGGACGTCGAGACCGAGGCGCCCCGCCTGGAGTACGAGAAGGACGAGGTCGGCCAGGTCGGCCAGGCCCTCAACACCCTCCAGCGCGCCGCCGTCGAGGCCGCCGTCAAGCAGGCGGAACTGCGCCGCGGCGTTTCCGAGGTGTTCGTCAACCTCGCCCGCCGCAACCAGGTCCTGCTGCACCGCCAGCTGACCCTCCTCGACACCATGGAGCGCCGCACCGAGGACACCGAGGAGCTCGCCGACCTCTTCCGCCTCGACCACATGACCACCCGCATGCGCCGCCACGCCGAAGGCCTGGTGATCCTCTCCGGCGCCGCGCCCTCCCGCCAGTGGCGCAAGCCCGTCCAGCTGATGGACGTCGTACGGGCCGCGGTCGCCGAGGTCGAGGACTACGAGCGCATCGAGGTACGCCGCCTCCCGCGCCTGGGCATCGCCGGACCGGCCGTCGCCGACATCACCCACCTCGTCGCCGAACTCCTGGAGAACGCCACCGTGTTCTCGCCGCCGCACACCGCGGTCCAGGTGCACGGCGAGCGCGTGGCCAACGGCTTCACGCTGGAGATCCACGACCGCGGCCTCGGCATGAACCCGGACGCACTGCTCGACGCGAACCTGCGGCTCGCCGAGACCCCCGAGTTCGAACTCTCCGACACCGACCGGCTCGGCCTGTTCGTCGTCAGCCGCCTCGCGCAGCGCCACAGCGTCAAGGTCGCCCTGCAGCCCAGCCCGTACGGGGGCACGACCGCGGTGGTCTTCCTCCCCGTGGAGATCCTCACCGAGGCCCCCGAGACCAACGGCACCGGCATCCGGCTCGACGGGGCCAAGGCCGGCACCGGGGCCGTCGCCACCGGCCGCCCCGCGCCCGCCGCCGTGGAGCGCGTCCCCGCCGGCCGCCCGCTGCCGGCCGGCGCCGAACTGCGCGGCCCCGTGGAGCTGGAGGCCCCGCTCGACGTCCTCGGCCTCGACGGGGTGCAGGCCGTCGCGCCCCTCGACGGCCTCGACGGCCTCGACGACCCCGCCGTCCTGGACGGCATCGGCGGCCGCCCGGCCATGGCGACCCTCGACGACGAGACCCCGCCGAACGGCACCCCGCGCAGCTCCCTGCTCGGGCTGCGCCCGGCGGACCGGCCGCACACCGACCGGCACACCGAACGCCACGCCGCCCGCAGGGGAGACCGCGAGCGCGAGCCGCTCGCCCCCACCGGCCCGGTGCGCCTGGACACCCAGCGCCTGGAGGTCCCGCGCCCCGACGGCGCCCGCTCCGGCGGAGCCGTGCCGCTGCCCCGCCGCCGCCCCGCCCCGACCCTGGTCGCCGAACACGGCCGCCGGGTGGAGCCGCGCCCGGTGCACGTGGTGCCGCAGCCCGCGCCCACGCAGGGTCCCGCGCCGAAGGCCGTCCCCAAGAGCACCCCGCAGGCCGCGCCGGCGCCCACCGGCCCCGGCGGCCTGCCCCGCCGGGTCCGCCAGGCCAGCCTGGCCCCACAGCTCAAGAACTCCCCGGCCCCCGCCCCCGACGATGCCGCCCCCGACCAGGTGGCCGACCGGGACGCGGAGGACGTACGGGCGCGCATGTCCGCACTCCAGCGCGGCTGGACCGCGGGCCGCAGGAAGCACGCACAGCAGCAGTCGGAGACCGAGGCCGGCACCCCCGCCGCCACGGGTCCCGGATACGAGAACGAAGGGGACGGTCGATGACCGCACCGCAGACCGGAAACGACACCAGGGGCCGCGGCTCCGGCCCGCTCAACTGGCTCCTCGACGAGCTCGTCGACAAGGTCGGATCCATCCGCAAGGCGGTGGTCCTCTCCGGCGACGGCCTGCCCACCGGCAGCTCCAAGGACCTGACCCGCGAGGACAGCGAGCACCTCGCCGCGGTGGCCTCCGGCTTCCACAGCCTGGCCAAGGGCGTCGGCCGGCACTTCGAATCCGGCAAGGTCCGCCAGACCGTCGTCGAGCTCGACGAGGCCTTCCTGTTCGTCATGGCCGCGGGCGACGGCAGCTGCCTGGCCGTGCTCTCCGACGCCGACTCCGACGTCGGCCAGGTCGCGTACGAGATGACCCTGATGGTCAAGCGCGTCGGCGACCACCTGGCGACCGCCCCGCGCACCGGGCTGCCAGCCGGAGGGTGAGTCGTACGGCATGAGCGAACCAGGCCAGGACCATCCCTCCGACACCCCGGTCGCCGACCGGGCCCCCGCCCCCGACCCCACGCACTGGTTCGACGACGAGGCGGGTCCGGTCGTACGCCCGTACGCCATGACCCGCGGTCGGACCAGCCACGCGGGCCAGCACCGACTCGACCTGATCGCCCTCGTCGTCGCCGAAGCGGCGGCCGACGATCCGGCCTGGGACATGAGCCTGTCCCCGGAACACGTCCACATCCTCGGCCTGTGCCTGGAGAGGCCGCAGTCGGTCGCCGAACTCGCGGCCGAGCTCGACCTCGCGGTCGGGGTCGTACGGGTCCTGATCGGGGACCTCGTCGACGAGGAACTGGTCCACGTGACCCGGCCGGTACCGCCGGCCGAACTGCCCGATGAATCCATTCTGCGTGAGGTGATCGATGGCCTTCGGGCGCTCTAGCCGCACCGGTGCCATGCACGCCGTGTCACCGGTCGAACCGCTGACCTTGAAGATCCTGGTCGCGGGCGGCTTCGGGGTGGGCAAGACCACCCTGGTCAGTGCGGTCAGCGAGATCAGACCCCTGCGGACGGAGGAACAGCTCTCGGAGCCCGGCGCCGCCATCGACGACACCGGGGGAGTGGAGGGCAAGAGCACCACCACCGTGGCCATGGACTTCGGGCGCATCACGCTCCGCGAGGACCTGGTGCTGTACCTGTTCGGCACTCCCGGGCAGGACCGGTTCTGGTTTCTGTGGGACGAGCTGGCCCAGGGGTCGCTCGGCGCGGTGGTCCTCGCGGACACCCGGCGCCTCGCCGACTGCTTCGCCGCCGTCGACTACTTCGAGCGGCGCGAGATCCCGTTCGTCGTCGCGGTCAACTGCTTCGACGGCGCGGACCGGCACCCCGTGGTGACCGTACGGGAGGCACTCGACCTCGACCCCGGCGTGCCGGTGCTGCTGTGCGACGCCCGCGACCGGGAGTCCGTGAAGGACGTCCTGGTCGGGGTCGTGGAACACGCGATGTCGCTGGCCCGGGCCCGCCGCCGGAGCCTCACGGCGGGAGCCTGACCCGGAGCGCTCACGGGGTCGGCCGGACGTGGAGGCGGCCCGTACCCCCGCCGACTGGGGTACGGGCCGCAGCTCTCATGGGGGGATCCGGGGTCCCGGCGCGGCGCGGGACTGTGGAGCGAGTGTGAACCCGCCGCCGGGGGCCGTCAAGCGTTCGGACAACACCCGCCGGTAGCCGCCGCTCAGCGCACCGCGACCACGGCCGAACCGTGCCCGAACAGCCCCTGATTGGCGGTGATCCCGGCCCGTGCCCCCGGCACCTGCCGGGCCCCGGCCGTACCCCGCAACTGCCACGTCAGCTCGCACACCTGGGCGATGGCCTGGGCCGGCACCGCCTCTCCGAAGGAGGCCAGCCCGCCGCTGGTGTTGACGGGGATCCGCCCGCCGAGGGCCGTCGCGCCCTCCCGTACGAGCTTGGCCCCCTCACCCTCCCCGCAGAGCCCGATGTCCTCGTACCACTCCAACTCCAGCGCCGTGGACAGGTCGTACACCTCGGCGAGGGAGAGCTCCTCCGGGCCGAGCCCCGCCTCCTCGTACGCGGCACGCGCGATCGAGGCCCGGAACGAGCCGGCCGCGGGCTCCACGGCCACCACCGAGTCGGTGGCGATGTCCGGCAGGTCCAGCACCGTACGGGGATAGGTGGGGGTCACCGTCGACACGGCCCGGATCCGCACCGGGTCGGCGACGCCCCGCGACCGCGCGAAGTCCATGCTGCTCAGGACCAGGGCCGCGCCCCCGTCGGAGGTGGCGCAGATGTCGAGCAGCCGCAGCGGATCGGCGACGACGGCCGAGGCCGCGACCTCCTCGGCCGAGACCGTCTTGCGGTAGCGGGCGTACGGGTTGAGCGCCCCGGCCGCCGCGTTCTTCACCTTGACCAGGGCGAAGTCCTCCGCGGTGTCCCCGTGCACGGCCATCCGGCGGCGGGCGTACAGCGCGAAGTACGCCGGATTGGTGGCGCCCAGCACCCGGAAGCGCAGCCAGTCCGGGTCGTCCGGCCGGTCGCCCCCGGCCGGCGCGAAGAACCCCTTCGGCGCCGCGTCCGCGCCCACCACCAGCACCACGTCGGCCAGGCCCGCCAGGATCTGCGCCCGGGCCGTCCCGATCGCCTGCGCCCCCGACGCGCAGGCCGCGTACACGCTGGTCACCCGTGCGCCCTGCCAGCCGAGCGCCTGCGCGAAGGTGGCCCCGGCCACGTAGCCCGGATAACCGGAGCGCACGGTGTCGGCGCCGACGATCGACCCGACGTCCGTCCAGTCCAGCCCCGCATCGTCGAGCGCCGCCCGCGCCGCGGCCCGCCCGTACTCGACGAAGCTGCGGCCCCACTTGCCCCACGGGTGCATCCCGGCGCCGAGCACGGCGATGTCGGCGGCGCTCACGCGACTCCTCCCACCGGCTTGAACTGCCAGGTCAGCCAGGTGGTCCCGGCATCCTCGTTCAGCACTCCGCCCACCACCTCGACCTCCATGCCGACCGCCAGATCGGCGACGCCCACCCCCGGCGCCGCCTGCCCCAGCACGACCATCCCCTCGGCCTCCAGCTCCACGGCGACCAGGGTGTACGGCTCCCAGGGCGCCTCCGGATCGGACACGTACGGGGCGGGCGGCCGATAGCGCCCGTCGGTGTAGGACCAGACCCGCCCGCGCGGGGACAGCGGCACCTCGGCGAGCTCGCCGCCGCCGGGGCAGTGCGGATTGCGGCAGTACGCGTCCTCGCGCGGGAAGAACACCGCGGTGCAGGCGGAACACCGGGTGCCGAGCAGCCGGAAGCCGCCGCCCGGACCGTCCCCGGTGAACCACCCGCTCACGACGGGTGTGCGTGTGCGTGCCAAGACCCCTCCCAAGCCAGACAACTGACGGATCGTCAGAAGTCTGGCACGGGCGGGCTACGAGGTCACCGGTTCTCGGCGAGCCACTTCTGCGCGATCTCCGCCAACTCCGCGTCACGCCCGGCCAGCATCATCCGGATCATCTGCGCGTCCCCGCGCAGGGACCACCCGGGATGGCCGAAGGTGGCCGGATTGTTCTTCTCGATGAGGAAGTGCGCGGGCCAGGCGGTCCCGTACCCGATCAGGGGCAGCGCGGCGAGATACCGCTTCCGCCCGCGCGCCACGCCGTAGACGGTCAGGGCGAGCCCGGTGAGCGTGCCGGTGAGGTGCACCCAGCGGGTGGCGGCGCGGGAGTGCATCGCGACGTAGTAGGGCCAGAATTCCTCGTAAGAATCGAACGTCATGCGGGCACGGTACTCACGGCCACGCCGACCCGACAGACGCCCCGGAGACCCGGAAGTCGACGAACCCCGCCACGCCGAGCGCCTCGCGCAGCAGCCGGCGGTTCGCCCGGGCCGCCTCCGACACCGCCGCACTGTCCGTGTGCGAGCGCGGATCGAAGAAGTCGAAGGGCGTCCCCATGTCCCCGCTGCGGCCGGCAGCAGTCGTACACCTTCAGCGACAGGCCGCGCCGCAGCCGCCGCCGCGCCCGCCCCGATGCCGCGGCGACAGGCCGCGCGAGCAGGCACACGGGTTCCTCGTCCTGCCGGACGGTCGGATCGACCTGCGCCAGGGCCGTGAACCCCGGCGGAGCCGCGGCCCCGCCGCACAGGAGCCCCACGCACGCCACAACCGCGGCTGCCCTCATGCCCCTTGGCATACCATCCCCGCATGCCGGCACACCCGAGAGACTCGCACTGCTCCACCTGCGGAGCGCCCTACTCCACCTTTACGTGGCCCCGCGACTGCACCGCGTGCGGCACTACCGCCTACCGCAACCCGCTCCCGGTGGCCATCGCCCTCCTGCCCGTCGAGGAGGCGGACGGCACCGGCCTCGTGGTCATCACCCGCACCATCGAGCCGGCCCTCGGCGGCATCGCCCTGCCGGGCGGCTTCATCGACTTCGGCGAGGACTGGCGCGAAGCGGTCGTCCGCGAGCTCCGGGAGGAAACCGGCATCACCGCCCCGGCCTCGGAGGTCACCCTGGCCGACGCCATGAGCTCCCCGGCCGGCCACCTGCTCCTCTTCGGCCTCCTCCCGCCCCGCCCGTCCAGCACCCTCCCCGCCCCTACCCCCACGAACGAAACCACTGGCTGGCACACCCTCCGAACCCCCACCGACCTGGCCTTCCCCCTCCACACCCAGGCAGCCAAGTCCTGGTTCGAGGGCCACTACGGCTAACCGCTCCCAGCCCCGCCGACCGCTCCCAGCCCCGCCGACCACACCCAGCCCCGCCGGCGTTTGAGGCGCGGGGTCCGGGGCGGAGCCCCGATCATGTAGCGGCACTTGCCCACTCGCCCAGCCAATTCCAGCCCCGCCGGCGTTTGAGGCGCGGGGCGCGGGGCGGAGCCCCGATCGTGAAGCCGCACCCACCCACCCGGCCCAGCCACCCCGAGCCCCGCCCGGCCCGCCGCTAGACGCCCCGTACGACCACACCGTCCACCAGCCCCCCGGCCTCCGTCTCCACCACCACCCCGTCCCCACCCCACCGGACGGTGTACCGCTCGACCTCGCCCGCCTCGAACCCCGGCCCCGGATCCCGGATCACCACCCCGCCCCCCGTACGCCCCCGCGCCGGAGCCCACACCTCCAGCTCCACCCCGCCACCTCCCGCCGACCGGACCGGAATCACCGCCCCCGCCCGCGCCAGCACCGGGATCCGCCCCTGCGGCGCGTCCAGCAGGATCTGCCCCGGCCCCTCGAACGCCGCCCCCGTGGCCGTGTCGTACCACCGCCCCCGCGGCAGCCGTACCGCCCGCCGGTCCGCCCCGCACTCCAGCACCGGAGCGACCAGCAGCGCATCGCCCAGCAGGAACGCGTCCTCGCAGTCCCGCAGCCCCCGCTCCTCCGGCGTCCCCCACCACACCGGCCGCACGTACGGCGCCCCCGTCCGCCGCGCCAGGTGCGACAGCGTCACGAAGTACGGCCGCAGCCGCTCCCGCTCCGCCATCACCGCCCGCGCCTGCTCTTCCACCTCCGCCCCGAACTCCCACGGCTCCCGCCGCCCCGCCCAGATCGCCGAGTGGGTCCGGAACAGCGGCAGGTACGCCCCCAGTTGCAGCCACCGCACGTACAACTCGGGGGACGGCGACCCGCCGAACCCCCCGACGTCCGGCCCCGAGTACGGCACCCCGCACAGCCCGAGCCCCAACACCAGCGCCAGCGAGGCCCGCAGGCCCTCCCAGCTGCTCTCCACGTCCCCCGACCACGTGCCCCCGTACCTCTGCATCCCCGCCCACCCCGACCGGGAGAACAGGAACGGCCGCTCCGCCGGCCGCAGCCGGATCAGCCCCTCCCAGCCCGCCCGCGCCATCCCGAGCCCGTACACGTTGTGCCCGGCCCGGTGGTCCCCGCCCGCACCGTCCATCGCGTGCCGCGCCGACCGCGGCAGCGTGGCGTCCCCGAACGGCGCGAAGGACACCGGCTCGTTCATGTCGTGCCAGAAACCGGCGAAGCCCTGCGCGAGCCGCTCCTCGTACAGCCCGCCCCACCACTCCCGCACCACCGGATCCGTGAAGTCCGGGTACACGCACTCGCCCGGCCAGACCTCGCCGCGCACCTCCCCGCCCCGCGCGTCCCGTACGAAAGCCCCGCCCGTCCCCACCCCGCGCCCCGACGCGTGCACGGAGTCACCCGTCTTCACCGCCGGATCGACGATCGACACGAGCCGCACGCCCTGCTCGCCCAACTCCCGTGCCAGCCCCGGCAGATCGGGGAACCGCTCCTCGTCCACCGTGAACACCCGGTGCCCGTCGTAGTGGTCGATGTCCAGGTGCACGGCCGCCAGCGGGAGCCCGCGCGAGGCGTACCCCCCGACCACGCGCCGCACCTCCGCCGCGCTGCCGAAACCCCACCGCGCGTGCTGGTACCCCAGCGCCCACTCCGGCGGCACCGCGGCGCCGCCCGTCAGCCTCGACCAGCCCTGGAGGATCCGCGCGGGCGTCCCCACCAGCACCCAGCACCGCAGCGGACCGCCCTCCATGCGCAGCTCGGTCACCCCCGGCCGGTCCACCCCCGAGCCCGCGCCCTCCTCGCCCTCGCGCAATACCACCCGGCCGTCCCACGAGTTGTCGTGGAACACCAGGTGCGTGCCCGCGTCGGCGACGACCATCTGCACCGGCATCGTCAGGTACAGCGGATCGTCACCTGGCCCGAAGCCGCCCTTCGGATCCGTGTTCCACAGCCGGTACGCCCCGTCCCGCAGCCGGGGCCCGGCGGCCCGCCCCCCGAGCCCGAAGAACCGCGCATCGGCCGCCACCTCACTCCGCTGCAACCACCGCGGTTCCGGCCTCGCCGGCGTTTGAGGCGCGGGGTCCGGGGAGGAGCCCCGATCGTGAAGCCGCACCGGCCCCCTCGGCCCAGCCAGGCCGTCGCCCGGGGCCCCGACCCAGCCCGGAGTTCCGCCCCCGCCCCGGCCCGGAACGCCGTCCCCACCGGGCGTCCCGTCCCCACCCGGGGTCCCCCCACCCGTCGCCTCCCCGGCCAGGGGAACCGGCTCCCACCACCGCGGCGGCAGCTCCCGCCGCAGCACCGCCCCGCCCGGGGTCCGCACCTCCACCGCCCCGTACCGGGACACCGCCACCGTCACCCGCTCCGACACCACCCGCCAGCCGCCCCCGGTGTCCGGCTCCAGCACGGCCCGCGGGTCCGGCTCGGGGCCGCTGCCCACCACCGCGTACGAGGGCGTCGGCCCGGCACCGTCCCAGCCCCAGAACACGGCCCCGCCCGCCGTGACCCGCACCAGCAGCTCCGAACGTGCGAACCGCAGCACGCCCCCGCCCGGCCGGGGCTCCGTACCGACCAGCAGCCCCGGCACGCGCGCCCGCTCCGCGCCCCGGCGCGGAAGACCCTCCGCGTCCGTGCGCCGGTGGCGCCACGCCGAGAGCCAGGCGCGCCGTCCGCGCTCGTTGCCCATGTCCTTCACCGCACGCACCAGATCACGACCGTTCATGCCGTCACCCTGCCACCGGCCCCCGGCCGAGCGTGGTGCGTTCAACTGTCGTTCACCCACGGGCGACCGCCGCAGAGTGGTGGCGGTGCACATGCCGCCGGCGCCGAAAGCGGTGAAGACTGCTCTGGTGCGGATGTCGATCACGTGGCATCGTCCCAGTGAGCCGCCGCGCGCACACCCCCCGCGCGATGGCACCGTACGCACACGAAGCGCGAGCCGCAGAATTGACCGGGAGCCGACCCATGACCTCAGCCACGCAGCCGGAACCCCTCTGGGCCCCGGGCCCCGACCGGATCGCCGCGGCCCGGATCACCGCCTTCCAGGCCTGGGCCGCCGAGCGCCACGGGGCCCCGGCCGACGGCGGCTACCCCGCCCTGCAGAGCTGGTCCGTCGACGAGCTCGACACCTTCTGGCAGGCCGTCGCCGAGTGGTTCGAGGTCCGCTTCGCCACCCCGTACGAATCCGTCCTCGCCGACCGCTCCATGCCCGGCGCACGCTGGTTCACCGGCGCCACCCTCAACTACGCCGAGCACGCCCTGCGCGCCGCCGAGGACCCCGCCCGCGCCGACGACGCCGCCCTGCTGTGCGTGGACGAGACCCACGAGCCCACCCCCGTCACCTGGGCCGAGCTCCGCCGCCAGGTCGGCTCGCTCGCCGCCGAGCTGCGCGCCCTCGGCGTGCGCCCCGGCGACCGGGTCAGCGGCTACCTCCCCAACATCTCCGAGGCCGTCGTCGCCCTCCTCGCCACCGCCGCCGTCGGAGGCGTCTGGACCTCCTGCGCGCCCGACTTCGGCGCCCGCAGCGTCCTCGACCGCTTCCAGCAGGTCGAGCCGGTCGTCCTGTTCACCGTGGACGGCTACCGCTACGGCGGCAAGGAGCACGACCGCCGCGACACCGTCGCCGAGCTCCGCGCCGAGCTGCCCTCCCTGCTCGCCGTCGTCCACATCCCCCTCCTCGGCACGCCGGCCCCCGCGGGCGCCCTCGACTGGTCCGCCCTCACCTCCGCGGCCACCGAGCCGGTCTTCGAGGCCGTCCCCTTCGACCACCCCCTCTGGGTCCTGTACTCCTCCGGGACGACCGGCCTGCCCAAGGCCATCGTCCAGTCCCAGGGCGGCATCCTCCTCGAACACCTCAAGCAGCTCGGCCTGCACTGCGACCTCGGCCCGGAGGACCGGTTCTTCTGGTACACCTCCACCGGCTGGATGATGTGGAACTTCCTCGTCTCCGGCCTGCTCACCGGCACGACCGTCGTCCTCTACGACGGCAGCCCCGGCTACCCCGACACCGGCGCCCAGTGGCGCATCGCCGAGCGCACCGGGGCCACCCTCTACGGCACGTCCGCCGCCTACGTCATGGCCTGCCGCAAGGCCGAGGTGCACCCGGGCCGCGACTTCGACCTCTCCGCCGTGAAGTGCGTGGCCACCACCGGCTCCCCGCTCCCGCCCGACGGCTTCCGCTGGCTCCACGACGAGGTGGCCGAGGACCTCTGGATCGCCTCCGTCAGCGGCGGCACCGACGTGTGCAGCTGCTTCGTCGGCGCCGTGCCCACGCTCCCCGTGCACATCGGAGAGCTCCAGGCCGCCTGCCTCGGTACGGACCTCCAGGCCTGGGACCCGTCGGGCAAGCCCGTCATCGGCGAGGTCGGCGAGCTCGTCGTCACCAATCCCATGCCGTCCATGCCCGTCCGCTTCTGGAACGACCCCGACGGCAGCCGCTACCGCGACAGCTACTTCGAGATGTTCCCGGGCACCTGGCGCCACGGGGACTGGATCACGATCACCGACCACGGCTCGGTGATCATCCACGGCCGCTCCGACTCCACCCTGAACCGCCAGGGTGTCCGGATGGGCTCCGCCGACATCTACGAGGCCGTCGAGCGCCTTCCGGAGATCAAGGAATCCCTGGTCATCGGCCTGGAGGAGCCGAACGGCGGCTACTGGATGCCGCTCTTCGTCCACCTCGCCCCCGGCGCCACGCTCGACGACGAGCTGCGTGCGCGCATCAAGGCGACGATCCGCGAGGAACTCTCCCCGCGCCACGTCCCCGACGAGATCATCGAGGTCCCGGCCATCCCGCACACCCTCACCGGCAAGCGCATCGAGGTCCCGGTCAAGCGGCTCCTCCAGGGAACGCCGCTGGCCAAGGCCGTCAACCCGGGCTCCGTCGACAACATCGACCTCCTCCACTTCTACGAGGAGCTGGCCCGCACCCGCGGCTGACCTCACTGTCAGTGGCGGCGATTACTCTGAGTGAGAAAGCGATTGCGGCACTCAGGGGGAGCCATGCCACCGAAGAAGGACACCGGAACCAACACCAACGCAACCGGCACCGCCGGGACGGGCAGGACGGGAAGGACCTCACGCACGCGCGCGGCGAGGACCGGCCCCGACCGGCGCCGCATCCTGCGCCGCGAGGTCCCCGGCACCGTCGGCCTGCTCGCCGACGCCGGGGACTTCGCGGCCATGCGGGGCTACCACAGCTTCACCTTCGACGACCACGAGGACTACCTCCGCCACGTCGAGGCCCTGCTCCGCTCCCTCGCGGCGCAGGGCATCCACACGACCGTCGCCCTCTTCGACCCCGAGGAGTACGCCGAGTACTGCGCGGAGCACGGCCTCGACCCGGACACGGCCGAGGCCCGCACCCGTTTCACCGCAGAGCTGGCCGGCACCGGCGCCGGCCTGCCGTATGCGGGACAGCCCATCGACGAACTCGTCCCGCTCCTCGTGGACGAGGCCGTCCGACAGGCCACCTGGGAGTACGCCACCAGCCTCCTGGCCGGCGTCGGAACCTGTGCCGACTGCGGCGAGGACATCGGCCAGGCCTCCTTCGAACGCGCCGCCGCCGCGCTCGAACGCCTGCTGGCCGGCGCGGGCCCCGGCCACCATCACCTCGTGTGCAGCGTGCCGACCGAGGCGGAACAGCTCGTCGCCGTCCTCCACGCCGACACCGGCGACGGCCGGGCCGCTGCGCCACCCCGCATCGAAGGCCGCGAGGCCCTCGACTTCGTGACCGTCCTCGCCGCCGGCCTCGCCCTCGGCGGCCCCGGGGGACTGGTCCTGCGGAGCACCACCGAAGGCAACCGGGACCGCGTCCACGGCTGGCGCCTGGACCGGGGCCGCCTCACCGTCCTCTCGGCCGCGGCGGTCTTCAACGCCTACTGCACGGACGCCGACACCGGGGAGCCCGTGGCCCCAGAACCGGGCGTCGAGTACTGCCCCGGCTACGAGGTGGACGCCCCGGGCCCACACCCCTAGACCCGCAGGCCCGCACCCGGGGAAACGGCCGAGGGGCCCTCGCCACCGGCGAAGACCCCTCGATCGACTGCGCACGCCCTCCGGCTACTCGCCGGACAGCACCGCCTGGGCGGCCACACGGGCCTCCTCGGCGCTGTCGCACGCCCGCGCGGCGGCAGCCGCGCGCTCGCACTGGGCGAGGGTGTACTTGGCGAGCGTCGCCCGTACGTACGGAATGGAAGCGGCACCCATCGACAGGGAGGTGACACCCAGACCCGTCAGCACACAGGCCAGCAGCGGGTCCGAAGCGGCCTCGCCACAGACGCCACAGCTCTTGCCCTCCGCCTTGGCGGCCTCGGCCGACATGGCGATCAGGTCGAGCAGCGCCGGCTGCCACGGGTCCTGCAGCCGCGACACCGCACCGACCTGACGGTCGGCGGCGAAGGCGTACTGGGCCAGGTCGTTGGTGCCCAGCGACAGGAACTCGACCTCCTGGAGGATCGAGCGCGCCCGCAGCGCGGCGGAGGGGATCTCCACCATCGCGCCGAACTTCGCCCGCAGCCCGGCCGCACGGCACGCGTCCGCGAAGGCCTTGGCGTCGGTCCGGTCCGCCACCATCGGGGCCATGACCTCGAGGTAGACGGGCAGCCCCTCGGCCGCCTTGGCCAGCGAGGTGAGCTGGGTGCGCAGCACCTCCGGGTGGTCGAGCAGCGTCCGCAGACCGCGCACGCCCAGAGCCGGGTTCGGCTCGTCGCCCGGAGTCAGGAAGTCCAGCGGCTTGTCGGCACCGGCGTCGAGCACCCGTACGACGACACGGCCCTCGGGGAAGGCCTCGAGCACCTTGCGGTACGACTCGACCTGCTTCTCCTCGGACGGCGCCTTCTTGCTGTCGTCCAGGAACAGGAACTCGGTGCGGAACAGGCCCACGCCCTCGGCCCCGGCCTCGACGGCGGCCGGTACGTCCGCCGGACCGCCGACGTTGGCCAGCAGCGGCACCTTGTGGCCGTCGGAGGTGGCACCCGGACCGGACGACGCCGCGAGAGCGGCCTTCCGCTCGGCAGCCGCGGCCTCCAGCTCGGCCCGCTTCTCATCGCTCGGCTCGACGAACAGATCACCGGTGCTGCCGTCGACGGCGATGACCGTACCCTCGGCGATCTCACCGGCACCCGGCAGCGCGACGATCGCCGGCACGCCCAGCGCCCGCGCGAGGATCGCGCTGTGACTGGTCGGGCCGCCTTCCTCGGTCACGAAACCGAGCACGAGCGCCGGGTCGAGCAGCGCGGTGTCCGCGGGCGCCAGGTCACGGGCGATCAGCACGTACGGCTCGTCGCTGTCCGGCACGCCGGGCATCGGCACACCGAGCAGGCGCGCCACGATCCGGTTCCGTACGTCGTCCAGGTCGGCCACCCGCCCGGCCATGTACTCGCCGGCCCCGGCGAGCAGGTCCCGGTAGGAGGCGAACGCGTCGTACACGCCGCGCTCGGCGGTGCTGCCGACGGCGATCCGCCGGTCCACGTCCGCCATCAGCTCGGGGTCCGTGGCGATCATCGCCTGGGCCTCGAGGACGTGCTGAGCCTCGCCGCCGGCCAGCTGGCCGCGCGCGATCAGGTCGGCCGAGACAGCCTCCACGGCCTGACGGGCGCGCCCCTGTTCGCGCTCCGCCTCGTCCGCGGTGATCTGCTTCGCCGGCGGTTCGAGAACCGCCGTACCCATGTGCCGGACCTCGCCGATCGCCACACCGTGGCTCACGCCGACGCCTCGCAGCGTTGTCTCCATTTCACCCGTCTCCGATTGAGCGGCGGCCCCAGCCGCCGCGGTGGATGTCCGACTCGCGCCCCTGTGGGCGGAGGGGTCAGGCCGGCGCGGTCACTTCCAGCCGAAGAGAACGTCCCCGGCCTTCATGTCGCCGCTCTCGGCCACATCGGAGAGGGACTCGGCAGAGGCCTCCAGCGCCACGACCGGGCAGACGGGGGACTTGCCCGCGGCCTCGACGGCGGCGGGGTTCCAACGGATCACGGCCTGGCCGCGGGCCACGGTGTCGCCCTTGTTCACGAGCAGCTCGAAGCCCTCGCCGTTGAGCTGCACGGTGTCGATCCCCAGGTGCGTGAGCACACCGTGGCCATCGCCGTCGACAACGACGTACGCGTGCGGGTGCAGGGAGACGACCACACCGTCAACGGGGGCCACCGCCTCCGAAGGCTCGCGCACGGGATCAATAGCGGTGCCCGGTCCCACCATCGCGCCGGAGAACACCGGATCGGGCACTGCCGCGAGTCCGATGGCGCGCCCGGCAAGTGGGGACGTCACGCTGGTCATGGGGGGCCTCCCAGGGGTGGGGCTGCGTCGTGTCGCCGTCACTACCTGTCGCGAACGGCGTACTCTTCAGAAGGATATGGCACAAGATGTTCGGGTTCGCCCGATGTTGGTCCCGATCCGGGCTGGCCCTTCGGCACGGAGACTAGTGGACTAGACCGGTGGACTAGACCATACGCCTTATTCGATTTGCTTGGGCACCACAGGGCCTGTACTGTCGTGACTCCCGCCAGGACGCCTCGTGTGAACTTCTCGCGAACGTCTGATGGACGGGATCCCTCCACTCCATCACCGATCTCGAGCTCGACTTCTTTCCGTATGCCCTTTTGGCAAAACGGAGAGTGGTCAGGGAGAGCGAGAATCCCTGATAGAGTCGGAATCGCCGGAAAGGGAAAGCGCGAAAGCGAAGACCCCGGAAAGCAAGCGCGAAAGACTCTGATAGAGTCGGAAACGCAAGAACGAAAGCCCGGAGGAAAGCCCGTGAGGGTGAGTACGAAGGAAGCGTCCGTTCCTTGAGAACTCAACAGCGTGCCAAAAATCAACGCCAGAAGTTGATACCCCGTCCACTTCGGTGGATGAGGTTCCTTTGAAAAAGACCTGTCGGGCCTTCGGGTGCTGGCAGGCAACAACACAGCGAGGACGTTGTGGCGCGTCGGTCATATTCCGACATGATGCGCCCGCTCTTTCGTGCGTGTGCACCGGCTGTATTAATTTACTGGCCGAGTAAACATTCATGGAGAGTTTGATCCTGGCTCAGGACGAACGCTGGCGGCGTGCTTAACACATGCAAGTCGAACGATGAAGCCCTTCGGGGTGGA
>NZ_JBHUSC010000062.1:0-36409 GCF_042673805.1 Streptomyces sp. NPDC057010 | reverse complement strand
CGCCGGCGAGGCTGGATGTGGCCGAGCTGCGCTCAACAGTGCCGCCCAGCGGGCACGATTGCCGCGCAGCGGCAATGTCAGCTCCGCCGGAGGCAAAAAATCCAGCCCCGCCGGCGTTTGAGGCGCCGCCGGAGGCAAATTCAGCCCTGCCGGCGTTTGAGGCGCGGGGGTCCGGGGGCGGAGCCCACCCCGCGGCGGAGCCGCATATTCGGCACGCCGGGAAGGGGCGGGGTGGGGGAGGCCCCGCGCAGCGGACCGCGCACGTGCAGGCGCTGGAGGGCGAGACGATGCCGCCGCTCGGGGTGCTGCCCGCTCCGGCGGACGCCGAGCCCGACCGCGTCGGGGAACTGCGGCCCGGGGACATCCTGTTCCTGTACACCGACGGCGCCGAGGAGGCCCGCGACGCCGTGGGCGCGTTCTTCCCCCTGCGGAGCGTCCTCGCAGAGGCCCCGCGAACGCCCGCGCGGCTGGTCGCGGGCGTGCACGCGGCCCTGCTCCGGCACACCGGCGGGCGGCTCGCCGACGATGTCGCCCTGCTGGTGCTCCGCGACGACCGTTCCTGACCGCCAGGCCGGCCCCGCCGGGCCCGGCGACCAACCGGGGGCCCCGGCGGAGCCGGAACACGCCGCCCGCCTGCCGTGGAGTGTCGGGCAGACAGCAGAACGGGCGGCGCGGTGACGGGTCGTCGCACTGTACGAGGGGGAGCCGACGACCCGAGCTGCCTCTTGGCGAGGCCCTTAAGTGAAGCGCCCCCGGCACCCCCGGCGGCAGAGTGCGTATCGCATTTATGCGCGTACACGGTTCACACCCCGTGTGAAGCGCGCACCCATTAGCCTGAGACCGACGAGCCCTTGGAGCGGCCCATGCAGCCCAATGTCCTGCTCGACGCCCTCCTCGCCGAGGCGGGCATGTCACACGCCGGACTCGCCGCGTACGTGAACCAGGCGGGCCGCACCCGCGGACTCGCCCTGCGCTACGAACGCACCGCCGTCGCCCGGTGGTTGAAGGGCCAGCGCCCCCGCGGCCAGGTCCCCGACCTGATCTGCGAGGTGCTCGGCGGCCGGCTGCGGCGGCCCCTCGGGCTGGACGACATCGGGCTCGGCGTGCCCGGCCTGCCGGTGTCCCCGCAGGCCTCGCCGCTCAGCGGCTTCGTGGACCGGGCCGCCGCCCTGTGGCGTTCCGACGGGCAGGCCAGGCCCCAACTGCTCACCGCGCAGGCGGTCACCGGCACGCCCGCCGTCATCCCGGTCTGGGAGTGGGAGAACCCGCCCGAGGACGCCGACGTCTCCCGGGACGGCCCGGACCGGATCGGGCCCGAGCACATCGAGATCCTGCGGGCCGCCCGCGCCCACTACGAGCTGATGTACCGGCGGGCCGGCGGGGTCGCCACCCGGGACCGGATCGTGCGCTTCCTCGGCAGCGAGACGGCCCCCATGCTGCGCGGCAGCTACCCCGACGCACTCGGCCGCCGGCTGCACCGGGCCACCGGGTCCCTCGTGGCGGTGGCGGGGATCTGCGCGTACGACTCGGACGCCCACGGCCTCGCGCAGCGCTACTTCCACCAGGCCCTGCGGCTGGCCAAGGCGAGCGGCGACCGCGGGCTCGGGGCGTACGTCATCGCGCTGATCGTCAACCAGTCCCTGCACCTGCGCGAGTACCGCCAGGCCGTCGCCTTCGCCGAGGCCGCGCTGCGCGCCGCCGGCCGGCACACCACCCCGGCCCTGGCCGCCGACCTCTACGCGATGCAGGCCAAGGCGTACGCCCAACTCGGCGACACCCGCGCCGCGTTGACCTGCATCCGGCACGCCGAGGAGGCCGCCGAGCGGATCCACCCGGGCACCGAACCGGACGAGACCGGCTACGTACAGCCCGGGCTGGTCAACGTCCAGGTCGCGGAGGCCCTGCTCAGCCTCGGGGACCTCGCGGCGGCCCACGAGCAGGCGACCGCCGCCGTCGGCACCCCCGCGCACGACCGGGGCCGGGTGCACCGCCTCGCGATGCTGTGCGAGATCCAGTTGCGTCAGGGCGAGGCGGACCGGGCGGTGGCGGCCGCGGCCGAAATGGCCGAGCGGGCCAAGGGGATGGAGTCGCTGCGCCTGCGCGACCGCTTGAGGGCGGTCCGCGAACAGCTGCTGACCAGCGGTTGTTCGGGCGCGGAGGAGACCGCCCGGCTCATCGACGGGGCGCTGCGCGTTCCCCTGTGACGGTTCGAACTGCTGCCATGTTGCCACCAACCCGATCGGAAGGTGGCACAGCCGTGCAATGGATGAACCTGAGTGAGCAGACCGTGTACAAGAACCGCTGGTTCGACGTGAATCTCGCCGACGTGGAACTCCCCGACGGCCGGCACCTGGACCACTTCGTGATCCGGCTGCGCCCGGTCGCCGTCGCCACGGCCGTCAACGAGGCCAACGAGGTGCTGCTGCTGTGGCGCCACCGCTTCATCACCGGCAGCTGGGGCTGGGAACTGCCCGCCGGGGTCGTCGAGGACGGGGAGTCCGTCGAGACGGCCGCCGCGCGGGAGATGGAGGAGGAGTCGGGCTGGCGGCCCGGCCCGCTCCACCACCTGATGACCGTCGAGCCCTCCAACGGGCTGACCGACGCCCGCCACCACCTCTACTGGGCGGACGGGGCCACCTACGTCGGTCACCCCGAGGACGACTTCGAGTCCTCACGCCGCGAATGGGTCCCGCTCAAACTCGTACCGGACATGATCGCGCGCGGGGAGATCCCGGCCGCCAACATGGCGGCCGGGCTGCTCCTGCTGCACCACTTGCGGCTCGGCTAGCGGCTGCCCGTACGGGCCGACCGTCAGCCGTACGGGTAGAAGCCCGAGCCCGTCTTGCGGCCGAGGCGGCCCGCGTCGACCATCCGCTGGAGCAGCGGGGGAGCGGCGTACAGCGGCTCCTTGTACTCGGCGTACATCGAGTCGGCGATCGAGACGATGGTGTCCAGGCCGATCAGGTCGGACAGCTTCAGCGGGCCCATCGGGTGGGCGCAGCCCAGCTCCATGCCGTTGTCGATGTCCTCGCGGCTCGCGATGCCGGACTCGAACATCCGGATCGCCGAGAGCAGGTAGGGGACCAGGAGCGCGTTGACGACGAAGCCGGACCGGTCCTGGGCGCGGACCGCGTGCTTGCCCAGCACGTCCCGCACCAGGGCCTCGGCCCGCTTGACGGTCTCCTCGCCCGTGGTCAGCGCCGGGATCAGCTCGACGAGCTTCTGCACCGGGGCCGGGTTGAAGAAGTGGATGCCGATGACCTGGTCGGGCCGCGAGGTCGCGACGGCCAGCTTGACCAGCGGGATCGAGGAGGTGTTGGAGGCGAGGATCGCGTCCGGGCGGGTGATCACCTGGTCGAGGACCTGGAAGATCTCCGTCTTGACCTGCTCGTTCTCGACGACCGCCTCGATGACGAGGTCGCGGTCGGCGAATTCGCCGAGGTCGGTGGTGAAGCTGAGGCGGGCCAGGGTGGCGTCCCGCTCCTCCTCCGTGATCTTGCCGCGTTCGGCGGCCTTCGTCAGGGAGTTGTGCAGCCGGGTGCGCCCGATCTCCAGGGCCTCGCCGGTGGTCTCGGCGACCTTCACCTCAAGACCGCTGCGGGCGCACACCTCCGCGATGCCCGCGCCCATCTGGCCGCAGCCCACTACGCCGACTCGGGTGATGTCGGAAGGGAGGTCAGTCACTTCGTGCCTTTCGCTGCTCATCCGTAGGCGGGTCCCCCGTGCGATTCCGGCGCCCGCCACGCCCCCCGACGTTACCCCCGACCTTGACCTCCGTGGCCGGCCGGGGCGGGCATGCTGTCAACTCTCGGGGTCGTGTCACGCAGAGAGAGGGAGTGGTCACATGGCGCACATCGGACGGCGGGGGCTGCTGGCGGGTGCCGCGGGGGCGCTGACCGCGGTCACCGCGGGCGGGGCGGGTGCGGCGCGGGCGGCGCAGCGCTCCGGGCAGGCCCGGGAGCGGGAGGTGCCGGGACCCTCCCGGAAGGCGGCGGCCGCCGAGTTCCGGGGGATGTGGATCGCCTCCGTGTCGAACGTCGACTGGCCCTCCGAGAGCGGGCTGCCGGCCCGGGAGCAGCGCGCGGAGCTGCTCGCGCTCCTCGACAGCGCGGTGAAGCGCCGGCTCAACGCGGTGATCCTGCAGGTCCGGCCCGCGGCCGACGCGCTGTGGCCCTCGAAGCTGGAGCCCTGGTCGCAGTGGCTGACCGGGGAGCAGGGGGTGGATCCCGGCTGGGACCCGCTGGGCACGGCCGTCACCGAAGCGCACGCCCGCGGGCTGGAGCTGCACGCCTGGTTCAATCCGTACCGGGTGGCCAACCACACCGACCTCGACCTGCTGGCGTCCGAGCACCCGGCGCGGCTCAACCCCGGCTGGACCGTCGAGTACGGCGGGAAGCTGTTCTACAACCCCGGCCTGCCCGAGGTGCGGCGCTTCGTCCAGGACGCCATGTTCGACGCGGTGTCCCGCTACGCGCTGGACGGGGTGCACTGGGACGACTACTTCTACCCGTACCCGGTGGACGGCGAGGACTTCGACGACGACGAGGCCTACGAGGAGTACGGCGGCGACTTCGACAGCCGCGCCGACTGGCGCCGCGACAACACCGACACCCTCGTCCGCGAGATGTCGGAGCGGCTGCGCAAGGCCCGGCCCACGGCCCGCTTCGGGATCAGCCCGTTCGCGGTGTGGCGCAACTCCGACAAGGATCCGACCGGTTCACCCACGCGGGCCGGCCTGGGGACGTACGACGACCTGTACGCGGACACCCGCAAGTGGGTCAGGGAGGGCTGGATCGACTACGTCGTGCCGCAGGCCTACTGGCAGATCGGACACCCGACCGCCGACTACGCCGACATCGTCCCGTGGTGGGCGCGGACGGTCGCGGGCACGGGCGTGCAGCTGTACGTGGGGGAGGCGCTGTACCGCTGCGACGCGAACAGCCCGACCGCCGCGTGGCGCGATCCCGCCGAGCTGTCCCGGCACGTGCGGCTGGCCCGCCAGTACCCGGAGGTCCGCGGCCATTCCTACTTCTCCGCGAAGCAGGTGGCCGCGGATCCCAACGGGGCGATGTCCAGGGTCGTCGCCGACCACTATCCGACGGCGGTGCCCCCGCGTTGATCAGCGCCAGGTCTGGGGCTTGGCTTCGGGCTCGGCCGGGTGGCGTACCACGCAGTCGGGGCCGGGCGACATCACGGCATCGTGCCCGTCCGGGAAGTGCACCCGGTACGGGGGCGCGCCGTTCTCGCCCAGCACCTCGACGATCTCGCCCACCCTGTCGTGCTGGCCCACGATCCTGCCGTGCTGCACCAGCTGGTCGCCCTCGGTCGCGCGCATAACTGACCTCCTCGGTGGCGGTCCGATCCGGTGATTGCAGTTTAGGTCGTTCTACCGCTATTTGACCCGTTGGGTCACTGCGATGCAGACCAGGACGGCGCAGGCGGCCGCCGGTGCGGCGGGGGACAGGTGCTCCCCGAGCAGGGCCACCGACCACACCAGGGTCAGCAGCGGCTGGGCGAGCTGGAGCTGGCTGGCGCGCGGGGCGCCGATCTCGGCCATGCCGCGGTACCAGACGTACAGGCCGAGGAAGGTGGACCCGGCGGCCGCCCACACCAGGCCCGCCAGCCCGTGGCCGGTCAGGTGGACCGGCTCGTACGTGAGCCCGAGCGCGGAGCCCGCGAGGCTGATCGGCAGGCACAGCACCAGCGCCCAGCCGACCACCTGCCAGCCGGGCAGGATCCGGGCCAGGCGCCCGCCCTCGGTGTATCCGGCGGCGCACACCAGCAGGGCGGCGAAGAGGTAGGCGTCGCCGGCCGAGAGGGAGCCGCCGCTCTGCGCGACGGTGAAGCCGAGGACCACGGCGGCCCCGGCGAGCGCTGCGGCCCAGAAGCGGCGCGAGGGGCGGGCTCCGGTGCGCAGCGCGGAGAGCGCGGCCGTGGTCAGCGGGAGCAGGCCGACCACGACGGCGGCGTGGGAGGTGGTGGAGGTGGTCAGCGCGAGGGTGGTGAGCAGCGGGAACCCGACGACCACACCGGCCGCGACGACAGCCAGGCCCGCCCAGTGCTCACGGCCGGGCAGCGGGACCCGCAGGGCCAGCAGGAAGCCGCCGGCGATGAGGGCGGCGAGGACGCTGCGCAGGGCGACGAGCGACCAGGGGCCGAAGCTCTCCAGGCCCCAGGCGGTGGAGGGGAAGGTCAGGGAGAAGGCGACGACGCCGAGCGCGGCGAGCAGGGTGCCCCGGGTGCGGGTCGCAGCGGCAGGAGCGCCCGAGGGGCTCGAAGAGCCGTCAACCGCTATCGTGGTCCGGAGAGTAGCGCTATTCTGTGCTGTCATGTACGAGCGTAGCAGCGTGGCCGAACTGGCGGAATCCCTGAGGTCCGAACTCAACCGCTACTCGGTGGGTGGAAAGCTCCCGTCGAGCCGGGCCCTCGTCGAGCACTACCGCGTCAGCCCGGTCACCGTCTCCCGGGCCCTCGCGCAGCTCGCCGCCGAAGGCCTCGTCGTGACCCGGCCCGGCGCCGGGGTCTTCCGCGCCCGCCCGCGTGCGTCGGCGCCCGCCTCCGGGGACACCTCCTGGCAGGAGGTCGCCCTCAGCGCCGAGGCCGTCGGGGAGGTGGTCCCGCGCTCGGTGGACGCCACCGGGGTGATGGGCTCGCTGACGCTGCCGCCCTCCGGGGTGATCGAGCTCAACGGCGGTTACCTGCACCCCTCCCTCCAGCCCGAGCGGGCCATGGCGGCCGCGCTGGCCCGGGCCGGGCGGCGGCCCGGGGCCTGGGGGCGGCCGCCCGTCGAGGGGCTGCCGGAGCTGCGCGACTGGTTCGCCCGGGAGATCGGCGGGGCCGTGGTCGCCGCCGACGTCCTGGTCACCGCGGGCGGACAGAGCGCGCTGGCCACCGCCCTGCGGGCGCTCGCGCCGCCGGGGGCGCCGATCCTGGTGGAGTCGCCGACCTACCCGGGGCTCCTCGCCATCGCCCGCGCCTCCGGATGCCGGCCCGTGCCGGTGCCGGTGGACGCCGAAGGGGTCCGGCCGGAGCTGCTCGCCGCCGCCTTCGAAGCCACCGGGGCACGGGTCTTCGTATGCCAGCCGCTGTTCCAGAACCCGACCGGTGCGGTACTGGCTCCCGAGCGGCGGGCCGAGGTGCTGCGGATCGCGCGGGCCGCCGGGGCCTTCGTCGTCGAGGACGACTACGCCCGGGCCCTGGCCCACGAGGACGCCGGGCCGCTGCCGGCGACGCTGGCCGCCGAGGACCCCGACGGAGTGGTCGTGCACCTGCGCTCGCTGACCAAGGCCACCTCGGCCAGCCTGCGGGTGGGTGCCCTGGCCGCCCGGGGCCCGGTCGTGGACCGGCTGCGCGCCATCCAGGTCGTGGACAGCTTCTTCGTGCCCCGGCCGCTCCAGGAAGCCGCCCTGGAACTGGTCGGCGCGCCGGCCTGGCCGCGCCACCTGCGGACCGTGGCCGCCGAGCTGCGGCACCGGCGGGACGTGCTCGCGGGAGCCCTGAGGCGGGAGCTGCCCGCCCTGGAACTGCCCCATCTGCCCTCCGGCGGCTACCAGTTGTGGGTGCGGCCGGAGGGTCCGGGGGACGACGCGGCCTTCGCGGCCACGGCCCTGCGCGCCGGGGTCGCGGTCGCGCCCGGCCGCCCGTACTTCTGCGCGGAACCGCCGGGGCCGTACGTCCGGATGAGCTTCGCCGGGGTGTCGGGCCCCGGTGAGCTGGTCGAGGCCGTCCAGCGGATGCGGGGAGCCCTCGCGGGCGGGGTCGGTCCAGACGCTTGACCCCGTGCTGCGCGCGGCCCACCATCGCCGCATGCATGTTCGGGTTTCGCTCGTCGCCGCAGCCCGTGGTTCCTCGCTGCTCGCCGAGCGCTTCGACGACGACCGGCCGCTGGACGGGGCGGGCCGGCGGGCGGTGGAGTCCGCCGCGCGCGCACTGGTCGAGCTCGGCGCGGCCGAGCTGCGCTACTGCTCGCCCACCCCGCGCAGCCGGGCCACCGGCGAGGCCCTCGGGTACGCGCCCCTCGCCCAGCCCGCGCTGCGCGACTGCGACATGGGCCGCTGGCGGGGGCTGACCCTGGCCGAGGTGACCGCGTACGAGCCGGGGGCGGTGGACCTGTGGCTCAGGGACCCGTGCGCGGCCCCGCACGGTGGCGAGTCCCTGCTCGCCTTCATCTCCCGGATCGGCGGCTGGCTCGACACCAGGCCGGCGGACGACGGGGGCGCCATCGTCGCCGTGGCCGAGCCCTCGGTGGTCCGGGCGGCCCTCGTCTACGCGCTGAAGGCGCCGCCGCTGACCTACTGGAACGTGGAGGTCCGGCCGCTGTCGACGATGACCCTGACGGGCTGGTCCGGGCGCTGGCACCTCTCCCTGCAGGCCCCGGTGTAAAGCGGTTGAGGCCCCCCGGCACCCCGCCTAGCCTGCGGCCATGACCGGGATCCTGATCACCACGCTCGCACAGCGGCCCGAACTGGCCGACCGCCTCTGGGACATGAAGGACTCCTGGCCCGCCTTCGCCGCGCACGACGCGCTGGGCTGGCTGCTGTACCCGCGGATGGTGGCCGAGCTGCCGGAGTACGTCCTCATCGCCACGGACGGGGACGCGGTGGTCGCCCGGGGCTTCAGCGTGCCCTTCGCGCAGCACGCGCCCGGCCGCGACGGGGTGCTGCCCGCACAGGGCTGGGACCGGGTCCTGATGTGGGCCTTCTCCGACCTGCGGCGCGGGGTGCGGCCCGACACGGTGAGCGCGATCGAGATCAGCGTCGCCACCGGCCGGCAGGGCGAGGGCCTCTCGGGGCGGATGCTCGCCGCGATGCGGGACAACGCCCGGGCCCGCGGGTTCACCGAGGTCGTGGCCCCGGTCCGCCCCAGCGGGAAACCGGCCGAACCGGACACCTCCATCCACGAGTACGCGTACCGCACCCGCGAGGACGGCCTCCCGTACGACCCGTGGCTGCGCGTCCACGTCCGCGCGGGCGGCGCGATCGACTCGGTGGCCCCGCTCTCGATGACGATCACCGCCACGCTCGCCGAATGGCGCGGGTGGACCGGCCTCCCCTTCACCACCCCGGGCCCGGTCCACGTCCCGGGCGCCCTGACCCCCGTCCACTGCGACCCGGACCAGGGCTACGCGGTCTACGTGGAGCCGAACGTCTGGGTACGGCATCCGCTGACGTGACATCCCTCCGTCCCGAGCGGGGAGAGGGAGGATGGGAACAGTCGGGTTCGGGGGCCGCGCAGCCGCGGAAGAGCTTTGCATAAAACTGCGGCGATACGTATAGTCATGCCATCGAGGAGGAGGGTCCGATGGTGGTACGTGTAGCGGTGGCCGGAGCGAGTGGATACGCGGGCGGTGAAGTCCTGCGCCTGCTGCTCGCCCACCCCGAGGTGGAGATCGGCGCGCTGACCGGCCACTCCAACGCCGGAGAGCTCTTCGGCAACCTGCAGCCGCACCTCGGGCCGCTCGCGGGGCGGACCCTGGAGGCGACCACGCCCGAGGTCCTCGCCGGCCACGACGTCGTTTTCCTCGCGCTCCCGCACGGCCAGTCCGCCGCCGTCGCCGCCCAGCTCGGCGAGGACGTCCTCGTCATCGACATGGGCGCCGACCACCGGCTCAAGGACCCGTCCGACTGGGACGCCTTCTACGGCGGCACCCACGCCGGGACCTGGCCCTACGGCCTGCCCGAGCTCCCCGGCGCCCGCGCCGCCCTCGCCGGCTCCAGGCGCGTCGCCGTGCCCGGCTGCTTCCCCACCGCCGTCTCGCTCGCGCTGTTCCCCGCCTACCAGGCGCGGCTCGCCGAGCCCGAGGCCGTGATCGTCGCCGCCACCGGCACCTCCGGCGCGGGCAAGGCGCTCAAGACGAACCTGCTCGGCTCCGAGGTGATGGGCACGGTCACCCCCTACGGGGTGGGCGGCGCGCACCGGCACACCCCCGAGATGGTGCAGAACCTGACCCCGCTGGCCGGGGAGCGGGTCTCCGTCTCCTTCACCCCCACCCTCGTGCCCATGGCGCGCGGCATCCTCGCCACCTGCTCCGCCAAGGCCCTCCCCGGCACCACCGCGGAATCGCTCCGCGCCGCCTACGAGAAGGCCTACGCGGAGGAGCCCTTCGTGCAGCTCCTGCCCGAGGGGCGGTGGCCCACCACCAAGTCCGTCCAGGGTTCCAACGTCGTCCAGGTCCAGGTCGCCTACGACGAGTCCGCCCGGCGGATCATCGCCATCAGCGCCATCGACAACCTGACCAAGGGCACCGCCGGCGGCGCGGTGCAGAGCATGAACATCGCCCTCGGGCTCCCCGAGCAGCTCGGGCTTTCCACGATCGGAGTGGCACCGTGAGCGTCACGGCAGCACAGGGATTCACGGCGGCGGGCATCGCCGCCGGAATCAAGGCAAACGGCAACCCCGACCTGGCCCTCGTGGTCAACAACGGGCCGCGTCTGGCCGCCGCGGGCGTTTTCACCTCCAACCGCGTCAAGGCCGCGCCCGTGCACTGGTCCGAGCAGGTCCTGCGCGGCGGCTCCGTCAGCGCGGTGGTCCTGAACTCCGGCGGCGCCAACGCCTGCACCGGCCCCAAGGGCTTCCAGGACACCCACGCCACCGCCGAGAAGGTCGCGGCCACCCTCGGCGGCGAGTTCAACGCCGGCGAGATCGCGGTCGCCTCCACCGGCCTGATCGGCGTCCTGCTCCCGATGGACAAGCTGCTGCCCGGCATCGAGACCGCGGCCGCCGCCCTCTCCGCGGACGGCGGCGAGGCCGCCGCCATCGCCATCAAGACCACCGACACCGTGCACAAGACGGCCACCGTCTCCCAGGGCGGCTGGACCGTCGGCGGCATGGCCAAGGGCGCGGGCATGCTCGCCCCCGGCCTGGCCACCATGCTCGTCGTCCTCACCACCGACGCCGACCTGGACGGCTCCACCCTCGACAAGGCGCTGCGCGCGGCCACCCGCACCACCTTCGACCGGGTCGACTCCGACGGCTGCATGTCCACCAACGACACCGTGCTGCTGCTCGCCTCCGGGGCCTCCGGCCAGGTCCCGGCCTACGAGGAGTTCGCCGAGGCCGTACGGACCGTCTGCGACGACCTGGCCCGCCAGCTGATCGGCGACGCCGAGGGCGCCGGCAAGGACATCCGCATCGAGGTCATCGGCGCGGCGAGCGAGGACGACGCGGTCGAGGTCGGCCGGTCCATCGCCCGCAACAACCTGCTCAAGTGCGCCATCCACGGCGAGGACCCCAACTGGGGCCGGGTGCTGTCCGCGATCGGCACCACCAAGGCCGCCTTCGACCCGGACCGGCTCAACGTCGCCATCAACGGCGTCTGGGTCTGCAAGAACGGCTCGGTCGGCGAGGACCGCGACCTGGTCACCATGAAGGACCGCGAGGTCCGCATCACCGCGGACCTGTCCACCGGCGCGGAGTCGGCCGTGATCTGGACCAACGACCTCACCGCCGAGTACGTCCACGAGAACAGCGCGTACAGCTCATGAGTACGGCGAGGAAGCACACCGCGCTGCCCAAGGCCGAGATCCTCATCGAGGCGCTGCCCTGGCTCACCCGCCACAACGGCAAGATCATCGTCATCAAGTTCGGCGGCAACGCCATGATCGACGAGGACCTCAAGGCCGCCTTCGCCCAGGACGTGGCCTTCCTGCGCCAGGCCGGCCTCAAGCCCGTCGTCGTGCACGGCGGCGGCCCCCAGATCAACGCCCAGCTCGACAAAGAGGGCCTGGTCAGCGAGTTCAAGGCGGGCCTGCGCGTCACGACCCCCGAGGCCATGGACGTCGTACGGATGGTCCTGGCGGGCCAGGTCCAGCGCGAGCTGGTCGGGCTGCTGAACCAGCACGGACCGCTCGCCGTCGGCATGACCGGCGAGGACGCGCACACCATCACCGCCACCCGGCACACCCCCGAGATCGAGGGCGAGCTGGTCGACATCGGGCGGGTCGGCGAGATCACCGCCATCGACACCGGCGCGATCGAGGCGCTGCTGGCGGACGGCCGGATCCCGGTCATCTCCTCCATCGCGCGCAGCGCCGACGACCACCACGTGTACAACGTCAACGCCGACACAGCGGCCGCGGCCCTCGCCGCCGCCCTCGGCGCCGAGACGCTGATGGTCCTCACCGACGTCGAGGGCCTCTACGCGGACTGGCCCAACAGCGACGAGGTCATCAGCCGGCTCACCGTCAGCGAGCTGGAGAAGCTGCTGCCGGAGCTGTCCAGCGGCATGGTGCCCAAGATGCAGGGCTGCCTGCACGCCGTGCGCGGCGGCGTCAGCACCGCCCGCGTGATCGACGGGCGGGTCCAGCACTCGATCCTGCTGGAGATCTTCACGGACGAGGGAATCGGCACGATGGTCGTGCCCGACGCACAGGGAGGGGAGCCCCGGTGACCACCGGCCACGGCAACGAGGAGTACCGCACCCGCTGGCAGGGTGCGCTGACCAACAACTACGGCACCCCGGCGCTGGCGCTCGTACGCGGCGCGGGCGCCCAGGTCTGGGACGCGGACGGCAGGCAGTACACCGACTTCGTCGGCGGCATCGCGGTCAACGCCCTCGGCCACGCCCACCCGGCGATCGTCGAGGCCGTCACCGGCCAGATCTCCCGGCTCGGCCACGTCTCCAACCTCTTCGCCTCCGAGCCGGTCATCGCGCTCGGCGAGCGGCTGCTCCAGCTCTTCGGCCGCCCCGGCAAGGTCTTCTTCTGCAACTCCGGCGCCGAGGCCGTCGAAGCCGCCTTCAAGATCGGCCGGCTGACCGGGCGGAGCCACATGGTGTCCACCGGCGGCGGTTTCCACGGCCGGACCATGGGCGCCCTCGCGCTCACCGGCCAGCCGAAGAAGCAGGACCCCTTCCTGCCCCTGCCCGGCGACGTCACGCACGTCCCCTACGGCGACGTGGAGGCCCTGCGGGCCGCCGTCACCGAGGAGACGGCCTTTGTGATCATCGAGCCGATCCAGGGCGAGAACGGTGTCGTCGTCCCGCCCGCCGGATACCTGACGGCCGCCCGCGAGATCACCCGGGCCAAGGGCGCGCTGCTCGTCCTCGACGAGGTGCAGACCGGCATCGGCCGCTGCGGCCAGTGGTTCGAGCACCAGGCCCACGAGGGCGTGGAGCCCGACCTGGTCACCCTCGCCAAGGGGCTCGGCGGCGGTCTGCCGATCGGCGCCGTGGCCGCCTTCGGCCCGGCCGCCGACCTGCTCCAGCCGGGCCAGCACGGCACCACCTTCGGCGGGAACCCGGTCGCCTGCGCCGCCGGCCTCGCCGTGATCGACACGATCGCCGCCGACGGCCTGCTCGACCGGGTCAAGGCACGCGGCGAGCGGCTGCGCGCCGGAATCGAAGGTTCCGGCCATGGGCTGGTATCCCACGTCCGCGGGGCCGGTCTGCTGCTGGGTATCGTGCTGACCGAGCCCCTCGCACCCCAGGTGCAGCAGGCGGCTCAGGACGCCGGCTTCCTGGTCAACGCGCCCGCCCCCGACGTCGTACGGCTCATGCCCCCCTACGTACTGTCCGAGGCCGAGGTGGACGCGTTCCTCCAGGCGCTGCCCGGCATCCTCGACGCAGCCAACGGGGACCGATCCGGAGAATGAGACGACGATGAGTCAGGCGCAGGACAACGAGCACGGCGGCCCGGCCGTACCGCAGACCCGCACCGCCCGCCACCGCCGGATCGTGGACATCCTCAACCGGCAGCCGGTCCGCTCCCAGAGCCAGCTGGCCAAGCTGCTCGCCGACGACGGGCTGAGCGTCACCCAGGCGACGCTCTCCCGGGACCTCGACGAGCTGGGCGCGGTGAAGATCCGCAACACCGGCGGCGAGCTCATCTACGCGGTGCCCAGCGAGGGCGGCTTCCGCACCCCGCAGGCCCCGCTGGGGGAGTCGGCGAAGGAGGAGCGCATGCGGCGCCTCTCCGGGGAGCTGCTGATCTCGGCGGAGGCCTCCGCGAACCTCGTGGTCCTGCGCACCCCGCCCGGTGCGGCCCAGTTCCTCGCCTCGGCCATCGACCAGGCCGAACTGCGGGAGATCCTCGGCACGATCGCGGGCGACGACACGCTGATGCTGATCAGCCGCGACCCCTCGGGCGGCCAGGCCCTCGCCGACCACCTGCTGCGGCTGGCCCAGAAAGAGGGCTAGTACCGGGTGACGGCCAGGGCCCCGGACTCGGTGCCGATGGCGATGTGGGGGTGGCGGCGCGGGTTGGCCCAGCGCAGGATCTCCCGCATGGCCCGCCTCGGGACGGACACGCAACCGGCCGTCGCCCCCCTGCCGTTGACGTGCAGGAAGATGCCCGCGCCCCGGCCGCGCACGGGCTCGGCGTAGTTGAAGCCGATGACCAGCGCGTGCGCGTACTGCGACTCGTACGCCACCAGGTGCTCCGCCTCGCCCGGCGCGCAGTCCGCCGGCAGCGGCTCCACCCAGCGGTTGTAGGCCGCCGACGCGTTGTCCTGGCACCACCACGACCCGCCGGTCACCCGCCGGTAGCGGTACTCCGTCCCGGCCGGCGCGCGCCGGATCCCGAAGGCGTACGGCAGGTCGTACAGGCCCGTCGGCGTGGTGTTGGTGCCCTGCGTACGGGTCGCGCCCTCGGTCAGGCCGTTCGCCCCGAAGCGGGCCTCCGCGCTCCCGGCCTCGAACCAGAGCCCCGCCCGCCGGTCCCACCACGTCAGGCGGCCGGTGGTGGAACCGGGGGCGGGGGCGACCGCCGTGATGAGCTGGCTGCCGCCGCCGGTGTCGGCGAGGCGGGCGGGCAGCGGGTGGTGGCTCCAGGGGCCCTGCGGGAGCAGCGCGGTGACGATCAGTGAGCCGGTGACGAGAGCGGTACGCAGCACATGTCAGACGGTACGGGGCGGAAGGGGCAGGGGCAGCGCAGGCAGGCCGTCGAGGCTCGCCCCGATGAAGTCCTTCTTCTCGCAGTACTCCCCGAACTCCTCGTCCGTCTTGCGGCCGAAGTACTCCGCGTGGAGGGTGCGTTCGCCCTGGTACTCCATCAAGGGGACGGCGTACCCGCACACGTCGGCGATCCGCCGGGCGTGGACGAGGATGATCGCCCGGGCGGCGGGCCCGTCGGCGTCGCCGAACAGCCCGATCAGCTCGGCCCAGCGGGGGTCGTCGCGGAAGACGGCCTCGCCGTCGCCGTGGATGCGCACGATGTTCGGCGGGCCGCTGAAGGCGCACCACATGAGCGTGATCCGGCCGTTCTCGCGGACGTGGGCGATGGTCTCGGCGCCGCTGCCCCCGAAGTCCAGGTAGGCGAGCGTCTGCTCGTCGATGACGACGAGGGTGCCGGCGCGGCCCTTGGGGGACAGGTTGACGTGACCGTCACCCGCGAGCGGGGCGGTGGCCGTGAAGAAGACCGGCTGTTCCTCGATGAACTTGCGCAGTCGGCCGTCTATGCGTTCGTGAAGCTTTCCCATGTGGATGATTATCCGACAGAGTCGGATGCCGGGTGGCGAATTCCGAGCGGTGGACGCGGTCCGGCGGCTCCACCCCCCGCGTGCAGCACCCGGTACGCGGCCAGGCTCAGCGAGGCCTGCCGGGCCACCGCGGGCGACGGGTCCTCCAGCAGCGGCAGCAGCAGCGCCGCGTCGGTGGCGCCCAGTGCGCGCAGCCCGGCGACGGCGGCGGCCCGCACGGAGTCGCCGCCCCGACCGGGGCGCTCCAGCAGCGCGCGCAGCAGCGGCGCGTCCTGGGGCCCGGCGCACTCGGCGAAGCCCGCGACGGCGTACCGGGTGACGCGGTCCGGGTCCGTCACCAGGGCGCGGTAGTGGGCGTACGGATCCCCGCCCTCCTGCCGGACCAGCCACCGGGCGCACGCCCGGACCAGGCCGGAGCGGTCCACCAGGTGGCCGCCCGCCTCGCCGCCCCGGCCGGCCCGGCGCAGGGCGGTGACCCCGGCGGCCCGCACCGCCGGGAGGTGCCCGCCCAGCAGGGCGTCGACGGCCTCGTCGTCCGGCCCGTCGGCGGCGAGGGCGGCCATGGCCGCGTCCGTCCACAGCCCGGCCGTCGCCGGATCCTGCTCGGCCGCGGCCCGCCGGGCGAGCTTGCGCACGCCGAACAGCCCGGCGTCCAGGGTGATACGGGCGGCGAACCGCCGGGTCGGCGGGTCGCCGGCGAGGCACAGCCACGCCAGGACGGTGTCGGGCTCCTCGCCGGTCATGGTGACCGCGGGCCGGGCCGCGCGCCACCACGACGCCGGACGCGCGGGGCGCCACCAGGGGGCGAGCACCGGCTCCTCGGCGCGGAGGGCGGCCGCGAACAGGTCGCGCGCCCAGACGCCGTGCTCGCGCCGGGACAGCAGCAGGACCAGCGCGGTGAGCTCGATCAGCGTGCGCGCGGGGTCGGCGGCCAGTGCCTCGGCCAGCACCCGCCGGGCGCGCTCGCGCACCGCCGGGACCCAGTCGGCGCACCGGATCGCGACGAGCGGGAGCGGCGGGCGCGGGGCGCGGAGCGCGGCCTCGCGGATCCGGCCGTCGGGGTGGCAGAGCCGGACCTCGATCCGGGCGGCGCCGCGGGGCTCCGGGGGCCCGGACGCGTTGCCGCGCCGGAGCTCCGAGTCGAAGGCGAGCCAGGACACGGGCAGGACGGGGAGGCGGACCCCGCCGATTCCCGCGCGCCCGCCGCGCAGCAGCCCCGCCGCCGCGGCCCGGCCCTCTTCCCTCTGCTGCTGGAGCGCTGCTCCCATGCTCCCTCTCCCTCCGGTGCGGAGCGCCGATCGTAGGCCGCGGCCGTGGCGTGGCGCTCCCCATATAGGCCCTGGTCGCGGGCCCCCACAGGGTGTCGATTGACGAAACATACGGAGTAGCGCATAGTTATGCCTGCTGGTGGATGTAGAGCCGTGCGTCCTTCCGTCCGACCAGGCACCGACCGAGACGGCCTCCCCGTTACCTCCGCGGCGGGGAGGCCGTTGCACACCCGAAGCCATGCAGTCTTGAGGAGCAGTAGCTGTGAGCAGCAACAACGGTGACGTCCGGCTTTGGGGCGGCCGCTTCGCCGACGGCCCCGCCGAGGCCCTCGCGAAGCTCTCCGCGTCGGTCCACTTCGACTGGCGCCTCGCGCCGTACGACATCGCCGGCTCGCGTGCCCATGCACGCGTCCTGAACAAGGCGGGTCTGCTGACGGCCGACGAGCTGGAGCGCATGATCGACGGCCTCGACCGGCTCGAAGCCGACGTCGCCGACGGCTCCTTCACGGGCACCATCGCCGACGAGGACGTCCACACCGCCCTGGAGCGGGGCCTGCTGGAGCGCCTCGGCGCCGAGCTCGGCGGCAAGCTGCGCGCCGGCCGGTCCCGCAACGACCAGGTCGCCACGCTCTTCCGGATGTACCTGCGCGACCACGCCCGGATCATCGGCGGACTGGTCGCCGACCTCCAGGACGCGCTGGTCGGCCTCGCCGAGAGCCACGCGGACGTGGCGATGCCGGGCCGGACCCACCTCCAGCACGCGCAGCCGGTGCTCTTCGCCCACCACGTGCTGGCCCACGTGCAGTCCCTGTCCCGGGACGCCGAGCGGCTGCGCCAGTGGGACACCCGGACCGCGGTCTCCCCGTACGGCTCGGGCGCCCTCGCCGGCTCCTCGCTGGGCCTGGACCCGGAGGCGGTCGCCGCCGACCTCGGCTTCGAGCGCGGCTCGGTCGGCAACTCGATCGACGGCACGGCCTCGCGCGACTTCGTCGCCGAGTTCGCCTTCATCACCGCGATGATCGGGATCAACCTGTCCCGGATCGCGGAGGAGATCATCATCTGGAACACGAAGGAGTTCTCCTTCGTGACCCTGCACGACGCCTTCTCCACCGGCTCGTCGATCATGCCGCAGAAGAAGAACCCTGACATCGCCGAGCTGGCGCGCGGCAAGTCGGGCCGCCTCATCGGCAACCTGACGGGGCTCATGGCCACGCTCAAGGCCCTGCCGCTCGCCTACAACCGGGACCTCCAGGAGGACAAGGAGCCGGTCTTCGACTCCTGCGACACCCTCGAGGTCCTGCTGCCGGCCTTCACCGGCATGATGGCCACCCTCACGGTCAACCGGGAGCGGATGGAGGAGCTGGCTCCGGCGGGCTTCTCGCTGGCCACCGACATCGCGGAGTGGCTGGTCAAGCAGGGCGTGCCCTTCCGGGTGGCGCACGAGGTGGCCGGCGAGTGCGTCAAGGAGTGCGAGGGCCTCGGCATCGAGCTCGACGAGCTGACGGACGAGCAGTTCGCGAAGATCTCGGAGCACCTGACCCCCGAGGTCCGCACCGTCCTCAATGTGCCCGGCGCCCTGGCCTCCCGCAACGGCCGCGGCGGCACCGCCCCCTCGGCGGTCGCGGTCCAGCTGACCGAGCTGAAGGCGGACCTGGTCATCCAGCACGCCTGGGCGGCCCACAAGCAGTAGCCGAACCGCCCGGAGGGGGGGGCGGGGCCGGGGCCTGGGTGCCCCGGCCGCCCCTCCGGTCGTTTACGCCGCCCAGTCGGCCAGCGCGTCGAAGTCCGGCCGGGTCAGCCCGATCCGCTCGTCGACGTACATCAGCAGCGCGTGCGCCGGGTGGCGCTGGTCGACGTACTCGTGGTCCATGGACGTGATGTCGTCGTCGATCCAGGCGAAGGGCCGCGCGCCCGCGTATTCGAGGACGTACTGCGTCTTCCAGAACGTCCCGCGCGGTGCCCGGCCGTGCATCACCGGCCAGTCGATGAAGGGCAGCCGCGGCAGCCCCAGGACCGGGCCTATCCAGTCGTTCGCCTCGTCCTTCCAGGTGGTGGCCCAGACGAGCTCGTACGCATCCGCCAGCGCGAGCAGCTCCTCGCCGTGGCCGGGATTCAGCCAGACCCGCAGCGGCTTGCCGTCCGTCCAGCCGGTGGGCCGCATCCGGTGGGTGGTGTAGCCCTCGGGGCGGCGCTGGGCCTGGGCCGCGTACGGGTTCAGGGGGCCGTCGACGTCGATCAGCAGCAGTGGCTTCATGGGCTGAGGGTTCCTTTTCCGCTGCCCGTCCGGCAGCTCATTTACCGATCGAATGAGACGTCAATGTCTCATTCGGGTTATGCTTGTCTCATGGCCATGGATCGTGACCAGGTGCTCCGCGACGCGGCCGCCCTGCTTTCCCGCAAGTCGACCGCCACGATGGACGAGGTGGCCCGCGCCGCCGGAATCGGGCGCGCGACCCTGCACCGGCACTTCGCCGGGCGCGACGCCCTCGTACGGGCCCTCGAAGAACTCGGCATCCGGGAGTTCGAGGTGGCCTTCGACAACGCCCGCCTCGACGAGGGCACGGCGGTCGAGGCACTCCGGCGGCTCGTCGCCGAAACGGAGCCCAACGCCCAGCTGCTGGCCTTCCTCGTCACCGAGAACCAGCTCTTCGAGGGCGACCAGGTCAACGAGGGATGGGCCCGCCTCGACGCCCGCGTCGGCGCGCTCTTCCGGCGCGGCCAGGACGAGGGCCACATCCGGATCGACCTGAGCGCCGCATGGCTCACGGAGGCCCTCTACGGCCTCATCGGCACCTGTGCCTGGGCCGTGATGGACGGCCGGGTCGCCGCCAAGGACTTCCAGTACATGATCATCGAGCTGCTGCTCGGTGGCGCACGACGGAGTGTGGAGTGATGAGCCGTACCGAACAGCTGAACCGGCAGAAGGGGGCGGAGGGGAAGAGCCCGGGCCGCTGGCTCGCGCTCTCCGTGCTCGTCCTGGCCGTGCTGCTGGTCGCGGTGGACGCCACCGTCCTCGGGCTCGCCACCCCCTCCCTCAGCGAGGACCTCAAGCCGTCCGGCACCCAGCTGCTGTGGATCGGCGACATCTACTCCTTCGTCATCGCCGGACTCCTGGTGTCGATGGGCAGCCTCGGCGACCGCATCGGCCGCAAGAAGCTGCTCCTGGGCGGCGCCGCCGCCTTCGGTGCCGTCTCCGTCCTCAACGCCTACGCCACCAGCCCCGAGATGATGATCGTCGCCCGGGCCCTGCTCGGCGTGGCCGGCGCCACCCTGATGCCCTCCACCCTCGCGCTGATCCGGAACATCTTCCACGACCCCAAGGAGCGCAGCCTCGCCATCGGCATCTGGGGCGCCACCGCCTCCGCCGGCGCGGCCATCGGCCCGGTCCTCGGCGGAGCCCTGCTCCAGCACTTCTACTGGGGCTCGGTCTTCCTCATCAACCTGCCCGTGATGGCCGTCCTCGTCCTCGTCGGCATCAAGCTGCTGCCCGAGTCCAGGAACCCGGTCGCCGGACCCTGGGACCTGGTCAGCGTGGGCCTGTCGCTCGGCGGTGTCATCGGCGTCGTCTACGCCGTCAAGGAACTCGCCACCCACGGCCCCACCTGGGAGGTCTGGGCCGCCACCGTGCTCGGCGCGGGAGCCCTGTACGCCTTCGTGCGCCGCCAGTTCACGCTCACCGCCCCGCTGCTCGACATCCGGCTCTTCCGCCACCGCGGCTTCTCCGGCGCCGTCTTCGCCGACCTGCTCACCGTCTTCGGCCTGTCCGGACTGGTCTTCTTCCTCTCCCAGTTCCTCCAGCTGGTCCAGGGCTACGAGCCGCTCCGGGCGGGCCTCGCCGAAATACCCGCCGCCGTCGGCGCCGTGGTCACCGGCCTGCTCGCCGGCCGGTACGCCCGCCGCTACTCGGTACGCTCCATCGTGGCCTTCGGCCTGGCGGCCATCGGCCTCGCGCTGGGCGCCCTGACGCTGATCCACAAGGAGAGCGGCTACCCGCTGCTCGGCGCGGCCCTGCTCGTCGTCGGACTCGGCGCCGGCTTCTCCTTCACCGTCACCGCCGACGTCATCCTCTCCAGCGTCCCCAAGGAGCAGGCCGGTTCGGCCTCCGCCGTCTCCGAGACCGCGTACGAACTCGGCGCCGCCCTCGGCATCGCCCTGCTCGGCTCCGTCGTCACCGGCGCCTACCAGAGCTTCACCGCCCCGGCCACCGTGCCCGGCCCCGTCGCCGATGCCGCGCACGAATCACTGGGCGGCGCGCTGGAGGCGGCCAAGGGCCTCGACCCGGACACCGCCCGGGTGATGGTCGACGCCGCCCAGGAGGCCTTCGTCGACGGCCTGCGGCTCGCCTGCGGCGTCGGCGCGGCCGTCCTGCTGGCCACCGCCGCGGCCGCCTGGTTCCTGCTCAAGGGCCAGAAGCTCCAGGACGGCATCGAACACTGACGCCCCGCCAGGGGATGGAGTCCCGCGCGGAGTTGACAGCCCGTCGAACCGCGGGACACCATCCCGGCGATGGAGATCAACGACCTGACCCCGGCGGAGCGCCGCGTATGGGACGCCTTCCCGCACGGCGAGGGCGTCGACTTCCGTGAGCACCCCGAAGAGACCGGAGCCGCGGGCGAGACCTGGGGCCCCGAGCGGACCGTACGCGCCGAAGTGCTCACCGCCCTCCTGCTGAACGGGCCCAATGCCGGGGGACAGGTCGCCGGGCTCAACATCAGGGGCGCCCGGATCACCGGCAAGCTGAACCTCAGGTACGCCGTCGTCGAGCACCCGATCCGGCTGCGCGCCTGCTGGTTCGAGCGCAAACCCCTGCTCTACGGGGCGCAGCTGCGGACCTTCGTGGCCAACGACTCGACGCTCCCCGGCCTCACCGCCGACTCCGTCCGCGTCGACGTCGCCCTCAAGCTGTCCTGCTGCCGCATCACCGGGCCGGTCCGGCTCGCCGGGGCGCGGATAGCCGGCGGCCTCTTCCTGCGCCGCGCCGTCATCGGCGCCCCTCCCACCGGCGAGGAGCCCCCGGAGGAGACCCCGGAGCCCCCGCTCCAGGTGAGCCACGCCGACATCGGCACCGACGTCATCGCGATGGAGCTCACCGTCCACGGCCAGACCCGCATCAACGGCACCACCGTCGCCGGACAGGTCAACCTCGACGACGCCCGCCTCCTCGCCCCCGGCGCCACGGCCCTGCATGCCGAGACCCTCACCGTCGGCACCGACGTGCGGGCCATGCGCGCCGAGCTGCGCGGCCGCGTCAACCTCACCGGCTCCCGCATACCGGGCCAGCTCAACCTGGCCTACGCCCGGCTCGTGAACCCGGGGGGCGTCGCCCTGCGCGCCTCCAGCTGTGTGGCCGGCGAGGTCTGGCTGCGCTCCTGCCCGACCGTCCAGGGCGGGGTGAACCTGCGCCGCTCGCAGTTCGACATGCTGCACGTGCCGCCGGGCACCTGGCCGGAGCAGATCCGCATCGACGGCCTGACCTACCGCACCCTCGCCCCGCACCTGCCGGCCGGGGAACGGCTGCCCGCACTGGAGCGCGAGGAGTCGGGCTACCTCCCGTACGCCTACGAGCAGCTCGCCGCGGCCTACCGTACGGCGGGCGACGAGGCCGCCGCCCGCACCGTCCAGCTCGCCAAGCTGCGCCGGCACCGGCGCACCCAGCCCCGGCACTCCCGCCTCTGGGGGCTGCTCCAGGACGTCACCGTCGGCTACGGCTTCCGGCCGCTGCGCGCGGCGGGCTGGCTGCTGGCACTGCTGATGACCGGGACGATCGCGTACTCGCTGCGGCCGCCCCGGGAGCTGAAGACGGGGGAGGCGCCGGAATTCAACCCGGTGTTCTACACGATCGACCTGATGCTGCCGATCATCGGCTTCGGCCAGGAGCAGGCCTTCGCGCCGAGCGGCTGGTACCAATGGCTGTCGTACCTGCTGATCGTGACCGGCTGGATCCTCGCCACCACGACGGCGGCGGGCGTCAGCCGGTCACTCCAGCGGCAGTAGCGGGAGCTACGCGGCCTTGGCCTTGGTCGCGTACATGTCCACGTACTCCTGGCCCGACAGCCGCATGACCTCGGCCATCACCGAGTCGGTGACGGCCCGCAGCACGTAGCGGTCGCGGTCCATGCCCTCGTAGCGGGAGAACTCCATCGGCTCGCCGAAGCGGATGGTGACCCGGCCCGGGCGCGGCATGCCGGCGCCGCCGGGCTGGAGCTTGTCGGTGCCGATCATCGCGAACGGGACGACCGGGGCGCCGGTCATCAGCGTCAGGCGGGCGATGCCGGTGCGGCCGCGGTAGAGCCGGCCGTCGGGGGAGCGGGTGCCCTCGGGGTAGATGCCGAAGATCTTGCCCTCTTCGAGGATCCGGCGACCGGTCATCAGGGCGGCGACTCCGCCGTTGGCCCCGTCACGGTCGACGGGGATCATGCCGGCGCCGGTGAAGAACCAGGCCATGGCGCGGCCCTTGATGCCCTTGCCCGTCACGTACTCGTCCTTGCCGATGAAGTGGACCGTGCGGTCGCACACCAGCGGAAGGAGCATGGAGTCGATGAAGGTGAGGTGGTTGCCCGCGAGGATCACCGGACCGTCGCCCGGGATGTTCTCGATGCCCTCCACACGGGTGCGGATGATCGAGCGAATGATCGGTCCGACAGTGGCCTTGATGAGCCTGGTACGGAACAACGTGAGCCCTCCGGCATCGAAAAGCGGCTTCGCACCACACGGCGGTAGTGCAGGTGAGGACGATACTCGCGGCTCCGCCCTGATCGCACATCGGGTTCACGTGTCGGATACGCAGTGTTGACGCACGTTTCCGCCATGTTCCGCCGCCGCACCCCCGGCCGATACCGCCCCTTGCCTACGATCGGCACGCCGATTCGGGCCTTTTCGCAGCGAGGAGTGGCACTCATGACGCAGGGTGGGGCAGCACGGCGCACGGTCCTGGGGGCGGCCGTCCTGGCAGCCGGAAGCGGGATCACGGCGCTCTCGGCGGGCACGGCCGCGGCGGCATCGGAGCCGGCATCGGCGTCGGAGGCGGGCCACGGCGGGGGCGGCTACCGGGACCTGCCCTACCCGACGGTGATCGGCCACCGCGGCGCCAGCGGATACCGGCCGGAACACACCCTCGGCTCCTACCAGCACGCCCTCGACCTGGGCGCCGACGTCATCGAGCAGGACCTCGTCCCGACCGGGGACGGGCACCTGGTGTGCCGCCACGAGAACGAGATCGGCGGCACCACCGACGTCGCCGACCACCCGGAGTTCGCCTCGCGCCGCACCACCAAGTCCGTCGACGGGGTCTCCCTCACGGGCTGGTTCACCGAGGACTTCACCCTCGCCGAGCTCAAGACCCTGCGCGCGAAGGAACGTATCCCCGCCGTCCGCCAGCGCAACACGCTCTACGACGGCCGGTGGGACGTGCCCACCTTCGAAGAGGTGCTGCGCTGGGCCGACCGCGAGGGCAAGCGGCGCGGCCGGCGCGTGTGGCTGCACGTCGAGACCAAGCACCCCAGCTACTTCCGCGGGCTGGGCCTCGCCCTGGAGGAGCCCCTCGCGAAGCTGCTGCGCCGCTACGGGCGCGACGGCCGCAATGCCGCCCTCTTCCTCCAGTCCTTCGAGCCCTCCAGCATCCAGCGGCTCTCCCGGCTGGTCTCGGCCCCCGGCGTGGTCCTGCTCTCCGCCGCGAACACCCGTCCGTGGGACTTCGAACAGGCCAAGGACCCCCGTACGGTCGCGGACCTGGTCAAGCCCGAGGGCCTGCGCTGGATCGCCGGCTTCGCCCAGGGCATCGGCCCGACCATGGACCTGATCCTCCCGCGCGACGCGGCCGGCAAGCTCGGCACCCCCACCACTCTGGTCGCGGACGCCCACGCCCGCGGCTTGATCCTGCACCCCTACACCGCGCGCAACGAGAACAGCTTCCTGCCGGCCGACTACCGCAAGGGCACGGATCCGGCCGCCTACGGGGACGCCTTCGGCGCGTTCCGGACGTACTTCGAACAGGGCATCGACGGCATCTTCACGGACAACCCGGACACCGGGCTGCTCGCCGCGGAGGACTTCCGCCCGGGGCGCCGTCCCGTCAACCACTGAGCGGGCCTTCCCGAACGAGTGGGCCGGGCCCGGCGGGGAAACCGCCGGGCCCGGACCGCTCGTCCCGCCCGGCATGGACCTGCTGAAGGCTGACCTCTTTGAGAAGCTCGGCCCGCTGCTCTCGGCCGAAGCGGCCGCGGAGGCCCCGGGCACCGGAGTCGAGGCGGCCGACCTGGAACAAGCCGTCTGGGTCAGGCTGCTGGAGAGCGGCCCGCGCGACCCGGACCCCACCGGCCGCGCCCGCTGGCTGCGCCGGGCGGTGCGCGCCGAGGCGCGGCGGGCCCGGCGCCGCGCGCGCCGCGAGATCCCCTACGGCGTGACGCCCTCTCAGCCGGGCGGCGCACCCGAAGAAGCCGTCCTGCACGGGGAGGAGACCCGGGCCCTCCGATCGGCGGTCGCCCGATTGCCCGGACGGTGTCCGGAGCTGATGAAGGCACTTCTTTCGCCCAGAGACCTCACTTACCGTGAAATCGCAGGAGAGTTGGGTATCTCACAAGGAAGTTTGGGGCCGGTACGTTCCCGTTGCCTGGGATGTCTGCGCAGAATGCTGGCTGCAGAGGTTGCGGCTCCTGGCCTGTGGGGAAAGGAGCGGTAGACCAACGGGCTACCAGGTGAGCGGGAGGCATGCGCACATGGGCATGAGCGTGACCATTTCGGCGGCGGCTGCCGAGGACGCTGAGCAGATCTTCAAACTGCAGTACCTGGCCTTCCAGCGCGAGGCCGAGCTGTACGGCAACTACCTCATCCAGCCGCTCACCCAGTCCCTGGACTCCCTCAAGGGGGAGCTGGCGACGGACACCGTCCTGGTGGCCCGGCTCGGCGACGAGGTCGTGGGCACCGTGCGCGGCAGCGTCGACGAGGACGGCACCGGAAAGATCGCCAAGCTGTGCGTGCACCCGCGTCTCCAGGGCCACGGCCTCGGCGCACGCCTGCTGCGCGCCGTCGAGGAGGCCCTCGCGGGCGACGGCGGCACGACCCGGTTCCGGCTGCACACCGGGCACAAGAGCGAGTCCAACCTGCGGCTCTACCGCAAGGCTGGCTACACCAAGGTCGGCGGCCGCACCGCCTCCGACGGGGTCCAGCTGGTGATCCTGGAGAAGGACGCCAAGGACGCCACCGATTTCGCCGTCAGTGCCTAGCGCCCGGCGCTAGAGGGCCTCAGCGGCTTCGGCGGAGCCAGATCATCCCGGTGATCGGCAGGATCACCGGGATGAACAGGTAGCCCATCCCGAACTGCCCCCACACCGTCGCGTCGGGGAAGGAATCGGGGCGCACCAGCGTCCACGTGCCCACGGCCAGGACGCCCGCCAGCTCGACGGCGCAGCAGCCCAGCGCCGCCTTGCGGGCCGTCTCCCCGCCGCGCACCAGCGAGTACGTGATGAACGCGTAGGCCAGAGCGGCCACCGCGGACAGCGAGTACGCCAGCGGGGCCTTGTCGAACTCGGTGGAGATCTGGAAGGCGGAGCGCGAGACCGCGCCCACCACCATCACCCCGTACAGCCACACCAGCAGCAGTCCGGGCCCGGAGACCAGGCGCCCCCGCCCGGCGGGGGTGGCGGTCGTCGTGTCCGTGTCAGCGTCAGGCACCGGTGGATCCCCAGATGTCGTAGAGCCGTACTTCGAGGACGGCGAGGACGACCGCGCCCGCGGCCACCGTCACCGAACCCCACTTGGTCCGCTCGCTCAGCGAGAGCATCCCGGCCGCCGGCACCGCCGCGAAGGCGCCCAGCAGGTAGGAGACGAACAGGACCGTGCCCTGCCCCGGCTTCTCGCCGCGGGCGAGCTGGACCAGTCCGACCGCCAGCTGGGCCAGGACCAGCACGGTCACCACGGCCATGCCGATGAAGTGCCAGTCCTTGGTCGGCTGGTCCCGCCACGCGGCGTGGCCGCACCAGGCGGCGAGGGCGAGTGCGGCCACGCCGATGGCGACCGTCAGGGCGTCGAGCATGCAGCGAGGGTATTACGGGCCGAAAGACCCGATGCGCGCACCCCTGGCCCCGCGCTTTGCTGGACGGTATGGACCTGCACGCCGAAGCCCTGCTGTTCGACAACGACGGAACGCTCGTCTCCTCCATGGAGTCGGTGGTGCGCTGCTGGACCGGCTGGGCCCGGGAGTACGGGATCACCGAGGAGGAGTTCGCCCGCGTCGAGCTGCACGGCCGGCCCGCGGCGGAGATCGTCGCCGACCTGCTGCCCGCCGGGGTGCGGGCCGGGGCCCTCGCCCGGATCGAGGCGCTGGAGGCCGAGGACGTGGCCGGCGGTGTCGTCGTACTGCCCGGCACCAAGGACCTGCTGTCCGCGCTGCCCGCCGGCCGCTGGGCGGTGGTCACCTCCGCCACCCACCCGCTCGCCGAGGCGCGGCTGCGCGAGGCCGGCATCGACTTCCCCGAGCTGGTCGCCGCCGACGACATCACCCGCGGCAAGCCCGACCCGGAGCCCTTCCTGCTCGCCGCACGGCGCCTGGGCGTGGATCCGGCCCGCTGCGTCGTCTTCGAGGACGCCCCCGCGGGCCTGGCGGCGGGGCGCGCGGCCGGCATGCGGACCGTGGCCTTGACCACAACGCACAGCGCCGCCGAACTCGACGCGGACGTGGTCGTACGGGACCTCTCGGCCGTGTCGGTGCAGGTCAGCCCGGAGGGTCTGACCATCGGGACGGACGGCTGACAGCGACCGGTGTTGTCCGGTATGCGGCCGGAATCCGTCCGCTATCCGGACAGCGTTGATCGGTGAAGGGATACGTCTGCTTTACTGGGGCCCATGACCACGACGAGCAGCCGCACCCTTGCGACCGAGGCGACGATGACGCCCGGTGCTCGTTGTATGTGTCGAATGCGCGCCTTCTGAGGGCCCCTTCCGCACGCCTCGCGCCCCGAAGCGAGACCGGCCGAGCCTGTCCACCCGTGTCCCGGACCGCTCCTGCCCCGCGCACGCGTCACCACCGCCGTTTTCTGACGGTTCGACCCGTATCGCGTCCCCAGATGTTTGCCCCGTGCCCGGCACCCGCTGCGCCGAGCACTCGACAGCGACGGAAATCCTGTGATCACCACATCGGGCCTCACGAAGGTCTACCAGTCCCGTGGCCGCGAGGTCACCGCCCTGGACGGCGTGGACCTCCACGTCCGCGAGGGCGAGGTCTACGGAGTCATCGGCCAGAGCGGCGCCGGCAAGTCCTCCCTGATCCGCTGCGTGAACCTGCTGGAGCGCCCCACCACCGGCACCGTGACCGTCGACGGAGTCGACCTCACCGCGCTGGCCGGCCGCGGCCGCCGCGCCGGCAGGGAACTGCGCGAGGCCCGCAGCCGTATCGGCATGGTCTTCCAGCACTTCAACCTGCTGTCCTCCCGCACCGTCCAGGGCAACATCGAACTGCCCCTGGAGATCCTCGGCATCTCCGGCCGCGAGCGCTCCCGCAGGGCCCTGGAACTCCTCGACCTCGTCGGCCTCTCCGACAAGGCCAAGGCCTACCCCGGCCAGCTCTCCGGCGGCCAGAAGCAGCGCGTCGGCATCGCCCGCGCCCTGGCCGGCGACCCCAAGGTGCTCCTCTCCGACGAGGCCACCAGCGCCCTGGACCCCGAGACGACCCGCTCGATCCTCCAGCTGCTGCGCGACCTCAACCAGCAGCTCGGCCTGACCGTCCTCCTCATCACGCACGAGATGGACGTCGTCAAGTCCGTCTGCGACTCGGCGGCCCTGATGAAGCGGGGCCGGATCGTCGAGTCCGGCACCGTCGCCGAGCTGCTCGCCACGCCCGGCTCCGAACTCGCCGGCGAACTCTTCCCGGTCACCGGAGCCGCCACCGGCCCCGACCGCACGGTCGTCGACGTCACCTTCCACGGCGAGGCCGCCGCCCAGCCGGTCATCTCGCAGCTCTCGCGCACGTACAACATCGACATCTCGATCCTCGGCGCCGCGATGGACACCGTCGCCGGCCGGCTGATCGGCCGCATGCGCATCGAACTGCCCGGCCGCTACGAGGAGAACGTCGTGCCCGTCGGCTTCCTGCGCGAGCAGGGCCTCCAGGTGGACATCGTCGACGCCGTGGACGAGATCGACAACGAACTGGCCGCACTGGTCGAGGATGGTGCGAAGTGACCTGGTCCGAAATGCAGCCCCTGCTCACCCAGGGCACCTACGACACCCTCTACATGGTGCTGTGGTCCACCCTGGTGACCGTGCTCGGCGGACTGCCCATCGGCATCCTGCTCGTCCTCACCGACAAGGGCGGCCTCCTCCAGAACCGGCCGCTCAACAAGGTGCTCGGCGTGATCGTGAACATGGGCCGCTCGCTGCCGTTCATCATCCTGCTGATCTTCCTCATCCCCGTCACCACCGCCGTCGTCGGCACCTTCATCGGCCCCACCGCGATGATCGTCCCGCTCGCCATCGGCGCCATCCCCTTCTTCGCCCGGCTCGTCGAGACCGCCGTCCGCGAGGTGGACCACGGCCTGATCGAGGCCGTCGAGTCCATGGGCGGCGGCATCCCCACCCTCGTCGGCAAGGTCCTCCTCCCGCAGGCCCTGCCCTCCCTGGTCGCCGGTGTCACCACCACCGTCATCACCCTCGTCGGCTACTCCGCCATGGCCGGCGCGGTCGGCGGCGAAGGCCTCGGCTCCAAGGCCATCACCTACGGCTTCCAGCGGTTCGAGACCGGCTTCATGGTCGCCACCGTCGTCGTGCTGATCGCCATCGTCACGGTGATCCAGCTGATCGGCGACGGCGTGGTTCGCCTCCTGGCCCGCCGCGGCCGGACAGCCTGAACCGGGCCTACACGACTTCACCCCCCCCAAGGCCCGCACTTGTCGTGCTTGGGCCATTCACCCGGAAAAAAGCAAGAAAGGCACTCTTCGTGCGCAAGAACATCAAGCTCACCGCCCTCGCCGCCGCGGCCACCGCGCTCACCCTCGGCCTCACCGCCTGCGGCAGCTCCTCGGACCCGTCCTCCACCAAGGCCGACGGCGGCAAGACCGACGAGAGCAAGCCGCTCGTCATCGCGGCCTCCCCGAGCCCCCACGCCGACATCCTGAACTTCGTCAAGGACAAGCTCGCGGCGAAGGAGGGCCTGAAGCTGGAGGTCAAGGAGTTCACGGACTACGTCCTGCCGAACACCGCCACCGAGCAGGGCCAGGTCGACGGCAACTACTTCCAGCACAAGCCGTACCTCGACGACTTCAACAAGAAGAACGGCACGCACATCGTGCCCGTCGTGAACGTCCACCTGGAGCCCCTCGGCCTCTACTCCAAGAAGGTCAAGGCCCTCACCGACATCAAGGCCGGCCAGACCATCGCCGTCCCCAACGACACCACCAACGAGGGCCGCGCGCTCCAGCTGCTCGCCGCGAACAAGCTCATCACCCTCAAGGAGGGTGTCGGCACCAGCGCCAAGCTGTCCGACATCACCGACAAGAAGGGTCTCGAGTTCAAGGAGCTGGAGGCCGCCACGGTCCCGCGCGCCCTGAACGACGTGGACGCCGCCGTCATCAACGGCAACTACGCCCTCGAGGCCAACCTCGCGCCCGCCAAGGACGCGCTGGTCCTGGAGAAGGCCGAGGGCAACCCCTACGCCAACTTCCTCGCGGTCAAGGACGGCAAGCAGAACGACCCGCGGATCCAGAAGCTTGCCAAGCTCCTGAACTCCGACGACGTCAAGAAGTTCATCGAGGACAAGTACCAGGGCTCGGTCGTCCCGGCCTTCGGCACCCCGGCCTCCTGAGCCACCCGGCCATGAGCTCCGGCCCCGTACGCCCCTGACGGCGTGCGGGGCCGAGCTCTGCCCGCTTCCGGGCAACCCGGCCCTGCACATCCCCCGGCCGATGCTGCATGCTGTGGCCTACGACCCGCACAAACGGTCCCGCACCACGGTCGCACCACGGTCTCAGGCATGGAGCTGCGCATGACAACCACCTTCCCGGACGTCACCATCAGCACGGACCGGCTGGTGCTGCGCCCCTTCGAGGAAGAGGACGTCACCGCGCTCACCGAGATGATGAACGACGAGCACGTCACCGCCTGGACCTCCGTACCGCACCCCTACACCCACGCCGACGCCACCGCCTGGGCCACGAAGGTCTCCCACGCCGAACGCACCGAGGGTCGCGGCATCGTCCTCGCCGTCACCGAGTTCCTCACCCAGCGCCTCGTCGGCATCGTCCACCTCCAGAACACCAACTGGCGCACCCGCACCACCGAGGTCGGCTACGTCACCGCCCCCTGGGCCCGCGGCGAGGGCTACGCCAGCGAGTCCGTCCTCGCCGTCGCCCACTGGCTCTTCCGCGACCAGGGCTTCGAACGCCTCGAACTGCGCACCGCCGCCGACAACACCGCCTCCCAGCAGGTCGCCCAGAAGATCGGCTGCATCAGCGAGGGCGTGCTGCGCAACGCGTGGATAGTGCGCACCCAGACCGCCGACGGCACCTGGACCGACACCCGCACCGACCTCATCGTCTGGAGCCTCGTACCCGAGGACCTCGACGACGCCGACGGCTACGGGAACTTCGACGGATACGACGGATACGACGCCTACACCGGCTACGAACAGCGGGCCGACGCGAACGGCCACCCCGTCGGCGCCGACTGGAACTGACCCGATGACCAGGTAGTCTCACCGTGCCGCCTGCCCCCACCCCAGGAGACTGACGACGATGGCCGACCGGGTCACGGTGATCGGCTGGGACGGCTCGCCCCTGACCGCGGCCGCCCGGTCCGCGCTCTCCGCCGCCACCCTCGTGGCGGGCGCCGCCCACCACCTCGCCCTCCCCGAGGTCCCGCCCCCCGCCGAACGCATCCGCCTCGGCAGCCTGGGCCTCGCCGCGCGCCGCATCGCCGGCCACCGCGGCACCGCCGTCGTCTTCGCCGACGGGGACCCCGGCTTCTTCGGCGTCGTACGCACCCTGCGCGCCCCGGAGCACGGCCTGGAGGTCGAGGTCGTCCCGGCCGTCTCCTCCGTCGCCGCCGCCTTCGCCCGCGCCGGCATGCCCTGGGACGACGCCCAGGTCGTCGTCGCCCACCCGCGCACACTGCGCCGCGCCGTCAACGTCTGCCGCGCCCACGCCAAGGTCGCCGTCCTCACCTCGCCCGGCGCCGGCCCCGCCGAACTCGCCCTGCTGCTCGACGGAGTCCACCGCACCTTCGTCATCTGCGAGGCACTCGGCACCGACAAGGAGCAGGTGAGCGTCCTCACCTCCGACAAGGCAGCCGACCACACCTGGCGCGACCCCAACGTCGTCATCGTCATCGGCGGCGGCGGACAGCTCTCCACCGCCGACCCGGGCTGGCTGCTCGGCCAGGGCGCCGGCCAGGCCCCCGGACCCGCCGGCCGCGGCTGGGCCAGGCCCCAGGCCGAGGCCGGGGAGGGCGAGTCCGCACAGCTGCGGGCCGCGCAGCTCGCCCGGCTCGGCCCCCGCACCGGCGACCTCGTCTGGGACATCGGCGCCGGCTCGGGCGGAGTCGCCGTGGACGCCGCCGCGCTCGGCGCGGCCGTCATCGCCGTCGACAGCGACCCGCTCGCCTGCGAACGCGTAACTGCCGCCGCCCGCAAGCGAGGCGTACTCCTCCAGGTCGTCGCCGGGCGCGCCCCGCACGTACTGGAGAACCTGCCCGAGCCCGACGTCGTCCGCGTCGGCGGCGGGGGAGCGGCCGTCGTCGCGGCCGTCGCCGACCGCCGCCCCGAACGGATCGTCAGCCACGCCTCCACGCGCGACGAGGCGGAGGCCATCGGCCGCACCCTCACCGAACACGGGTACGCGGTCGAGTGCGCACTGCTCCAGTCCGTCGGCCTGGACACCCGTACCTGGACCGAACAGGACCGTTCCGTCGTGTTCCTCCTGGCCGCCGAACGCCCCGTGACCCGCTGAGCCGAGGGCCGGGGTAGGCTGGCCGATCGTCGTACTGCCCTGGACGATTCGGGCATCACGGCACCGCGGGACGCGCGACGTGGCGCAGTCCACAGTGGACCGTGGCGGTTATGGCCGCCACGGTGGCTAACGGGCGCGACAATGCTTAGTGGTTGTCGCGCAGGCGCACGTGAGGCGAACGCGTCGCACGGCAACCCCGCACGGCAACTCCGCGCGGCGGGCCCGGTGGGCGACCGGGCGATCGAAGAGGCAACACCGATGGGCGAGGGGTACGCATGACTGACACCGGCCAGGTCCCGGGCGAGGGTCACCCGGACAACGCGGGCATGGTGGATCAGCAGGGCACGCCCGCTCCGGTCCAGATGCCGCCGCCGCTGCCCCCCGGCTACGCCTTCCACGACCTCGTGGACAACCCGGCCGAGCAGGAGGACGAGGAACTGCTGCTCATGCCGAGCGGCCAGGGCTCGTGGAGCGACCCGCAGGTCGTCCCGCCCGCCCCCGCCTTCCCCGTCGACCCGCAGGCCTACGCGGACGCGCCCTACGGCACCGAGCCCTCGTACCCGGAGGCCCCGGCGGCCTACGCCGAGCCGGCCGCGTACCCCGAGTTCCCCTCCTACGGCGCGGGCGCGCACGAGGCGGGCGGCCGTGACTCCGGCGCGCTCGACCTCGGCGGGCTCGCCGTCCCCGCCCCGGGGTACCCCCAGCCCGCGGCTCCCGTCGCGCAGGCCGTGCCGGTGCGGCGGCCGCTGCACATGGGCCCGCCCGTGCCCGAGGCCACCGGCGGGGTCGTACGGTCCCTCGCGGACCGGGGTCCGGCCGCGGCGCCGGCGCCCGTGCACCAGGCGGGTCCGCCGACCGTGGGGCCGGAGTACCTGGACCTGGCGGCGCCCGCGCAGCAGCTGAGCGAGATCCCCCCGCAGGCCGGCGCCCCGTGGACCCCTGCCCCGCCCGCGGAGCCCGTGGCGCCCCAGGAGCCCGCCCAGGTGGCCGAGCCGGCCCAGGCCCAGGCCCCGGTCCAGGTCGCCGAGCCGGCCCAGACCCCTGCCCAGGCTGCCGAGCCCGTCCCGGCCCCCGGTCAGGCTGCCGAGCCGGCCCAGGCCCCTGTCCAGGTGGCCGAGCCGGCCCAGGTTGCCGAGCCCATCCCGGCCTCCGGCCAGGTTGCCGAGCCCGTCCTGGCCCCCGGTCAGGCTGCCGAGCCGGCCCAGGCCCCTGTCCAGGTTGCCGAGCCCATCCCGGCCTCCGGCCAGGTTGCCGAGCCCGCCCAGGCCGCCGAGGTCCCCGGCCACTCCGCGGAAGGCATCCCGGCCTCCGACCAGGCCGCCCAGGCCCCCACCCCGACCGCGGAGGACATCCCGGCCTCCGGCCAGGCCGTGGAGCCCGCCCCGGCTGCCGAAGCCGTCCCGGTGCTCGGCCAGGCCGCTGAACCCGTCCTGACCGCCGAAGCCGTACCGGCGCCCGGCCGGCCCGCTGAGCCCGCCCCCGCCCCCGCCCCCGAAGCCGCCGCGGCCCCCGGCCACGTCGGCGAGCCCGCCCCGGCCGCCGAGGCCGTTCCGGCCCCCGAGCCGGCGGCGGAGCCCATCCCGGCCCAGGCCGCCGACCCCGAGGCGACCCCGGAGCCGGTCGCAGCGCCGGAGCCGCAGGAACCCCTCGCGACCGAGGCCGTCCCCGCAGAAACGGTGGGCCGGCCCGCCGACCCCGCGCAGACCCCGGCGGACCAGGCCTCCCCGGAGGCACTCGCCGAGCCCGTCCCGGCGGAGATGTTCGCAGCGGCCGAGCCCGTATCCGCCGAGCCCGCCGCAGGCGACCCGGCAGGCGACCCGGCTCCCGCTTACGACGACGCCGAGCGCGAGGCCGTCCTGCGCGTCATGCGCGAGCGCCGAGACATCCGCAAGGGCTTCCGCACCGACCCCATCCCGCACGAGGTGCTGCTCCGCGTCCTGGAGGCGGCCCACACCGCGCCCAGCGTCGGCCACTCCCAGCCCTGGGACTTCGTCGTCATCCGCTCCGCCGAGACCCGCCGGACGATGCACGAACTCGCCCAGCGCCAGCGCGAGGCCTACGCGAACTCGCTGCCCAAGGCCCGGGCGAAGCAGTTCAAGGAACTCAAGATCGAGGCCATCCTCGACACCCCGGTGAACATCGTCGTCACCGCAGACCCCACCCGCGGCGGCCGCCACACCCTCGGCCGGCACACCCAGCCGCAGATGGCCCCGTACTCCTCGGCCCTCGCCGTCGAGAACCTCTGGCTCGCCGCTCGCGCCGAAGGCCTCGGCGTCGGCTGGGTCAGCTTCTTCGACGAGCGCGAGATGGTCCGCGCGCTCGGCCTCCCCGAACACCTCGAAGTGGTCGCGTACCTGTGCGTCGGCTACGTGGACGAGTTCCCGGACGAGCCCGAGCTCGCCCAGGCCGGCTGGTCCAAGCGGCGCCCCCTCTCCTGGGTCGTCCACGAGGAGACGTACGGGCGGCGCGCGCTGCCCGGCGAGGAGCCGCACGACCTGCTCTCGGAGACGGTGGCCAGCATCCGCCCGCTCGACGCGAAGGCGCTCGGTGAGGCGTGGGAACGCCAGAAGCGCATGACCAAGCCCGCCGGGGCCCTGGGCATGCTCGAAATCATCTCGGCGCAGCTCAGCGGCCTCTCCCGGGTCTGCCCGCCGCCGATCCCGGAGCCGGCCGCGGTCGCGATCTTCGCGGGTGACCACGGGGTCCACGCCCAGGGCGTCACCCCGTGGCCGCAGGAGGTCACCACCCAGATGGTGGCCAACTTCCTTGGCGGCGGGGCGGTCTGCAACGCCTTCGCCAACCAGGTGGGCGCCGAGGTCTGCGTGATCGACGTCGGCGTCGCGGGCGACCTGCCGGCCACGCCGGGCCTGCTCCCGCGCAAGGTCCGCCCGGGCACGGCGGACCTCTCGACGGGCCCCGCCATGACCCGCGAAGAGGCCGTGGCCGCGATCGAGGTCGGCATCGAGACGGCCCGCGACCTGGTGGCGGCGGGCAACAAGGCCCTGCTCACGGGCGAGATGGGCATCGCGAACACCACGGTCTCCGCGGCCCTCATCTCGGTCTTCACCGGGGTGGACCCGGCGGAGGTCACCGGGCGCGGTACGGGCATCAACGACGAGACCCACGCCCGCAAGGTGGAGGTCGTACGGCGCGCCCTGGAGCTCCACCAGCCGGATCCGGCGGACCCGATCGGCGTCCTCGCGGCCATCGGCGGCCTGGAGCACGCGGCGATCGTCGGCCTCCTGCTCGGCGGAGCCTCCCTCCGCACGCCGGTCATCCTCGACGGCGTCAGCGCCGGCGCGGCCGCCCTGGTGGCCCGCGCCATCGCGCCGGAGGCGCTGTCCGCGTGCATCGCCGGGCACCGCAGCGCGGAGCCGGGTCACGTCGCGGCCCTCAACAAGCTGGGCCTGCGCCCGCTGGTCGACCTGGACCTCCGCCTCGGCGAGGGCACGGGCGCCCTGCTGGCCCTCCCGCTGGTCCAGAGCGCGGCCCGCGCGATGCACGAGGTCGCCACGTTCGACTCGGCGGGGGTCACGGAAAAGTAGCCCCGCGCCTCGCCGGCGGGGCCGCGGTGTGTGCCGGGTGCGGCGCCGTTGCCGGGGCTCCGCCCCGGACCCCGTTCGCCTCAATCGCCGGCGGGGCTGGGGGGTTCCTCGGGCGGGGTCGGAGCGGGTCTTGGGGCGGTGCCCCTCCGGAGTGTCTCCTCGGCTCGCGCACCAAGGCCCGCTGCGTGACGTAAGGGTGGTTGCGCGCTCGTCCTGCGGGGACCCTCCTCCGTGTCCCCACCCCAAGCCC
>NZ_JBHUSC010000061.1:0-37288 GCF_042673805.1 Streptomyces sp. NPDC057010 | reverse complement strand
GTGCCTGCCCGGGGGATGACCCCCGGACCCCCAGCAGGGGCCGGGGTGCCGGGTCAGACCAGCGCGCTGCCCGGGAGTTCGACCTTCGCGCCGAGCTCCACGAGCTTCTCCATGAAGTTCTCGTAGCCGCGGTTGATCAGGTCGATGCCGTGGACCCGCGAGGTGCCCTCCGCCGCCAGCGCCGCGATCAGGTACGAGAACCCGCCGCGCAGGTCGGGGATGACCAGGTCGGCACCCTGGAGCTTGGTGGGGCCGGAGACGACCGCCGAGTGCAGGAAGTTGCGCTGGCCGAAGCGGCACGCGCTGCCGCCCAGGCACTCGCGGTACAGCTGGATGTGAGCACCCATCTGGTTGAGCGCCGAGGTGAAGCCGAGGCGGGACTCGTAGACCGTCTCGTGGACGATCGACAGGCCGGTGGCCTGCGTCAGGGCGACCACGAGCGGCTGCTGCCAGTCGGTCTGGAAGCCGGGGTGCACGTCCGTCTCCAGGGCGATGGCGTTCAGCGGGCCGCCCGGGTGCCAGAAGCGGATGCCGTCGTCGTCGATCTCGAACGCCCCGCCGACGCGGCGGAAGGTGTTCAGGAACGTCATCATCGAGCGCTGCTGGGCGCCGCGGACGTAGATGTTGCCGCCGGTCGCCAGCGCCGCGGACGCCCAGGAGGCGGCCTCCAGGCGGTCCGGGAGCGCCTTGTGGTTGTAGCCGCCGAGGCGGTCGACACCGGTGATCCGGATGGTCCGGTCGGTGTCCATGGAGATGATCGCGCCCATCTTCTGCAGTACGCAGATGAGGTCCTCGATCTCCGGCTCGACGGCGGCGTTGCTGAGCTCGGTGACGCCCTCGGCCAGGACGGCCGTCAGCAGCACCTGCTCGGTCGAGCCGACGGACGGGTAGGGCAGGCGGATCTTGCAGCCGCGCAGGCGCTGGGGGGCCTCCAGGTACTGGCCGCCCTCGCGCTTCTCGATGGTCGCGCCGAACTGGCGGAGCACGTCGAAGTGGAAGTCGATCGGCCGCCCGCCGATGTCGCAGCCGCCCAGGCCCGGGATGAAGGCGTGGCCGAGGCGGTGCAGGAGGGGGCCGCAGAACAGGATCGGGATGCGCGACGAGCCGGCGTGGGCGTCGATGTCGGCGACGTTCGCGCTTTCGACGTGGGTCGGGTCGAGCACCAGCTCGCCCGGCTCGTCGCCGGGGCGGACCGTGACCCCGTGCAGCTGGAGCAGGCCGCGGACGACGCGCACGTCACGGATGTCGGGGACGTTGCGCAGCCGGCTGGGTTCGCTGCCGAGCAGAGCGGCGACCATGGCCTTGGGCACGAGGTTCTTCGCGCCGCGGACACGGATCTCGCCCTCAAGCGGGGTGCCGCCGTGGACAAGCAGGACATCGTCGGTGACGGTCATGAATCTCGCGTTCCGAAGAGGGGTGGGCAGGGGGGCCAGGGAAAAGGGTAAGGGCCACCACCCCCTTGTTCGTAAGGCTGACGCGGCCGTAGGACTGTCATGAATTCGCCACAGCACCCTGTGTGTCCGCCAAGTGGCGGAGTGTCGCGTTCCGCCCGCGCCGGGCGTGCGCGCTCCTCCCTGCTGCCGTGCGCCCTGAGCTGCCCGCGATCCGATCTTCCCGCCCGCTCCCCGCAACGGGCGAATGTGCGGGATCATGGCGGCATGACCGAGGTGTCCTCCCTCACAGGGCGGCTGCTCGTGGCCACCCCCGCCCTCGCGGACCCGAACTTCGACCGCGCGGTGGTGCTCCTGCTCGACCACGACGAGCAGGGGTCGCTCGGCGTGGTCCTCAACCGGCCCACGCCCGTGGGCGTCGGTGACGTCCTGCTGCCCTGGGCGCCCCTGGCCGGCGACCCGGGCGTGGTCTTCCAGGGCGGGCCGGTGGCCCTGGACTCGGCGCTGGGGGTGGCGGTCATCCCGGGCGAGGAGGGCCCCCTCGGCTGGCGCCGGGTGCACGGGGCGATCGGCCTCGTCGACCTGGAGGCGCCGCCGGAGCTGCTGGCCGCCGCCCTGGGCTCGCTGCGGATCTTCGCCGGCTACTCGGGCTGGGGCCCGGGCCAGCTGGAGGACGAGCTGGGCGACGGCGCCTGGTACGTCGTGGAGTCCGAACCCGGCGACGTGTCCTTCCCGGACCCGGAGCGCCTCTGGCGGGCGGTGCTGCGCCGCCAGCGCAGCGAACTCGCGATGGTCGCCACCTATCCGGACGACCCGTCGCTCAACTGACCCGCACCGGGTTCAGTACCCTGGTCGCATGAGCACTCTTGAGCCCGAGCGCGGGACTGGCACGGGGACCCTCGTAGAGCCGACGCCGCAGGTGTCGCACGGTGACGGCGACCACGAGCGCTTCGCCCACTACGTCCAGAAGGACAAGATCATGGCGAGCGCGCTCGACGGGACCCCCGTCGTCGCGCTCTGCGGCAAGGTCTGGGTACCGGGCCGTGACCCGAAGAAGTACCCGGTCTGCCCCATGTGCAAGGAGATCTACGAGTCCATGGGCCCCGGCGGGGACAAGGACAAGGGCGGCAAGGACCAGTAGGTCCGGCCCGCAGAGCAGGACCGAGGCCCCCGGGGTGCGCATCCGCGCATCCCGGGGGCCTTCGGCGTACTAGGGTCGGCGGCACGAGCACTCTGTGGAACGGGCGTTGCGCAGGGTGCAACAGGCTGCTGCGAAGGGCTGACGCATGGACCTGATCCCCGCACCTCAAGTCGCCGTCTTCGAGGAGGACGGGCGCCGCTTCGCCTTCGGCCCCGAGCCGACCCTCGCGGCCGGACCCGGCACGGAGGGCGTGGCGCGGCTGCTGCGCCGGGAGCTGGGCGCGGCCACCGGCTGGAGCCTGCCCGCCGTCGCGCACGGCGCGACCGCGGACGTGAGGCTGAGCCTGGATCCCGGGTACGGCGAGCGGATGGGGCCCGAGGCGTACGGGATCACCGTCGACGCGACGGGCGTCGAGCTGGCCGGCGCGAGCGCGGCCGGGCTGTTTCGCGGCTTCCAGACGCTGCGTCAGCTGCTGGGCCCCGAAGCCCACCGCAAGGCGCCGCTGCCCGGGCGCGCGTGGAGCCTGCGCCACGGGCGGATCGCCGACAGCCCCCGGTTCGCGTGGCGCGGGCTGATGCTCGACGTCGCCCGGCACTTCATGCCCAAGGACGCGGTGCTGCGCTACATCGACCTGCTCGCCGCGCACAAGCTCAACGTCCTGCACCTGCACCTGACGGACGACCAGGGCTGGCGGATCGAGATCAAGCGCCACCCCCGGCTGACCGAGGTCGGCGCGTGGCGGGCGCGCAGCCGGTGTGGCCACCGCGCCTCGCCGCTGTGGAACGAGACCCCGCACGGCGGCTTCTACACCCAGGACGACATCCGCGAGATCGTCGCGTACGCCGCCGAGCGGCACGTCCGGGTGGTCCCGGAGATCGACGTACCGGGACACTCGCAGGCCGCGATCGCCGCCTACCCGGAGCTGGGGAACACGGACGTCGTCGACACCTCGGCGCTGGAGGTCTGGGACGACTGGGGGATCAGCCGGAACGTGCTCGCGCCGACCGAGGCCGTGCTCCGGTTCTACGAAGGGGTCTTCGAGGAGCTGCTGGAGCTGTTCCCCGCCGAGGTCTCGCCCTTCGTGCACGTGGGCGGGGACGAGTGCCCCAAGGAGCAGTGGCGGGCCTCCGCGGTCGCGCAGGAGCGGATCCGCGAGCTGGGGGTGGACGGGGAGGACGGACTGCAGTCCTGGTTCATCCGGCACTTCGACACCTGGCTCGCCGCGCGCGGGCGGCGGCTGATCGGCTGGGACGAGATCCTGGAGGGCGGGCTCGCGCCCGGGGCCGCCGTCTCCTCGTGGCGCGGCTACGGGGGCGGGATCGCCGCCGCCGAGGCCGGGCACGACGTGGTGATGTGCCCCGAGCAGCACGTCTACCTGGACTACCGGCAGGCGGGCGGAGCCGAGGAGCCGGTACCCATCGCGTACGTGCGCTCGCTGGAGGATGTGTACCGCTTTGAGCCGGTACCGCCGAAGTTGTCGGCGGAGGCGGCCGCCCATGTGCTCGGCGCGCAGGCCAACGTGTGGACCGAGGTGATGGAGGACCAGGGGCGGGTCGACTACCAGGTGTTCCCGCGGCTGGCCGCCTTCGCCGAGGTGGTGTGGTCGCGGCTGCCGGAGCCGCAGGAGCGGGACTTCGCCTGGTTCGAGGGCCGGATGGCGGCGGCGCACTACGCGCGGCTGGACGCGCTCGGGGTCGGCTACCGGCCGCCGGGCGGCCCGCTGCCGTGGCAGCGGCGACCGGGGGTGCTGGGTCGGCCGAAGGAGGGCGCGCCCCCGAACGTGTGACAGGGCGGGGCGCGAGGGGAGCGGTTCCGCTTCGAATCCGCATCGGATCCGAAGCGGAACTGAAACGGAACCGAAGGGGAACTCTGGCTGGATTTCCGGTGATACGGGGAAAAACGGTCAGCCGGGGGAGTGGGCGCCGCCGGGCGCCGCGGCTGCGGGGCCGGAGCGTGCGGGGGCGGCCGCGGGGCGGTGAGCGGCGGAAGTCGCCGTCGTCCCGCGGGGTTCGCCGGCATGCGGGGCGGCGAGGGGGCGCCCGGCCGACCCTCGCGCCGGAGCTCCGCGAAGATGTGCCAGAGTTGCCACCTCCCGGCGGTGAGCACGTACCGTACGGCGGACAGGCGTGAGCGCCGGGACCGGGACATCGGGAAGGGGCAGCTGGGTTGACCACGCACGCACCGCAGGCGGCGCAATCCGTGACGCTGCCGGCCTCGCTCGAGGAGGCCGTGGCGGCACTCACCGCCATGCCCGCCGCCGTGCCCGTGGCCGGAGGCACCGACCTCATGGCCGCCGTCAACGCCGGGCTGCTGCGGCCCGCCGCGCTGGTCGGCCTGGGCCGGATCAACGAGATCCGCGGCTGGCAGTACCAGGACGGCCACGCGCTGCTCGGCGCGGGCCTCACCCACGCGCGGATGGGGCGGCCGGACTTCGCCGCCCTGATCCCCGCCCTCGCGGCCGCCGCGCGCGCCGCCGGACCCCCGCAGATCCGCAACGCCGGCACCCTCGGCGGCAACATCGCCACCGCCGCGCCCACCGGTGACGCCCTCCCGGTGCTGGCCGCGCTGGAGGCCGTGCTCGTCATCGTCGGCCCGGGCGGATCGCGGGAGATCCCGGTGTCGCACCTGCTGGCCGGCCGGGAGATGCTGCGGCCCGGGGAGCTGATCGGCTTCGTACGGGTGCCGCTGCTGCACGCGCCGCAGGTGTTCCTGAAGGCCACGGGGCGTACGGGGCCGGGGCGCGCGGTGGCGTCCGTGGGGCTGGTGCTGGACCCCGCGCGCCGGGGCGTGCGCTGTGCGATCGGCGCGGTCGCCCCGATGCCGCTGCGGCCGCTGGAGGCCGAGCAGTGGGTGGCCTCGTTGATCGACTGGGACGGCGAGCGGAGCCTGGCCCCCGAGGCGCTGGAGGCCTTCGGCGAGTACGTCGCGGCCGCCTGCGTCCCCGACCAGGGGGAACCGGTGGCTCCCGGTGTACTGCATCTGCGGCGGACGGTGGCCGTGCTGGCGCGCAGGGCCCTGGGGAGGGCACTGACCTCATGAGCGGGAACGAGAACGAGAACGTGAGCCAGGGCCAGGGGAACGGCGCGGCGGGCTGGGGCTGGGAACCGGTCCCGCAGGGCGGCGAGTACGACTCGGACGCGACGGCCTTCGTGAAGCTGCCGCAGGACATGCTGGACGCGCTCGGCACCGGTGAGCCGCTCGCGGCGCCCGGGCACGGGTACGTGCCGCCGCCGATGATCGTGCCGCTCGGCTCGGCCAGTACGGATCCGGCGGCCACGGGCACGTGGACGATGCCGGTGCAGTGGCCGGAGGCGGGGGGTTCTGGTCCGGCGGACGCCGCCGCGGCCCCCACGCCGGCGCCGGTCGGCGGGCCGATCCCGGCGTCGATCCCGATCCCGGCATCGGTGGCCGCGGCGTTCGCCGAGGCCGAGCCGGAGCCCGACCCGGGGGCGACCGCGGAGTGGCGGTTCCCGGACGTACCGCAGGAGCCCGAGGGCGGGGCCACCGGCCAGTGGGCGGTGCCGAGCGCGCTGGACGCCGACTGGAGCCAGGCCCCGGCGACGCTGCCCGGCGGCGCCCCGGCGCCCTGGGCGAACCACCCCGACTTCGAGGGCGCGCGGGGCTACGCGGCGCAACCGGACCCGGGCGTGCTGCCGGGCACGGACGACGCGGTGGCTTCGGCGGCCACCGCCACGGCGATGGGCGCCGGGCGGCTGCTCGGCGGTCCCGGGGTCGGCGCCCTGGGGCGCGGCCCGCGCGTACTGGGCGGACCCGGCGTGGGCACCCCGCTGCCGGAGGGCGAGCCGGTGCATCCGGCTCCGCACGACATCGAGGCCGCCCACGGCCCGGCGGGGACCCCGTTCGAGGGCTCCCGGCCCGCGCCGTCGGCTCCGGGCACGGAGACCGACGGCCACGGCTTCGCGGCCTTCGGCCACGGGCCGGAGCCGGTGGTCGAGGCGGGCCCGGGGGACACGGCCGGCACCGGGTTCGGGACGGGCCCGGAGTACGGGTCCGGGTCCGGGCACGCGGAGTTCCCGGCAGGCTCGGACCTGCCGGCCGGGCCGGAGTTCGCGACCGAGCCGGAGTTCGCGGCCGGGCAGGAGTTCGAGGCCGGGCCGGGGCATACGGCGGGGTCGGGGTTCGCGGCTGAGCGGGAGCTTGCGGCGGAGTCGGGGTTCGAGGCCGGGCCGGGGCATACGGCGGGGTCGGGGTTTGCGGCTGAGCGGGAGCTTGCGGCGGAGTCGGGGTTCGAGGCCGGGCCGGGGCACACGGCGGGCTCGGGGTTCGCGGCTGAGCGGGAGCTTGCGGCGGAGTCGGGGTTCGAGGCGGGCTCGGGGTTCGAGGCCGGGCCGGGGCATACGGCGGGGTCGGGGTTCGCGGCGGGCTCGGGGTTCGCGGCTGAGCGGGAGCTTGCGGCGGAGTCGGGGTTCGACGGCGGGCCGGGGCGTGCGGCTGAGTCGGGGTTCGGGCCCGGGTCGGGGTTCGGCGCTGGATCGGAGTTTGCAGTCGGGGCCGGGCTCGGAGCCCGGCAGGAGTTCGCGGCCGGGGCGGATCCGGAGCCCGTGGCCGAGGCCGGTGTCGAGGCCGGGCCCGATGCCGAAGGCGGGTCCGCGCCTGACGTCGAGGCCGAGGCCGAGCCGGCATCCGCGGCCGGGGCCGACGGCGAGCCCACGCCTCCGCACACGCCCGCGGCAGCGTCGGCGCCGGAGCCGGCCCACACCGACGGGCACGGCTTCGCGGGAGCCGCCCCCACCCCGGCCGGGACGGGGCCCGAGGCCACGCCGCTCGGCGACACCGCCGACACCGCCGTGGTGGTCCCGGACGAGGACACCGCCGCAGGTGTCCCGGCCGAGGTGTCCACGTATGGGGAAATCCAGGACGGGACGGCCGCCACGCCCGTGGACCACCACGAGCACCCGCTGGCCTCCTACGTCCTGCGCGTCAACGGCGCCGACCGGCCCGTCACCGGCGCCTGGATCGGCGAATCCCTCCTCTACGTGCTGCGCGAGCGCCTCGGCCTCGCCGGCGCCAAGGACGGCTGCTCGCAGGGCGAATGCGGTGCCTGCGCCGTGAAGGTCGACGGCCGGCTCGTCGCCTCCTGCCTGGTCCCGGCCGCCACCGCCGCCGGCAGTGAGGTCCGTACCGTCGAGGGCCTCGCGACGAACGGGGAACTCTCGGACGTCCAGCAGGCGTTGTGCAGGTCGGGTGCGGTGCAGTGCGGATTCTGCGTACCGGGCATGGCCATGACCATCCACGACCTGCTGGAGGGCAACCACGCCCCCAGCGAGCTGGAGACCCGTCAGGCGCTCTGCGGCAACCTCTGCCGCTGCTCCGGCTACGCGGGGGTCATCGACGCCGTGCGCGAGGTCGTGGCCGGGCGCGAGGCGGCGGCCGCCGAGCCGTCGGGCTCGGCTCCGGGTTCGCCGGAGGCGCGCATTCCGCATGAGGCAGCGCCCGGCGAGGGCGGCATCCACCACGGAGGCACGGTGTGAGCGGGCAGGACGCGGCGACGGCGACGACGACGGTGAACACCACGGTGACCGCCCTGGCGGCGGCCCCGGAGGCGGCGGAGCCGCAGGTGCCGCACGGCATCGGCGCCTCCGTCCCGGCCGCCGACGCCCGCGCCAAGACCGAGGGCACCTTCCCCTACGCCGCCGACCTGTGGGCCGAGGGCCTCCTGTGGGCCGCCGTGCTCCGCTCCCCGCACGCCCACGCCCGGATCCTCTCCATCGACACCTCGGCCGCCGCCGGGATGCCCGGCGTGCGCGCCGTCGTCACCCACGCCGACGTCCCCGGCGCCACCACCCACGGCCGCCGCATCGCCGACCGGCCCGTCTTCGCCCACGACGTCGTACGCCACCACGGCGAGCCCATCGCCGCCGTCGCCGCCGACCACCCGGACACCGCGCGCCTCGCCGCGGCCGCGATCGCCGTCGAGTACGAGCTCCTCGACCCGGTCACCGACCCCGAGCAGTCCTTCGGCGCCGCCCCGCTGCACCCCGACGGCAACCTGATCCGGCACATCCCGCTCCGCTACGGCGACCCGGAGGTCACCGGCGAGGTCGTCGTCGAGGGCCTCTACCGCATCGGCCGCCAGGACCCCGCCCCCATCGGCGCCGAGGCCGGGCTGGCCGTGCCGCGCCCCGACGGCGGCGTGGAGCTGTACACCGCCTCCACCGACCCGCACACCGACCGCGACCTGGCGGCGGCCTGCTTCGGCCTCGAACCGGACCGCGTGCGCGTCGTGGTCACCGGAGTCCCGGGCGCCACGGCCGACCGCGAGGACGCGGCGTTCCAACTCCCCCTCGGCCTCCTCGCCCTGCGCACCGGCTGCCCCGTCAAACTGGCCGCCACCCGCGAGGAGTCCTTCCTCGGCCACACCCACCGCCACCCGACGCTGCTGCGCTACCGCCACCACGCGGACGCGGAGGGCCGCCTGGTCAAGGTCGAGGCCCAGATCCTGATGGACGCCGGCGCCTACGCGGACGCCTCGTCGGAGTCCCTCGCGGCGGCGGTGGCCTTCGCGTGCGGCCCGTACGTCGTCCCGCACGCCTTCGTCGAGGGCTGGGCCGTCCGCACGAACAACCCCCCCTCCGGCCACGTCCGGGGCGAGGGCGCGATGCAGGTCTGCGCCGCGTACGAAGGCCAGATGGACAAACTGGCCGCGGCCCTCGGCATCGACGGCGCGGAACTGCGCCTGCGCAACGTCCTGGCCACCGGCGACCTCCTCCCCACCGGCCAGACGGTCACCTGCCCGGCTCCGGTCGCGGAACTCCTGCGCTCGGTCCGCGACTTCGAACTGCCCGCCCTCCCGAAGGACACCCCGGAGGACGAGTGGCTGCTGCCCGGGGGCCTGGAGGGCGCGGGCGAGCCGGGTGCGGTGCGGCGCGGGGTCGGGTACGGCGTCGGCATGGTCCACATGCTCGGCGCGGAGGGCACGGACGAGGTCTCCACCGCCACGGTGAAGGTGGTCAACGGCGTGGCGACGGTCATCTGCGCGGCCGTCGACACCGGCCAGGGCTTCGCCACGCTCGCCCGTCAGATCGTCCAGGAGATCCTGGGCGTCGACGAGGTGACCACGGCCCCGGTCGACACCGACCAGCCGCCGGCGGGCCCCGCGGCGCACGGCCGCCACACCTGGGTGTCGGGCGGCGCGGTCGAACGGGCCGCCAAGATGGTCCGGACCCAGCTCCTCCAGCCCATGGCCCACAAGCTGGGCATGTCCACGGAACTCCTCCAGATCGCGGATGGCCGAATCACGTCGTACGACGGCGCGTTCTCCACGACGGTCGCGGAGGCGATGGAGGGCAAGGAGCTCTGGGCGACGGCCCAGTGCCGCCCCCACCCGACGGAGCCCCTGGACGGCGACGGCCAGGGCGACGCCTTCGTCGGCCTCGCCTTCTGCGCGATCCGCGCGGTGGTGGACGTGGACATCGAGCTGGGCTCGGTCCGCGTGGTCGAGCTGGCCGTGGCCCAGGACGTCGGCCGCATCCTCAACCCCCGCCAGCTGGAGGCCCGTATCGAAGCGGGCGTCACCCAGGGCGTGGGCGCGGCCCTGACCGAAAACCTCCGCACGGTCTCGGGCCTGGTCCGCCACCCGGACCTGACGGGCTACGCGCTCCCGACCGCCCTGGACGCCCCGACGGTCCGCATCGTCAAACTGGTCGAGGAACGTGACGTGGTGGCCCCCTTCGGCGCGAAGGCGGCGAGCGCGGTCCCCGTGGTGACGGCCCCGGCGGCGGTGGCCTCGGCAGTGCGGGCGGCCACGGGCCGCCCGGTGAACAGGCTCCCGATCAGGCCATCGGCGGCGGTCGCGGTGCCCAACTCATGACCTTGTGACCCGCATTGCACCTGCAACACCGGACTTGGGACTGTCGGTGCCGGTCGCTAGAGTGATCGGTACGAGTGTTTACGTGCGCGTGCGAACGGGTGCGAACGGGGACGGGGAGTCGGGGAGGCCAACGTGGCAGTGGAGAGTGGGCCGGGTCTGTTCGGAGTGGACGCTTCGAGTGTGGCGGCAGCGATCAGCGCGCAGGCAGCGTCACAGGCGGCAGCAGCTGCGACGGCGGCAGCGCTGAAGGTCGAGTACGACTCGCTGACGGAATACAAGAAGATGGTGACGGACCTCCTGGACGACCTCACCGGCTCGAACGCGGACCACAAGAAGCTGGCCCACGGCACCCTGCCGGCGGGCAAGCTCGGCCACGGTTTCCCTGAGGCGGAGGCCATGTTCAAGTCCTACGACACCGTCATCACGGAGCTGCAGAAGCTGTCGAAGGGGCTGGCGGACCAGATCGAGGCGCTGGGGATCGCGATCTCGACGGCGGGCAAGGGGTTCGGCGATGTGGACGACGACACACAGCGTCGCATGGTCGCCATCGCCAAGGACGCGGAAAAGCACTACGTGCCGGAGCGCGACCCGTATCTGGAGGAGCAGCGCAGGCTGGCAGCCTCGCATGGAACTGGTGGCAACGCGACGGGGGGTAGTCACTGATGGCTACGACAACGAGGTTTGAGGGCTACTCGCACCAGAAGCTGCGCGAGATGATCGCTTCACTGGACCCGGTTGCGGTCAAGGAGCGGGCCGACCAGCTGCAGAAGGCGTCCGACGACATCAAGAAGATCGGCGAGGCGCTCAAGAACCACCGCGTCACCGGTTGGGAGGGTGAAGCGGCCACGTCCTTCCAGGAGTGGGTGGGCCGGGCGGGCAACGCGACGCTCCGGCTGAGCGAATACAGCGCGACGGGCTCCAAGTGGATGGCCGACGCCGTCCAGGTGATGACCGAGGCGACGAAGATGCCCGCCTACGACACGGGCGCTGCCAAGAACCTCGAGGCCGCCAAGCAGGCCCACAACGACCCTGACGCGCCCGTGGTCGCCAAGCAGGAGGAAAAGAAGCTAGAGGACGACCGTCTCGAGGCCGTCAGGCTGATGAACAACCTGGCGCAGAAGTACGAGCAGTCGTCCAGCCACATGAACGCGGCGGAGGTCCCGACGTTCCCGCCGCCGCCGGCGGAGTTCGTGCCGGTGAACCGCTATGGCCAAGAGGACATGGCGCGTCCCGGTGGAGGAGAGTCCGGCTCGGCTGGATCCTCGTACGGGGCTTCTCGTGGTCCGGCGGAGCGGCAGTCGGAGGCACCCGGTTGGGTACCGGGGCAACAGCCGCAGCCGGACAACACACCGCCTCGGGCGACGGGCCCAGCACCGCTGCCTCTGCCCGGAATTCCGGACCCTGAGGTGAACGTGGACCTCGACCACGTGGGGACGCTGCCGCCGCCCACGACGACCTTGCCCCCTACGACGGGCACGCCCGTTCCCCAGGTGCCCGTGGGCCCCGGCGGACCCAGCCCCGTGGTCCCGATCCCGCCCCTGACGCTCCCGCCGATCAGCGGGCCGATACTGCCCAACGTCGGCCCCGGCGGCCAGGGGCCGCTGCAAGGGCTCGGCAAGGTGGGCCAGGTCGCCGGCCTGCCCCCGCGGGACAGTGGGATCCTGGGCGGCCGTCAGGTCCAGACCAGCGGCCCCAACTCGAGCATTCCGCGCGGCACGGTCATCGGCGCGGAGGGCACCCAGGCAGGCCGTGCCATGGGTGGCACCCAGGCTGGCCGCCCCATGGGTGGTATGGGTGGCGGCATGGGAGGCGGCGCCCACGGTGGCGTAGGCGGCTCTCCGGTGGGCCGTCGGCTGGCCTCCGAGCCGGGAGGTATCGTCGGCGGGCGCCAGTCCGTGGCGGGTGGTGTCCCGGCCAAGGGTGGGCAGCCGTTCACCCAGGGCGGCTCGGGCCTGGTGCGGAACACCGCTGGTGGTGCGGGCGCGGGTGCGCACGCTCCGAGCAGGCGGCGTGAGGACCAGGGCGGCGACCGCCCCGACTACCTGGCCGAGGACGAAGAGACCTGGCAGGGCAACCGTCGTGTTGTTCCGCCGGTGATCGACTGAGCAGAACGGACGTTGTACGGGATGCACATGCGCAAGGCGACCTCGGCCCTGGTGGGCCTACTGCTGGCCGGGGTCGCTGCGACCCCGGCTCACGCGGAGACCATTCGCTCGCAGCAGTGGCATCTCGACACCATGAAGGCCGACGACATCTGGAAGATCAGCACGGGCAAGGGCATCACCGTTGCCGTGATCGATACCGGTGTCAAGGGCATCCCAGAGCTGGAAGGACAAGTCCTTCCCGGCAAGGATCTCCTCGCCGGGAAGGCAGAGGGCGACGAACACACGGACTACGACGGCCACGGCACCGGCATTGCTGCACTCATTGCCGGTACCGGAAAGCACCCGAGCGGGGATGGAGCTTACGGACTTGCACCCGGCGTCAAGGTCCTCCCGATCCGTGTGCCAAATATGCTAGAAGGGGACAACACCCCATCCCTGGCCTCGGCCATCCGATTTGCGGCGGACTCGGACGCCAAGGTCATCAATATCTCCCAGGGTAGGTCTGGCAAGGCAGAAGCCGACCGGGAGCGGGCTGAAGCGGTGAAGTATGCGCTTTCGAAGGGCAAGCTGATCTTCGCCGCTGCTGGCAATTCCGGAGACGGCCTCAACGAGCCCGAATATCCAGCTGCGACACCCGGAGTAGTCGGCGTCGGTGCAGTGGATGCCAAGGGCGAGCCGACCAAAGAGTCAAATCACGGCCCGCAGGTAGACCTGTCCGCCCCGGGCATCGACATCGTCATGGCTTGTACGGGCAAGACGGGCCTGTGTAAGACCCACGGCACCAGTGACTCTTCGGCCCTCGCCTCCGCCTCAGCCGCCCTCCTCTGGTCTGCCCACCCCGACTGGACCAACAACCAGGTCCTCCGCGTCCTCCTGAACACCGCCGGCAAGCCCACCGACGGCGCCCAGCGCAACGATTACATCGGGTACGGCATCGTCCGGCCCCGGATCGCGGTTCCCAACCCCGGCGACCCCGGCCCGGCCGACGTGTACCCGCTGCCCGACCTGGCAGCAGCCGAGGGCGCCAAGAACCCCTCACCCTCCACCGACGGCACGGCCCCCGACTCGGCGGCCACCAAGCCGGCGGCGCAGGCCGAGGAGAAGAAGGGCGGCAGCTCCCTTCTCTGGATCGCCCTCGGTCTGGGAGCCTGCGTGCTCATCGGCGGAGCCGTCACGGCGGTCGTCGTGAGCCGCAACAGACGATGACCGCCAGCCGCTAGAGCCAACCACCCATCGATAACCGCTGACCGGACCTGCTCTCACACAGGAGTTCACGCGATGTCGTTCGACGAGGAATGGTCGGCGGCGCGCGCCACGGCCGCCGCCAACGTCTCCATGCGGCTCAACCACGTACCGGTCGATCCCGGCGGCGGTGGCGGCGGTGACCTGGAGCTCAACCAGGACCACATCGGCGCCATCGGCTCCGAGGCGTACAAGCTGCACACCCGCCTCCAGACCGACGGCAAGCACGCCGCCACCGCCACCACCGAAGCGGCCGGAGCGCTCACGAAGGAGAGCTTCGCCAGCGGGGCGGCGCTCCTCAAGGCCAACACCACCTGGGAGAGCCAGGTGAAGACCCTCGTGGCCGCCTGCGCGAACATCTCCAACGGCCTGAACTACTCGCTCAAGTCCCACGCCAAGGACGAGCAGCAGCTCCACGCCGACTTCACCACATCCGCCATCGACCAGTACCTCAAGTAGGGGCTGCCGCATGCTGACGTACGAGAACGTGCTCAACGCCCCGGTCGACAAGCTCCAGACGGCGGTCACCGACTGGCAGGCGATGGTGACCAAGCTGGACGAACTCGCCGAGGCGGCCCGCAACGGCATGAAGGCCAAGGCCGACAAGGCCGAGTGGAGCGGGGTCACAGCCGGTGTCGGGCGGGCCTTCGTCGACAAGACGGCCAAGGAGTTCGAGGACGCCGGCAAGGAGGCCAAGGGCATCCACAAGGCCTTGTCCGAGGGCCTGGCCGTCTTCAAGTCCTCCAGGGACCAGCTGAAGAAGATCACGGACGAGGAGGCTCCCGCCGCCGGCTTCCGGGTCGACGCCTCCGGGCGGGTCACCGCCATCCCCGCCGCCACCGAGGGCGAACGGAACGCGGCCCGGCACGATCCCGACTACCAGCAGTCCCTGCGCGAGAACCAGGGGCGGTGGCAGCAGAAGATCGACGCCATCATCGACAACTGCGACGACGTCGACCAGTCGCTGGCCCGCATGCTCGGCGCCAACGTCACCGACGCGCACGACTTCAGCGGGCCGAAGTACGGCAGTCTCGACGCCGAGCAGGCAGGCCGCGCCGCCGACCTCGCGAAGAAGGGGCGGGAGCTGGGCCACGACGAGCTCGTGGAACTCAACGAGTTGCTGGCGGACAACGCAAAGGTGCCGGAGTTCTCGAAGAACTTCTACGAGACGCTCGGCCCCAAGGGGGCGCTCGAGTTCTTCGGGTACATGTCGACCGACACCTACGACTACTCCAAGCTCGACGAGCAGCGCCTCAAGGACGTCCAGGAGCTCCAGAAGAACCTGGGTCTCAACCTGGCCACCGCCACCAACTCGAAGAGCGAGCCGCACCTGCCGGACTCCTACGCCCAGGAGCTGCGCAAGCTCGGCACGCAGCACATCCCGCTCGCCAAGTACGACCAGAACCCGCCGTACGGGTACCAGCTGCTCGGCGGCATCATGCGCTACGGCAACTACGACCCGAAGTTCCTGGTCCCGATCGCCGAGCACGCGACGCAGATCCACGCCAAGGACCCGGACTTCTTCAACTCGACCCGGCACCTCAACGGCTACGGCAAGAACCTGTTCAACCCCTCCGGCGTCAACGGAGCCGGCTACGACCCGGTGGTCAGCTTCCTGGAGGCAATGGGCCACAGCCCGGACGCCGCGAAGGAGTTCTTCAACCCCGACCGGCCACCGCACGCGTACAACCAGGACGGGAGTGAGAAGTCCGGCGAGGCCGATTTGGGCAAGGGCGAGGACAAGAAGCCGATCAAGAACTACCTCGACTTCTTCGGCAACAAGAAGTACGACTTCACCATCGACATGGAAGGCATGAACCCTGACGACCTGAAGAAGGTCCAGCAGTACATGCCGGACGCCCTTGGGCACGCCCTGGAGGCGGCGACGCTCGGCCACGCTTGGGACGATCCGTCGCCGAAGCTGGTGCGGGACGACACGTCCGCGAGCATCATGAAGGAGGTCGTCACCAAGTACGGCGGCGACGCCGAACTGCTCAAGGCGCACGAGTCCCTGGCAGACAGCGTGGGCAACATGACGGCCGGGTACATCGACGACGTCAATCGCTCACTGACCGGCAACGGCACGCTGGGCCCGTTCGACCCCAAGGACGGTACGGGCCACATGACGCTGGAGCAGAAGGACGCGCGCAAGTTGCTGAGCGCGCTCGGACAGCACCCCGACGCCTACGCCACGGTGTCCACCGCCGAGCGCGTCTACTCGACGTCCGTGCTGGAGTCCCAGGTCGGTCCGGACGGCCACATCGACAAGGGCACGGCCAAGGAGGTCGTACGTGTCGGTGCGGAGGTCCAGGGCATGCTGGACCAGTCCCGCGCCGACCAGGTGCGCGAGAACCACATCGCGGAGGACGAGAAGTACAACAAGGCCCTGGAGCAGCGTGGCGCCTGGATCGAGTTCGGCACGGGAGCGGCGATCGCCGCTGGCGTGGCGTTCCTTCCGGCTACCGCCGCGGTGGGCGCCGCGGCCATCCTTGTCCCACTCGCCGTGGACACCGGCAGCGGTGCGCTGGAACAGATGGCGGGCCAGGTCATCGGCGACTGGTCTGAGGCGGAGCAGAAGAAGCACGAGGACGACTCCAAGCAGGAGCTCCGGGATCAGAGGGACGAGATCTACCGAGCGGGCGAGGAGACGATGAAGTCGCCCTCCGAGCGGTTCATCACCCAGCACAACCTGCGGGAGAGGGACTCGGACCTGGCAGAGGAACTGCGGCAGTCCGCCATCCTCGGGTACGGTGCGGGCACTGATCGAGAGGACCAGCAGGGCCATGACCCGCAGTAGGACACCAGGGTCAGGACGGGCGCGAGCGGGACTGGCGGCCGGCGTGCTGACCGTGGTCCTGGCCACCGGGTGCAGTGCCGGGGGCGGCGAGGCGGAAGGCAGGGACGCGTCCAGCAGCACGCCCGGTTTGGCTGCGGGCGAGGTATGTCACCGGCTGTTCGCCGGGAACGCTGAGAAGTCGCTGACGGTGGCCCTGGGCAGCGGGACGTTCGCGCGCTCGACGGACAGGGATAGCGTGCAGGCAGCGACTGGGGAGCTGGCAGCCGAGCCGGTGTCCGGCGGCAACTCGTGGCAAGAGCGACGGATCTGCACCCTCTACAAGGACGCGGACTCGAATGTGGCCGAGCTGACGGTGACCGCGGAGCGGGTGCTCCCCGGGGTCGCGGATGCGAAGCGCACCGACCCGGACGCGGCCCGGTACCGGGTGGGGCGGAACGCCTGGGCCGATCCGAACCGCGGCGTTGTGTACGTCGACTGCGTCAGCTCACGGCTGGTCGGCACTGAGGGAGCTGCCCCGGCCGTGCTGGCCGTCAGCGCGTGGAACCGTACGTCGCCCCACGGGGACACCGCTGCGTACCGCGAGGCGAACCTGACCCTCGCACACGCCGCAGCGGTTGCGCTGGTCAAGGATCTGGGCTGCAAGGACAACGGCGGCCTGCAGGAGCGCCTGACCGTGCAGGAGGTCCCGGCTGGCTGAAGCGCAGCTCCCGCCCCCCCCGTTACCTTTTTCGTGGCTCCGCAATGGGGCCTCCGGCCTTCGGGTCCGGCATGACTTCCCCCTCCTGTTGTTCATGATCCGGGGGGTGGTGTCACCGGGCCCGGAGGCATCGACGGACCGCTGATGAGGGGCTTGAGTACCGGCTTCACCCGAGCCGGAAGAGCTCTCCGTAACGTGGATGTGGCAGCTCGGTGCCGAGGCAAGGCCGGACGAAAGCGTGATGGAGGGGCCTGCACGTGATCGACACCGGCGACATCGACGTCTTCCTCGGCCTGGACGTCGGCAAGGGCGAACACCACGCCACCGCCGTCACACCGACCGGGCAGAAGGCAGCGCCTTCGACAAGCGCCTGCCCAACACCGAAGCCAAGCTCCGCGAGCTGTTCGCGAAACTCCAGACCAAGCACGGAACAGTGCTCGTCGTGGTCGACCAGTCGGCCTCGATCGGCGCCCTGCCACTGGCGGTCGCCCGCGACATGGGCTGTCCCGTCGCCTACCTGCCCGGCCTGACGATGCGGCGGATCGCCGACCTCTACCCCGGCGAGGCGAAGACGGACGCGAAGGACGCGTTCATCATCGCCGACGCCGCCCGCGCGATGCCCCACACACTGCGGGCGATCGACGGCGAGGGCGAGACGATCGCCGAGCTGGAGATGATCGTCGGCTTCGACGACGACCTGGCGGCGAGGCCACCCGGGTTGCGAACCGGCTCCACGGTCTGCTGACCCAGATTCACCCGTCGCTGGAACGGGTGCTGGGACCGCGGTTGCAGCACCCGGCCGTCCTCACCCTGCTGGAACGGTTCGGGTCACCGGCCCAGATCCGCAAGGCCGGACGCCAGCGGCTGGTCACCCTTCTGCGGCCGAAGGCGCCCAGGATGGCCGAGCGGCTGGTCGAGGTCATCTTCACCGCCCTGTACGAGCAGACCGTCACCGTTCCCGGCACCGAGGCGGCCGCGTTGATCGTCCCAAGCCTGGCTGGCTCGCTGACGGCCGTGCTTGACCAGCGGAAGCTTTTGGCCGGGCGGATCGAGGAACTGCTGGAGGCCCACCCTCTTTCGAAGGTCCTGACGTCGATGCCGGGCATCGGCATCAGGACCGGAGCCCGCATCCTGATCGAGGTCGGCGACGGCAGCACCTTCCCGACCGCCGGCTACCTCGCCGCCTACGCCGGACTCGCCCCGGCGACCCGGAGCTCGGGCTCATAGATCCGCGGCGAACAAGCCTGCAGACGCGGAAACAAGCAGCTCAAACGGGCCTCTTCCTCTCCGCGTACGCCGCCCTGGGCGACCCGGCATCCCGGGCCTATTACGACAAGAAGATCGCCCAGGGCAAGCACCACATCCAAGCCCTGCTCTGCCTCGCCCGACGCCGAGCCGACGTCCTGTTCGCGATGCTCCGGGACGGGACCTTCTACGAACCGCAGCCGTCGGCTGCGGTCACCTGACCTGCGGGTCTGCGAGGAGAACGACTCGATCTGCCTCGATATCGAAGCCGAGCACCGGGTGGCCATAGTCGCCTTCTGGGTCCATCAGCACCGGCTTGCCCAGCCGCCGCCCGATCTCCCGAAAGAAGTCGCAGAACACATCAAGTCGATCCTGGCCCTGCAACTCGCGCAGGTCGACATCGAAGTCGACTTCATCGGCGGCATGAAAACGGAAGATCGCCAACACGTCGGCAGTCGGCCAGACCCGCAGGTCGGGGCACTCGGCATCCGCCGGCCGGGACAGCACGGCCTCCGCCCGGGGCACCGGAAGCACCGTCTCTCCCTCGGAGTACTGGCACTTCCAGCCCTTCTCCGCGACAAGATCGAGGACCGCCTGCCAGTCCTCCACCGAGGCATTCGGGACACGCACGTCCGGCAGCGACCCCATCAAGTCCGGGTCGAAGAAGCACTTCACGTCATCCCACAGCAGATCAGCCACCCCGCCATGCTGCACGGCCCACCGACCCGACGCACCCCCGTTTCCCTTGACCAAAGACAAAGGAGCACCCCCCCCGGCGCGCTTCGGAGACGCGTCGGCCTGCCCTGGCGGCCAACGGGCTTCACGCCGAGACCGAACCGCGAACGTCCCGCGTCCGAAGCCGCCTTGCTGCAAACCTTGAGGGGCAAGTGCTCATTCGCATAGGTACAGATACTCATGGGCTGTGCGTTGCTGCGCTGTAGTGTCCTGGCCGGAGTGATCCGCAGCGGTAAACGGGGGCTACGCATGGCGTGGGACGAGTGGGAACAGATCAAGGCCGATGTGAGCGGTGGGCAGTCCGTAGAGATGCGGCTCAACCACGTTCCGGTTGAACCCGGCGCCGGGCCGAGCGCCTTAACGGGTGGCCTGGTGTCCAGCAAGAAGGCGTGGGCCACGGCCGGCGAAGGGGTCGGCTCCCTTCGTGCCGGCATCGGCGGCGGGCTGACCAAACTGGAGGACGGCCAGGCAGGGCTCGGCGCAACCACGGGTTGCCTGAGCGCGGCCGCGCAGAAGGACGTGTACGACTCCTGGAAGAAGTACGCCGAAGGCGTCAGCGAGCGGTGCGGCTCACTCCAGGGAATCCTGGACCAGGTGGGCCGCGACGTGTTGACGACCGATGAGGCGGTCAACAGCGCGATGCACCAGCTGAACGTCAAGCACGCGGACACGGACGCCGTCGGCGGCCAGGCGAAGGGCCGGTGACGGACGGATGGACTACGCCACTTTCAGGGCATTCAAGCCCGCCGAGTACGAGGAAGCCGCTGACGGATACCGCTCCATGGGCAACGTGGCCCAGGCATCCAAGGAGCACTTGGAGAACAGCGTCGCCGCAGGTATGCGCAAGACGTTGAAGGGCGAGGCGGCGGAGTCGTCGCAGAAGCAGCTTCAAGCCCTGGCGAGGAACTTCCACTACATCCAGACCGAATGCGGCGTCATCAGTACGGCCCTCAACGGGTTCGCCTATGACATGGCGGCCGCCAAGCGGAAGTTGGACGCGGCGATCGGGGACGCCCAGGCGGACGGCTGCACGGTGAACGGGGACGGTTCGGTCGCGTTTCCGGCGGGTCAGAAGCCGGGCGACGAGAAGGTCGCCGATGGCGGCACGGTGACGGGCAGTGCCGGAGGCACTCCGACCTCCGATGCCCTGGAGCGCCAGGCGGCGAACATCCACCCGAACCCGAACTACGGCAAGGCGATGGTGTACGCGAACCGCATCGCCGATGCGCTCAAGGAAGCCACGGACGCGGACACGAAGTGGGCGCCGAGGATACGGGCCCTGACGGCCGATGACGACTTGACCGTGTCCGCCCGGGACTGGACGGACGTCACGTCGGACACGGAGGGCGTGCGCGGGGCGGCCGATGCCTACCTCGACACGATCAAGCCACCGCCCAAGAACGACTGGCCCCAGGACAACGCCAACTGGTGGAACGGCCTTTCCGAGGAGCAGCGCGAAGCCTACGTCTCCATGCACCCCGCGAGCATCGGGGCGCTCGACGGCTTGCCCTCCGCCGTACGTGACGACGCGAACCGCCTCGTGCTCGCGGAACAACGCGCCGCCAAGCAGGTTGAGTACGACGCCTGGCTCAAGAAGGAGCCGGAGCACTTCAGGCCCTACATCAGCCCCGTCACGGGTCGCGAGGTGAAGGGTGCGACGGTCCCGACCGAGGAGTGGAAGGAGTGGAACGAGAAGAAGAAGCAGCTGGAGAACGGTTACAAGGGCATGGACGACATACAGAAACGTTTCGACAGCTACAAGAGCGAGAGCAGTCGCCCCTATCTGCTCGGATTTGACGGTAGCGGCATGGGGCGCGCCATCGTCTCCATCGGGAATCCGGACACCGCCGACAATGTGGTGACGTACGTGCCGGGGACGTTCGCCGAGCTGGAGTCCATCGACGGAGACATCACCAGGGCCGAGAAACTCCAGTCGAGGGCGGAGCGTGAGGATGCGGCCCACTCGACGGCGTCGATCGTGTGGCTCGGTTACGACGCCCCGCAGGCCATCACGACCGATGCGACGGAAACCAAGTGGGCTGACAAGGCCGAGGAGCCGCTGGGCAACTTCATCCAGGGCATCGAGGAAGCCAATCACCGTGAGAGCGGAGTGAACCAGACGCTCTTGGGCCACAGCTACGGGTCCCTGGTAGCGGGCCAGACGATGAGAAGCCATGTAGACCTGCCGGTCGACAACGCGATCATGGTGGGTAGTCCGGGTGTGGGCGTGGATCACGCGAAGGACCTGAACATCCCGGCGGACCGCGTCTTCGCGGCCACGGCCAAGAACGACCTCATCAACCTCGCCCCGCCTCCGGCGGGTCCCCTGGCCCCCCTCAACCCGAAGGCTTACATGGAGTTCTTCGACGACCACTCGATCGTCCACGGAACCGATCCGGTCTCCGACGACTTCGGCGGCGTGGTCTTCGACGTCCCCGCCGGGAAGTTTCCGGGCACAAACTGGGAGTCGATGCCCGCGCACTCCCAGTACTGGGACGCAGAGCCCCTCGGTAGCCTGGCGAAGATCGTTACCGGAGGACGGCCGTGAATCTGCGCAGAACGATCCCGGCTGCCGCACTGCTGACCATGGTGACCATGGTGACCGGGTGCGGGGCACAGGGGGACGGACAGCAAACCGGCGGAAGAGCATCGAAGCAGGTCACGATGAACGAGCAGCAGGCGATCGACCGGGCAGAGGAAATCATCCAGCAGGCGGTGGGTGGCATGTCCCCCCAGCCGACACTGGAGCCCATGGGTGGCGCGGCCGTCGGGGCCTGCGTCGCCAGGGACGACCACGGCCCCGACGACCGCGTGCAGGTCCACGTCGTCTACAAACTGACGGGCGTTCCGGGGTCCGAGGCCCAGAACCTCGTGCGGCAGGCACGGGACGCCTGGCTGAAGCAGGGCTACAAGCACAACTCATCGGGCGAAGTCGACTGGGCCGGCCCCTTTCCGACGGTCTACATGCGTACGCAGCCGGATGACTTCTGGATGGACGCCGTGACCGGCGTCGTGGACCGAGCCAAGGGTGAGGGGGTCGCCTCCCTCGCCGTGACATCGCCCTGCTTCCTCCCGCCGGGGAAGTCCTCGGCGTCGACCACGGCCGACCCCGCCGCACTGGAGGTCCCGCGGGCCGACGATCCCGCGCGGCATCGGGTCCTCGGCCACTCCAGCCGGATCTACGACGCCCTGCGGGTCGGGTCGGCGGCCACGCAGCCCGGGGAAGGCCTGAGCACGATCCAGGACGAGTCCGGGACCTCAGTCCATCACACCTGGTCAACCGAGCCGCTGTCGAAGGAGGAGACGGTAAGGGCCTTGGCACGCGCCCAGGCGTACCTGCAGAGCGCGGGATGGAGCGTGCGCCACATGCCGACGGGTGAGGGCATCCCCGCCGTCGTCGCCCGCCACCCTGAAGGCGGCCTGATCGCACAGGTCGCGGCCTCGACCACCGGCGCGGTGCGCGTCGCGGTGACGACGCCCGTCGACGGTCCGGCGTCCGCAGACCTATGACGGCGGGCCTCGCGCGCCGCGGGCGTGTGGGGCCGCAGCCCGGAAACGGCGGAGGCCGCTCAGGGGTGCGCCTTGCCCTGAGCGGCCGTGCCTGGAAGCCGTGACCGGAATCGAACCGGCGTAACTCGCTTTGCAGGCGAGTCCCTAAACCACTCGGGCACACGGCTGTGTGGTGGTGACGAGTACGACCGTACGGGGGCCCGTGTGGCGGCGGAAGGGATGCGCGGGGGCCGCAATACGACTGCCATGCGGCGTTCACAGTCCTAGGTCCGCCGACCGAGACGGGTTCCGACCAATTGACAGGGGTGAGTCGCGGCTGTGCGCCTTACTCTGGGGCGATGAGCGCCCTGGAGCAGCCCCGGACCCCCGAGAAGACCGACGACGACCCCGCCCCGATACCGGCGACCGCCGGCGGGATCATGGGGGGCGCGTACCGGGCGCTCAGCATCGGGATCGTCTCGGTCATCTTCGTCGTCGCCTTCGAGGCGACCGCCGTGGGGACGGCCATGCCCGTCGCCGCCCGCGAGCTCGAGGGGATCGGGCTCTACGCCTTCGCCTTCTCCGCCTACTTCACCACCAGCCTCTTCGGCATGGTGCTGTCCGGGCAGTGGGCCGACCGGCAGGGTCCGCTGCGGCCGCTGACCGTCGGGATCGGGGCCTTCGCCGCCGGGCTGGTGTGCTCCGGGACGGCCGGGGCCATGTGGGTGTTCGTGCTCGGGCGGGCCGTGCAGGGCTTCGGCGGCGGGCTGGTCATCGTCGCGCTCTACGTCGTCGTCAGCCGGGCCTACGAGGAGCGGCTGCGGCCGGCGATCATGGCCGCCTTCGCCGCGAGCTGGGTGGTCCCGTCGATCGTCGGACCGCTGGCCTCCGGGACGGTCACCGAGCACCTCGGATGGCGGTGGGTCTTCCTCGGGATCCCGGTGCTCGTGGTCGTGCCGCTCGTCGTCGCGCTGCCCGCGATACGGCGGACCGCCTCCGGGCCCGTCGACACGGGCGCGCCGCCCGCGGCCTTCGACCGGCGGCGGATCCGGCTGGCCTTCGGGATCTCGCTCGGCGCCGGGCTGCTCCAGTACGCCGCCCAGGACCTGCGGTGGCTGTCCCTGCTCCCCGGCATCGCCGGCGCGGCCCTGCTCGTCCCCGCGGTGCTCGGACTGCTGCCGCGCGGGACCTACCTGGCCCGGCGCGGGCTGCCCTCCGTGGTGCTGCTGCGCGGGGTCGCCGCCGGGTCGTTCATCGCGGCCGAGAGCTTCGTGCCGCTCATGCTGGTCACCCAGCGGGGGCTCAGCCCGACCCTGGCCGGCTTCTCGCTCGCCGCGGGCGGGCTGACCTGGGCGGGCGGCTCGTGGGTGCAGTCGAAGGGGCGGATGGCTCCGTACCGGGAGCGGCTCATGGTGGCCGGCATGGTGATGGTGGCCCTGGCGATAGCCGCCGCCCCGGCCGTGCTGATCGAATCCGTGCCGGTGTGGACGGTCGCGGCGGCCTGGGCCGTCGGCTGCCTCGGCATGGGCCTCGTCATCGGCTCCACGAGCGTGCTGCTGCTGAAGCTGTCCGCGCCGGAGGAGGCCGGGGCGAACTCCGCCGCCCTGCAGATCTCGGACGCGCTGGCCAACGTGGTCCTGCTGGCCGGTGGCGGCGCCGCGTTCGCCGCGCTCGGGGGCGGGGCGGTCGGCGCCTCCCACGCGCTGACCGACGGGTCCGCGCCGGCCTCGCACCCGGCCGCGTTCGTGGCCGTGTTCCTGCCGATGGCCTGCGTGGCGCTGGTGGGGGCCTGGGTGGCTACCCGCCTGGAGCCGGCCCCGCTCTCCCACGGTCACCCGGACCGGTGATACCGATCCGGTACCACCCGCCAGTAGCGTCCTTCCGTGGCCATGAACCTGCGTCTACGCGATGAGCAGACCGACGCCCTGAGGCAGCGGGCCAAGGCGGAGGGCGTGAGCATGCATGCGATCGTCCTGCGGGCGGTGGACGACTACCTTGCGCGGACCGCGCACCAGGAGGTGGTTCACAGAACGGCCCTTGAGCAGGCTGCCAAGTGGAGTGAGCTCATGGAGCGGCTCGCGTGACGTGCACCTACCTGACGCCCGAGGACGTAGTGGTGGTGGCATCGGTGGCCTGCGGCGGAGCGCAGCCTCTGGTGCGCGACGCGGGATTGCTCGCCTGTGCGGCGCACCGCCATTCGGCTGTGGTCCTGGGCCGGGATGCCTACCCCGACCTGGTGGAGAAGGCTGCCGCGCTCCTCCACTCGCTGGCCTCCAGCCGCCTTCCCCCGCTCCTCACCGGTAACAGGCGGACCGCATTCCTTTCGTGTGCCACGTTCCTGGCGCTGAACGGCGTCGAGCTGCGCCCGGACATCGACGCGGGCGAAGGCCTGGTGCTCGACGTGGCGGACGGCGGGATCGATGACGTCGGGGAGATCGCGCAGAGGCTGCGCGAGCTCCTCCTGCCGAAACCGATGTGACGCTCACCGCACCCCGCGAGGTCACGGGCCTGTCCCTCCACGAGGGGCGGGCCCGCACCGGTAAGGTGGCCCGGTTGTCCTACGTACGACTGCCGAACTGCCGAGAGCGACGAACCGGAGACCGTGACTACTACCGCCTCCCACCACCTCTCTCCCGCCTTCCCCGGCCGTGCGCCGTGGGGCACCGCCAGCAAGCTGCGTGCCTGGCAGGAGGGTGCCCTGACCCGGTACATCGAGACGCAGCCGCGGGACTTCCTCGCCGTCGCCACGCCCGGCGCCGGCAAGACCACCTTCGCGCTGACCCTCGCCTCCTGGCTGCTGCACCACCACGTGGTCCAGCAGGTGACCGTGGTGGCGCCGACCGAGCACCTCAAGAAGCAGTGGGCGGAGGCGGCGGCGCGGATAGGCATCCGGCTGGACCCGGAGTACTCCGCCGGGCCGCTCAGCAAGGAGTACCACGGGGTCGCCGTCACCTACGCGGGCGTCGGCGTGCGGCCGATGCTGCACCGCAACCGGTGCGAGCAGCGCAAGACCCTCGTGATCCTCGACGAGATCCACCACGCCGGCGACTCGAAGTCCTGGGGCGAGGCCTGCCTGGAGGCCTTCGACCCGGCGACCCGGCGCCTGGCCCTGACCGGAACGCCCTTCCGGTCCGACACCAACCCCATCCCCTTCGTCACGTACGAGGAGGGGAACGACGGGATCCGGCGCTCCTCGGCCGACTACACCTACGGCTACGGGAACGCCCTGGGGGACGGTGTCGTCCGGCCCGTCATCTTCCTCTCCTACAGCGGCAACATGCGCTGGCGGACCAAGGCGGGCGACGAGATCGCCGCACGCCTCGGCGAGCCGATGACCAAGGACGCCATCTCGCAGGCCTGGCGCACGGCGCTGGACCCGCGCGGCGACTGGATGCCGAACGTGCTGCGCGCCGCCGACCAGCGGCTGACGGAGGTCAGGAAGGGCATCCCGGACGCGGGCGGCCTCGTCATCGCCTCCGACCAGGACTCGGCGCGCGCCTACGCCAAGCTGATCCGCGAGATCACGGGCACCAAGGCGACCCTGGTGCTCTCCGACGACACCGGCGCCTCGAAGAACATCGACACCTTCAGCGGGAACAACGACCGCTGGATGGTCGCGGTCCGGATGGTGTCCGAAGGCGTCGACGTGCCGCGGCTGGCGGTGGGCGTGTACGCGACCACCATTTCCACCCCGCTGTTCTTCGCGCAGGCCGTCGGGCGTTTCGTGCGATCGCGCAGGCGCGGCGAGACCGCTTCCGTATTCCTTCCGACCATTCCCTACCTCCTCGGCTTCGCCAACGAGATGGAGGTCGAGCGCGACCACGTCCTCGACCGGCCCAAGAAGCAGAACGAGGACGACCCGTACGCCGAGTCCGAGAAGGAGATGGACGAGGCCAACCGGCAGGAGGACGAGGACACCGGCGAGGACGAGCAGATGTCCTTCGAGGCGCTGGAGTCCGACGCCGTCTTCGACCGGGTGCTGTACGACGGCGCCGAATTCGGCATGCAGGCGCACCCGGGCAGTGAAGAGGAGCAGGACTACCTCGGCATCCCGGGCCTGCTGGAGCCGGACCAGGTGCAGATGCTGCTGCAGAAGCGCCAGTCCCGGCAGATCGCGCACAGCCGGCGCAAGCCGGACGCGGAGGCGGACCTGCTGGAGCTTCCGGCCGAGCGGCGGCCGGTGGTTTCGCACAAGGAACTGCTGGAGCTGCGCAAGTCGCTCAACACGATGGTGGGCGCGTACGTCCACCAGAGCGGCAAGCCGCACGGCGTGATCCACACGGAGTTGCGCAGGGTGTGCGGCGGGCCGCCGAGCGCGGAGGCGACGGCGGGTCAGCTGCGCGAGCGGATCAAGAAGGTGCAGGAGTGGGCCACCCGGATGCGGTGAGTTCCCACAGGGGGTGACACGGGTCCGTGCGGAGGTTCGTACGGACTTCGCTCGCTTCGGGATCGTGTGACCGCATTCGCCCAGGCCCGGCCGGTCCTGGATCTTGTCGGAACGGCTCGTGGCCAGACGGCCGTCGGGTATGCGCCACCGTCCACGCGCGTGGCCGGTTTTCGGCGTCGGAGCCCTTCCGGAACCGGCATATACGGGTGGCAGGCGCCCGGATTCTGGACGAGCTCTTCCGCTGAGCGGACCTGCTCGCTACTGTCCCCGCATCGAACGCACCGTGGCAGCGCCGCCGCGGGAGCGCAGCCGGTGCCATGGCCGCTACCGGCGGCCTCTCCGTGCGTCGCCACGGGACCGGCGGCGCGCCAAGCAGAGAGTCACCGCCGCTCACCGAAAGAGGGAGAGGCGTCGTGACCGCGGAAACCTCCCAGACTCTCGACAGAGGGCTCAGAGTCCTCAAACTGCTCGCCGACACCGACCACGGTCTGACCGTCACCGAGCTTTCCAACCGCCTCGGTGTCAACCGCACCGTGGTCTACCGCCTCCTGGCCACCCTGGAGCAGCACGCCCTGGTCCGCCGTGACCTCGGTGGGCGGGCCCGGGTCGGGCTCGGCGTGCTGCGGCTGGGGCGGCAGGTGCACCCCCTCGTACGCGAGGCGGCCCTGCCCGCGCTGCGGTCGCTCGCCGAGGACATAGGCGCCACCGCGCACCTGACCCTCGTCGACGGCACGGAGGCGCTGGCCGTCGCCGTCGTGGAGCCGACCTGGACGGACTACCACGTGGCCTACCGGGCCGGCTTCCGCCACCCGCTGGACCGCGGGGCCGCGGGGCGGGCCATCCTGGCCGCCCGTCAGGGTTCGCTGATCGAGCCGGGCTACACCCTGACCCACGGGGAGCTGGAGGCGGGCGCCAGTGGCGCTGCCGCGCCGCTCGTGGGGATCACCGGGCTGGAGGGCAGCGTGGGCGTCGTCATGCTGGCCGACGCGGTGCCGGAGCGGGTGGGGCCGCGGGTGGTGGACGCGGCGCGGGAAGTCGCCGACGCCCTTCGCTAGGCGAGGCCCCGGCGGTGTCCCCGGTGGCACCGCCGTGGGCCGGGTGCGGCGCCGCTGCCGGGGGAGGACTCCGCCCCCGGACCCCCCGCGGGGCTCAGCCCCGGACCCCGCGCCTCTAACGCCGGCGGGGCTGGATTTTGCCGCGGGCGGATAGATTGGGCCGGTGCTCTCTCGTCTCATGCGTTTGCCGCGTCCCGCCGCACTGGCCGTCTGTGCCGTGCCGGTCATCGGGTTGTTCGCCGTCGCGGCGTTCGCACCGCTGCCCTTCGTGATCGCCCAGCCGGGGCTCACGGCCGACGTGCTGGGCGAGCGGGACGGCAAGGCCGTCATCGCCGTCTCCGGGGCGCCGGCCCGGGAGACCAAGGGGCAGCTGCGGATGACGACCATCCAGGCCACCGGACCCTCCACGACCGTGAACCTGCCCGAGCTCGTCGGCCACTGGTTCGACACCACCCGGGCCGTCATGCCCAAGGAGGCCGTCTACTCCTCGGGCGGGAGCGACAAGGAGATCGAGGCGCACAACCTGGAGGAAATGGCCAGGTCGCAGTCGACCGCCACCCAGGCCGCCCTCGGCTTCCTGCACAAGGACCCGAAGGACGTGAAGGTCGAGCTGAACCTCGCCGACGTCGGCGGTCCGAGCGCCGGGCTGCTCTTCTCCCTCGGCATCGTCGACAAGCTCGACGGCGACGGCAGCGGCGGCGACCTCACCGGCGGACGCACCATCGCCGGTACGGGCACCATCTCCGCGGACGGCGACGTCGGCGCGGTCGGCGGGGTGGCCCTGAAGACCCAGGCCGCGCGGCGCGACGGGGCGACCGTGTTCCTCGTCCCGAAGGCGGAGTGCTCGGACGCCCGCTCGGAACTCCCCGAAGGGCTCCGGCTGGTGCCGGTCACCTCGCTGACGGATGCGGTGAACGCCCTTCGCGCGCTGAACCGGGGAGAGGACGTTCCCGCCTGCTGAGCGGTGCCCGCTCCAGGCCGCGCCAGGCCGGGAAGACCAGCGGGGCGAGCGTGGTCAGCAGGTACGCGCCGCCGAACAGCAGGAGCGCCCGGGTCGCGCCGAAGCCGTCGACCAGCAGCCCCGCCGCCAGCCCGCCCAGCGGCATGGTCAGTTCGCAGCCCGCCGTGGTCACCCCCGCGACGCGGCTGCGCAGTTCCTCCGGGACCCGCTCGTACATGACCGTCGTCAGGATCGGGTTGAGCATGCCCGCGCCCAGGCCGGCCAGTGCCATCGTCACGGCGAGCGGCAGGGTGCTGTCGGTGAAGGCGGCGACCGTGTACCGGGTGGCCCCGGAGGCCAGGAAGGCCGTCGCGAACACCGTCCGGCGCGGGAACCGCTCGCCCCACGCCCCGTAGAGAAGGGCGCCCAGCAGCGCGAAGCCGCCGAAGAGGGAGACCAGCAGGCCCAGGGTGGTGGCGCCGCCGAGGGCCTCGCGGCCGTGCACGGGCAGCAGGACCGAAGACCAGCCCTGGTCCAGCCCGTTGGTCACCATCACCATCAAGGTGATGCCCGCCAATAGCCGGGAGCGGGTCAGGAAGGTCCAGCCCTCGGCCAGTTCGGCCCGGTACGCCGCGAACGAGGCCTTCCCGGCGGTGCGTTGCGGCTCGGCGGCCGGGATCCCGCGCAGGAACGCGGCGACCAGCAGGGCGGAGGCCCCGAAGGTGGCCGCGTCCAGCAGCAGTACGGTCTCGGCGCCGAAGGCGGCGATCAGTACGCCGGCCAGCGCCGCCCCGATCATCCGGGCTCCGCGCGAGACCGCGTCGTAGAGGCCGGCCGCCCGGGCCAGGGTGGTGCCCGCGTGCTCGGCGAGGTCCGGGAGCAGGACGTAGCGGGCGGTCAGACCGGGGGTGTGCACGAGGCCGCCCACGGCCGTCAGCGCGCACAGCATCCAGAACTCCAGTACGCCCGCGAAGTGCAGCAGCGGGATCGCACCGACGGCCAGGCCGCAGATCACGTCGGAGGCGGCGGACACCCGGCGGCGGCCGAGCCGGTCGATGACCGGGCCGCCGACGAGCGCGGCGATGACGACGGGCAGGGTGGCGCAGAACGCGACGACCCCGGCCCGGCCGGCGCTCCCCGTGGTCTGGAGCACGAACCACGGGACGCCGATCAGGGTGAGCGAACTCCCGGCTATGGAAATGGTGTTGGCGGCCAGGACGGCGGTGAACGGCCGCCGGCTCATGCCGCGTGCGGGCGCTGGACGCGGGTGTGGGCGTGGGCCGGCTCCAGCAGGCGCATGCCGGCGCCGATCAGGGCCTGGCCGAGCCGGTTGCGCAGGGTGGGGGTGGTGTCCGCCTCCCGGGCGAGGCGCCAGGCGGCGGCCTCGGCGGCCAGTTCGGCGGAGCGGGTGGCGTGTATGCGGGCATGGGTGTAGGCGTGCATGACGGGACTCCTTCTGCGAAGAGGGGAGTTGGCGCTACTCGGCGGAGCGGCGCGGCATGACGTGCGTGTGGATGCGGACGGACTCCGCGCCCTCCTCCGGCGGCAGGTCGCGGTAGCTGTTGACGAGTTCGTGCATCCTGCGGACCAGTTCGAGGGTCTGCCCGGGCGTCAGGCGCAGGGTGAAGTCGCTGAGGTCCGAGCCGCGCCGCCACTCCTGCGACCACTGGTGGGCGGTGCCGAGCCAGGTGCTCATCTCCTGCGTGTGGATCGTCGCGATCTCGTGAAGGAAGAGGTCGGCCGCGCCCCGGGTCTCCGGATCCTCGTCGTAGATCAGGGACTCGTCGAAGATCGTGCCGTCGTGGGCGGCCTTCCACCAGCGCTCACGGCCCTTGCCGTGCTCGGGCGCGTCCTCGACGAAACCGTGCGCGGCCAGTTGGCGCAGGTGGTAGCTGGTGGCCCCGCTGGACTCGCCGAGGCGCTGGGCCAGCTGGGACGCGGTGGCCGGGCCGTCGTGGCGCAGGGCGGCCAGCATGCGCATGCGCAGCGGGTGGGCGAGGCCGCGCAGGGAGCGGGCGTCCAGCAGGCGCTCGTCCTCCCCGGGGGCCCGTCGCCGCGGTTCCTGGGGCTGCGGTTCCTGGGGCTGCGGTGCTTCCGGCTTCTCGGGCATGACTCAACCGTAAGCTTGCAAAGACTCCTATGCAAGGGTTTCTTTGCAAGCTCTTCTTTGCATCGCTTTCTTTGGAAGCCGGGGGTCAGCGGGCGTCGTCCTCCGCCGCCTGCTCGACCAGCGGGATGATCCGCAGCGGTACCGGGTTCTCCATCACGATCGCCGTCGAAGCCCGCACGATCCCGCCGAATCCGACGACCCGGTCGATCACCCGCTGCAGATCGGCGTTGGACCGCGCCACGAGCCGGCACAGCATGTCCCCGTGCCCGGTGGTGGTGTGCAGCTCCAGCACCTCCGGCACCCCGGCCAGGTGGGCCCGTACGTCCGCCCCCTGGCCCTGCTTGATCTCCAGCGTGGCGAACGCGGTCACCGGGTAGCCGAGGGCCGCCGGATCGACCTGCGGGCCGAAGCCGCGGATGACCCCGTTCGACTGGAGCCGGTCCAGCCTGGCCTGCACGGTCCCGCGGGCCACGCCCAGGCGGCGCGAGGCCTCCAGGACGCCGATCCGGGGCTCGCGGGCGAGCAGGACGATGAGCCGGCCGTCGAGATCGTCGATACCCATGGGTGCCTCCAGGGCGCGCGGGTGGTCATAGTGCACAGATGTTTCAGCCATCCTCCGGCCAGACTGGTCATTCTGTACATGAGAAATGGAAACTATTGCGCAGCTTGTGGATCGGCGGGACTCTGCGCTCATGACTGAGACCCTCGACACCACCCCCACCACCGCGCGTGAGGCAGACCCCTTCCCGGTAAAGGGCATGGACGCGGTCGTCTTCGCCGTCGGCAACGCCAAGCAGGCCGCGCACTACTACTCGACCGCCTTCGGCATGAAGCTCGTCGCCTACTCCGGACCGGAGAACGGCGTCCGCGAGACCGCCAGCTACGTCCTGACCAACGGCGCCGCGCGCTTCGTCCTCACCTCGGTCATCAAGGCGACGACCGACCGCGGCCGCTTCCTCGCCGAGCACGTCGCCGACCACGGCGACGGCGTGATCGACCTGGCCATCGAGGTCCCCGACGTGCGGGCGGCGTACGCCTACGCCGTCGAGCACGGCGCGCGCGGCCTGGACGAGCCGTACGAGGTCAAGGACGAGCACGGCACGGTGACGCTGGCCGCGATCGCCACCTACGGCCAGACCCGCCACACCCTCGTGCAGCGCGGCGACTACACGGGCGTCTACCTGCCCGGCTTCGTCGCCGTCGACCCGATGGTCGAGCCCCCGGCCAAGCGCACCTTCCAGGCCATCGACCACTGCGTGGGCAACGTCGAGCTCGGTCGCATGAACGAGTGGGTCGCCTTCTACAACAAGGTCATGGGCTTCACGAACATGAAGGAGTTCGTGGGCGACGACATCGCGACCGAGTACTCGGCGCTGATGTCGAAGGTGGTCGCGGACGGCACCCTGAAGGTGAAGTTCCCGATCAACGAGCCGGCGATCGCGAAGAAGAAGTCGCAGATCGACGAGTACCTGGAGTTCTACGGCGGCGCCGGCGTCCAGCACATCGCGCTCGCGACGAACGACATCGTCGCCACGGTCCGCTCCATGCGGGCGGCGGGCGTGCAGTTCCTGGACACCCCGGACTCCTACTACGACACGCTCGGGGAGTGGGCCGGTGAGACCCGCGTCCCGGTCGAGACCCTGCGCGAGCTGAAGATCCTCGTCGACCGCGACGAGGACGGCTACCTGCTGCAGATCTTCACCAAGCCGGTGCAGGACCGGCCGACGGTCTTCTTCGAGATGATCGAGCGGCACGGGTCGATGGGCTTCGGAAAGGGCAACTTCAAGGCGCTGTTCGAGGCCATCGAGCGGGAGCAGGCCAAGCGCGGCAACCTCTAGGCTCCCGCCGGGGCGCGCGGTCCCGCGCCCCGGCTTCCGAACCGGTCGTCCCCCTAGCGGGGGGAGGGGGACGGCTTCGGGGTGGCGGGCTGCGCCGCAGGCTTCGGCTTGGCGGCCTTCGGGAGTTCCGGTGCCACCCACGGCGTGGTCGGGAGCAGGTTCTCCGGCCCGCCCGCGGGCGGCTGGCCGATGGAGGCGAGGGCCTCCTTCGCCAGCGGCGCCCGCAGCGGCGAGAAGTACGGGTTCGTGCGCATCGCCTCCTGGAGGTGGCGCCGCGTCGCCGCCTCGTCGCCGAGCCCCCGCTCGATCATCGCCCGGTGGTAGGCGAAGTCCGCACTGCGCAAACCCAGTTCCGTCGCCTTCTTCGCGTACTCCAGCGCCGCCGCGTCCTCCCCCGACTGGTGCAGCGCCCACCCCAGCGCATCCGCGACCTGCACGCTCTTGTGCCGCGTCCACTCCTCCGACAGACGGCGCACCGCCGCCGCCGGATCACCGTGGTCCGCCTCGTACAGGCCCAGGACCACGTCGTCGTCGACGCCGTCCTCACCGTCCCGCGCGGCCAGCGCGCCCAGCATCCCGTACGGCACGCGCGCCTCCTCCCCCCGGCCCAGGGAGTCCAGCAGCTCGCCCAGCTCCAGGGCCAGCCGCGGCAGCGGGGTCCGCCCCAGTGCCATCCGGTAGTCCCGCACCGCCTCCCCGCCGCGGCCCAGCGCGGCCAGCGCCCGCGCCCGGCCGCCCAGGGCGTCCGCCTGCGCCGGATCCGTCCGCAGCGCGCCCTCGTACAGCCCCAGCGCCTGCGCCGCGTCACCCCGCTCCCAGGACAGCTCCCCGAGCCGGAACAGCGCGTACGCCTTCTCCGCCGGGCCCTTCGCCGCGCCCGCCGCGTGCTCCATCGCCACCGCCGCGTCCTCGCGCCAGCCGCGGTCCCGGTAGACCTGCGAGGCCCGCACGTACGCCGCCAGGCCCGTCCGCAGCTCCAGCAGCCGCTCCATCGCCTGCTGCGCGGCCTTGTAGTCGCCCAGACCCGTGTAGGCGTCCACCAGCACCGGGTACGCCGACCACTGCCGCGGCGCCTGCGCCCGTACGAGCTCGCCCCACTTCTTCCCCGTCCCGAAGTCCCGCCGGGCGTTGGCCAGCGCGCCCATGCCCGTCATCGCGTCGAGGTTGCCCTTCTCGGCCGGGCGCACCTCCAGCGAACGCTTCAGCGCCTTCTCCGCCTTCGGGAACCACGCCGAATCCGCCGTGCGCCGCGCCTGCTCCAGATAGGCGGCGCCGAGCACCGACCACGAGGCGTCGTCGTCCGCGTGCCGCGCGACCCACTTCTCCCGGTCCGCGACCAGCGCCGTCAGGTCCACCGCCGCCGCCGGCGAGCCCATGCCGACCGCCTCGGCGGCCCGCTCGCTCGGCCCCGGCGGACGCGAGTCGTCCCCGCCCCGGGCCGGCCGGATCAGCAGGGCCCCGGCGATCAGGACCACGGCGACCGCGGCCGCCACGAGCGTCTTGCGGCCGGTGAAGGTCACGGGCGGCGCCGGCGTCTGCGCTTCCTCGTCGATACGGTCGATACGGTCCATGGGGTCACTGTGCGTCAATATGAAGAGCACGCCGAGGTGTCCGAAGAGGGTCGCGGCCGTGTTCACACCGATGGCCCCGGCTGTCACTCTGACCCCATGGATGAAGACGTCTCCGCACGGCTCACCGCGCTCACCGCCCGCCTGCGCGAAGGGCTCCCACCCGAGGCCCTGATCACCGACCCCCAGGTGGCCCTCTCCTACGCCTCCGACATGGCCGGCTTCTGCGCCGCCGGCACCCCGGCCGCCGTCGTCCTGCCCCGGACCGTCGAACAGGTGCAGCACGTCCTGCGCACCGCGACCGCGCTGCGCGTCCCCGTGGTCCCGCAAGGCGCCCGTACCGGCCTGTCCGGCGCCGCCAACGCCTCGGACGGCTGCATCGTGCTGTCCCTGGTCAAGATGGACCAGATCCTGGAGATCTCCACCGTCGACCGGATCGCCGTCGTCGAGCCGGGCGTGGTCAACGCCGTGCTCTCGCGGGCCGTCGCCGAACAGGGCCTGTACTACCCGCCCGACCCCTCCAGCTGGGAGCAGTGCACCATCGGCGGCAACATCGGCACCGCCTCCGGCGGGCTGTGCTGCGTCAAGTACGGGGTCACCGCCGAGTACGTGCTCGGCCTCGACGTGGTCCTGGCCGACGGACGGCTGCTGAGCACGGGCCGGCGCACCGCCAAGGGCGTCGCCGGATACGACCTCACCCGCCTCTTCGTCGGCTCCGAAGGCACCCTCGGCGTCGTCGTCAGGGCCGTGCTCGCCCTGCGGCCCGCGCCGCCCCGGCAGCTGGCACTGGCGGCCGAGTTCCCCTCCGCCGCGGCCGCCTGCGCAGCCGTGTGCGCCGTCATGGAGGCCGGGCTGACGCCCTCGCTGCTGGAGCTGATGGACCGTACGACCGTCCGCGCCGTCAACGACCTCGGGAAGATGGGCCTGCCCGACACCACCGAGGCCCTGCTGCTCGCCGCCTTCGACACCCCGCACGCCCCCGGGGACCTCGCGGCCGTGGGAGAGCTGTGCACGGCCGCCGGAGCCACCGCCGTGGTCCCCGCCGAGGACGAGGCGGAGTCCGAACTGCTGCTCCAGGCCCGGCGGATGTCGCTGACCGCCCTGGAGACGCTGCGGCCCGCCACGATGATCGACGACGTGTGCGTACCGCGCTCGCGGCTCGCCGAGATGCTCGACGGGACGGCCGCCATCGCCCGCCGGTACGACCTCCTCATCGGGGTGTGCGCGCACGCGGGCGACGGCAACACCCACCCCGTCGTCTGCTTCGACCCCGCCGACGAGGACGAGACGCGGCGGGCCCGCGAATCCTTCGACGAGATCATGGCGCTCGGCCTGGAACTGGGCGGGACGATCACCGGCGAGCACGGCGTCGGAGTCCTGAAGAAGGAGTGGCTCGCCCGCGAACTCGGCCCGGTGGGCGTGGAGATGCAGCGCTCCGTCAAACAGGCCTTCGACCCGCTGGGTCTGCTCAACCCCGGCAAACTGTTCTGAGGTCACAGGTCCCCGTCGGCCGACTCGTCCGACGGCCACGGATCGCGCAGCCACAGCTCGTCCGCCGGGGTCGGCGTCAGCAGCTCGGCCAGCGCGTCGTCCAGCCCCAGCCGCTCGGCCTCCGTACCGGGCGGGACGACGCGCAGCGTGCGCTCCAGCCACGCGGACACGGAGGGGGCGGGGGCCTCCAGCAGGGCGTCGCCGTCGGGGGAGCTGAGCGCCATGCAGAGCACCGCCTTGTTGTCGACCTTGGTGGGCCAGATCCGCACGTCGCCGTGACCGCACGGGCGGAACACCCCCTCGACCAGCAGCTCGCGGGCGAAGGTCCAGTTCACGGGGGTGCTGGAGCCGGCGTGGAAGGTGATGTGGACGGCGTACGGGTCGTCCGTGAGGTAGAGGAGCCGGGCGGGTACGGGGATGCTGCGCTCGGGGGACAGGACCAGCTTCAGTTCCAGCTCGCGCTCGATGACGGGGTGGTGCATGACGGCCTCGCTTCGCTTCGGTGTGCGGGGACGGATCGCGCCCCACACCCCGAGAGAGCTCCCTCGCGCCCGGGTATGACGCGACTTCGGGCCGCGAAAAGGAGATTGGCCGAATTCTGTCGGCTGACCGAAACCCGTCGTTCGCCCGAAGGCTTGCATTCTCCCGTTACCGGACCTGTCGGGGGGAGGTTCTTGGCTATGGTCCTCCCTTGCACAAGCCTCAAGCCACGATCGGAGTTGGGGACATTGACGGCCTCCCCTGGTGACGGCGAGCACGCGGCCCGCGAGGGCTACTACCCCGATCCGTCCATTCCCGGGTACGTCCGGTACTGGAACGGCGCCGCCTGGGTTCCGGGTACGAGCCGCCCCGCTCCCGCCCCCGCTCCCGCCACCGCTCCTGCGGCGGACGAGACGGGCCCGGTGTTCCTGGACGAGACCTCCGCGACGGAGGCGCTGCCGCCGGAACCCGCGGTGTGGCAGGCCGACCCCCTCCACCAGGCGGGCTTCGGCGGCCCGCGCGACCACCGCGTGTCGTGGGGCAACCCGGAGCCCCGCCCGGCGGGCATCTCCCTCGCCCGCCCCGCCCAGGCCGCTGCCATCCTCCCGACCCCCGCGGAGGGCTCCGCCCCGGGTTCCGGCGGGGACGGGAGCGTGCCGGGGCGCCCCCGCAGGGCGCCGAACGCCGTCCCGCCGCCACTGTCCGACCCCTGGTCACGTTCGGCGCCCGAGGAGGGGCCCCGGCGC
>NZ_JBHUSC010000060.1:0-39961 GCF_042673805.1 Streptomyces sp. NPDC057010 | reverse complement strand
GACGCGACGACGAAGGAGGAGCGCCCTTGACAGGCCGGGCCGACGCGGAAGGACGATGAGACTGACGGGAAACCCCCAAACCTTCCCTGATGCCGGGTAACCGGGCCCCCGACCCCCCGCCCCGGTGAGTACGGGATCAGGATCCCGCCCAGGCGCGAGCGCCTCTCTTCACCTCGCCCCCACCCTCCCTCCCCGTAGGGTGGCCCCAGCAGCAAACCGGGACGTACCGCACCAAAGGGATCCACCGTGAACGAGCAGCCGCCGGAGCCGCCGCAGCACCCGCAGCCCCCCGCCGCCGGGGTCTCGTTTCCGCCGCCCCGCCGAGGGGCCGACTGGATGTTCGGCGGGGTGTACGGGACGGTGCTGGCCAGTGGGCTGCTGGCCGCGCTGGATCAGGAGGGCGGGGACTACACGCCGTTCTACGACGCCAGCTGGGTGCTGGTCACGGCAGCCACCGCCGGGCTCGCGCACGGCTACTCGCACCACATGGCCACCCATCAGCGGGGCTCCGTCGGCTACCGGTGGCGACTGCTGACCCGGGCGCTGTGGAACGAGTGGCCGATGGTCGCGGCCACCCTGCCCACCGTCCTGCTGCTGGTCATCGCGGGTATCGCGGACTGGGAGTCGTACGGGGTCACCGCCGTCGGCCTCGGCCTGAACACGGCGCTGCTGTTCGCGTGGGGGTCCTTCGTGGCGATCCGGGTCGGCTACCGACTCCGCTCCGCGCTGCTCATCGGCCTGGCCGACGCCACCATCGGCCTGGCCATCATCGTGGCGAACGCCGTGATCAAGTAGCGCTCACACCCCCTCCAACTGCCCCTCCGCCTCCGCCAGCAGTTCCGTCAGCCGGGCCCCGAACTCCGCCCCCCGCGGGTCCGGCACCCCCGTCCGGGCCGACGTGAGCAGTGCGTCCAGGGCGCGCCCGTACGCGCCGGGGACGTCGCTCCACCCCGGGAGCGCGTGCACCCCCTCGGCCCCCCGCAGTTCCAGGCCCACCCCGGCGGCCGCGCGCGGCGCGCCCAGGCTGAGTACGGCGGTGCTGGCCGCGCCGGAGGTGTGCCGCAGGGCCAGCTGGACCACGTCGGAGGGGCCTCGGGTGGCGCTGACTGCGGTGACCTCGCCCAGGATCGGGATCAGTACGGACAGCGCGTGCGGGCCGACGTCCCACAGCCCGCCCTTGGCCTTGCGCCACGGCGAGTCGGCGTACGCGCTGGGCGTGCCGTCGGGCGGGAAGACGGCGCCGAGCCAGTGCGCGGAGGCGGTGAACCAGCCGGAGCCCCCGGCCCGTTCCTCGACCCACCCGGCCGTCGGCTCGGCGAAGCGCAGGGTGAGGAAGACGACGGAGGCGACCCCGTGGCGGGCCACGGCGTCAGCGACGGCCCGGGCGTCCTCGACGGTCGTCGCGACGGGCTTGTCGAGCAGCAGGTGGCAGCCGGCGGCGGCCGCGCGCACGGCGAGCGGGGCCTGGACGTCCGGCGGGAGGGCGAAGGCCACGGCGTCGCAGTCGGCGAACAGCGCGTCGGGGTCTTCGTACACCTTCACGCCGTACTCGTCCGCCAGCTCGGCGGCGGCTTCGGGCCGGCGGCCCCAGACTCCGGCGAACTCGGAACCGGTGTGCGCGGCGAGCGCGGGGGCGTGCGTGCGGTGTGCCCAGGGGCCGGTGCCCATCAGCCCGACCCGGGGTCGCGGGCCTGCGGGGACCTGGTGGGCGGCACTCTCGACGACGCCTTCGGCGGGGTCTCCGGCAGAGGTCACATCAGACAAAATGCTCACCTGACCAGTCTGCCCCACTCGGACGGACGTTCCGCCGCCAACCCGCTGCCGACCCGCACAACCCACCCGACCTGCGGCGTAAACGTCGGTAACACAGGGTTCACACACGGGCAACGGATGGGAAATCGCAGCGGGGCACGCTGCGGTCATCACCGCAGCGCCGCAACGAAGCAGCGACCAGCAGCACCCGCAGAGTCTGAGGATGGGGCCCGTGAGCTACAAGGCTGAGTACATCTGGATCGACGGCACCGAGCCGACGGCGAAGCTTCGCTCCAAGACGAAGATCCTCGCCGACGGCGCCGAGCTGCCGATCTGGGGCTTCGACGGATCGAGCACGAACCAGGCCGAGGGCCACGCCTCCGACCGCGTCCTGCAGCCGGTCTTCTCCTGCCCGGACCCGATCCGCGGCGGGGACAACGTCCTGGTGCTGTGCGAGGTCCTGAACATCGACATGACCCCGCACGAGTCGAACACCCGCGCGCTCCTGCGTCCGGTCGCGGAGGAGTTCGCGGACCAGGAGCCGATCTTCGGCATCGAGCAGGAGTACACGTTCTTCGACGGCTCCCGCCCGCTCGGCTTCCCGGTCAACGGTTTCCCGGCGGCGCAGGGCGGCTACTACTGCGGTGTCGGCTCGGACGAGATCTTCGGCCGCGACATCGTCGAGAAGCACCTGGACCACTGCCTCGCGGCGGGCCTGAGCATCTCCGGCATCAACGCCGAGGTCATGCCCGGCCAGTGGGAGTTCCAGGTCGGCCCGGTCGGCCCGCTGGAGGTCTCCGACCAGCTGTGGATCGCGCGCTGGCTGCTCTACCGCACCGCCGAGGACTTCAACGTGTCGGCGACGCTGAACCCGAAGCCGGTGAAGGGCGACTGGAACGGCGCGGGCGCGCACACCAACTTCTCCACGAAGGCGATGCGCGAGGACTACCGCGCGATCATCTCGGCGTGCGAGGCGCTGGGCGACGGCAGCAAGCCGCTCGACCACGTGAAGAACTACGGCGCCGGCATCGACGAGCGCCTGACGGGTCTGCACGAGACCGCCCCGTGGAACGAGTTCAGCTACGGCGTCTCGGACCGCGGCGCCTCGGTCCGCATCCCGTGGCAGGTGGAGAAGGACGGCAGGGGCTACATCGAGGACCGCCGTCCGAACGCGAACGTGGACCCGTACGTGGTGACCCGCCTCATCACGGACACCTGCTGCGCCGGCCTGAAGAAGGACGGCCTGGTCTAAGGGCCGCCAGGCCCTCAGCACCACCCGCGGCACCTCCGACGCCCGCCGAGCCCCCAGGCCCGGCGGGCGTCGTCCGTGCCCGGGATGCCCGTGGGACGGATCGGCCCACGATGCGATACGGGCGCCGGAGGCGGCCGACTCAAGCGTCGGCCATATGTCGGGATTGTTGCAGTCTGGTGTTGACTTGATCGCAGAATTTGAGATTTCGATCCACAGGTTGAGACGAAGCCTGCCCTGCGGGGCGTGCGTCTGCTTGAATGAGGCCATGGCCAGCTACTCGTACACCTCGTCAGGTCGCAGCGACCTCGAGCCGTTCTGGCCTTCCCGTCAGGATCACGATTTCGACCGGGTGTGTTGCCGCGCGAAGAACGCGCCGGCCCTCTAAAACCTCCGGGATCTCCCACCTGACCTTCCCCGAGGCCTTCGGTCTGCGCGGTACGACATCGATGACGTACGTACGTCTCCTGCCGACCACTCCGCGTGAAAGAGCTGACCACTCATGGCGAACACCCGTTCCCTCGTTTCTGCCGCTTCCGCTGCGACCTCCGCCCTGACCTTCCCTCCCAGTCCGCGCCACCGGCTGCGGGCCGTGGACCGAGACGAGGTGGCCCGGGTCGTGGATCTGCTCCCGCCCGGCGCCACCTGGCTGCCCGCACCCCAGCACACCCTGCCGGCGCTGCCGGGCCACCCGCCGATGGTCGGCTACCTGGTCCTGGTCCCGGCCGACCAGCAGGCGCCGATCGCCTTCGCCCCGCAGGCGGTGGCCGCCGCCGCCCCGCCGGTCCCGGCGGCGGCCCCGGCTCCCGAGCCTCCGGCCGCGGTGGGCGACGCGCTGGTCCGTATCGACTCGGCGCAGCGCACCGCCGAGGTCGACGGGCAGGTACTCGACCTGACCTACCTGGAGTTCGAGCTGCTGGCCCACCTGGTGAAGCACCCGCACCGGGTGCACAGCCGCGACCAGCTGGTGACCACGGTCTGGGGCTACGGGCACGTCGGCGACGGCCGGACCGTGGACGTCCACATCGCCCGGCTGCGCCGCAAGCTGGGCGCGTCCCACCGCGGCGCGATCCAGACCGTGCGCCGGGTGGGGTACAAGTACGCCCCCTGACCGGCCTGTCGGGCGGCGAGCGTGCACGGAGGGCCCGTACTCCCGAGGGGAGTACGGGCCCTCCGGCCTTTCAAGGCCCGGTCAGACGCCCGGTCAGACGCCCGGTCAGACGCCGGGTCAGACGGCCGGGTTCGGCGTCTTCGCGCGGCGCTTCGCCACGAAGCCCAGCAGTACGTCGATCACGAGGAACGCGACCAGGCTGATCCCGAGCAGCGGGACGAACCAGCCGACGACCGCGGTCGCCGCGGCCAGCGGCAGCAGCACGGTCACCGGCAGCCTGCGCCAGGCGCCGCGCGGCTGGGCGCGGCCGGCGGAGAGCTTGCGGTCCTTGGTCGGGCGGCGCAGCCACCACATGCGGTAGCCCCAGAAGACGAGGAACATCAGCGCGACGGCGAGGGCGGCCAGCGCGAGCTGGTTGACGAGCCCGAAGGTCTGGCCCATGTGCAGGTCGATGCCGAAGCGGGTCATCTTGGCGAGCAGGGGGTAGTCGGCGAAGCGCAGTTCGTCCATGACCCGGCCGTCGGCGGGGTCGACGGAGACGGCGTCCAGGTGCACCGGCACCTGCTTGTCCTTCTCCTTGACCACGTACCCCTTGCCGTTGGCCGGGAGCGTCACCTGGAGGTACTCGGTGACGCCGGCGGCCCGGGCGGCCTCGACGGCGCGGTCTATGCCGACGTCGGCGGTCGGGGCGGGCGGCGGCATCTCCATGCCCTCGGTCATGACGTGGCCGGCGTGCTCGTCGCCGCCCGCCGCGTCCGAGCCGGGGTTCAGCTTCGCGGAGACGGTCGGGGTGGCACCGCCGAGGCTGTCCTGGAGCTGCCCGATGTTCTCGCCGGCGTACTTCGACCAGGTCAGGCCGGTGGCGGAGAGGACGACGAGGCCGGCGACGGACCAGAGTCCGACGGCCCCGTGCCAGGACAGGGTCCGGCGGCGGCCGGTGGCCGTGCGGTCGGGCAGGACGAGGTGGGCCTTGCGCTTGCGGCGGCGGCCGATCCACAGGGCGAGGCCGCCGAGGGCGACGACCCACAGCCAGCTCGCGGCGAGCTCGCTGTAGTTCCGGCCGAACTCGCCGAGCTGGAGGCTGGAGTGGAACTCGCTCAGCCAGGCGCGCAGCGGCAGCGCGTCGAAGGAGGTGGTGAGCTGCCCGCGCACGTCGGCCGTGTACGGGTCGACGAACACGGTGAGGGACTGGCCCTCCTCCAGCCCCGGGGTCTCCATGACCACGCGGGTGGTGGCGTCGGCCTCGGGCGCCGGCGCCACGCTCGTGACCTTGCCGTCGGGCACGGCGGCCTTGGCGGCGGCGACCTGGGCACTGAGCGGCAGGGCGCTGTCGCCGACGCGGGCGACGGTCAGCTGGTCGGAGTAGACGATCTTCTCGGCCTGCCAGGAGCCGGCGTAGAGCAGGCCGGTGGCGGCGGCGAGGAACAGCAGCGGGGCGATGAGCAGGCCCGCGTAGAAGTGCATGCGCAGGAGCAGCGGCCGCAGTGCGGCCCAGCTGCCGGCGCGGCTTCGGGGTGTGTCGGCGGGGGCGTCCGGGGTGCGGGTGCCCTGAACCTCGTCAAGAGACATGGGGGTCCTAGGTGTTGGCGGAGACATGGGGAAGCCGGCCCCAGGTCTCGCCCCCCTCCCCGAGGAGGGTGCGCCGGTTCAGGCGCGGGCAGGACGGCCGGGGGCCGTGACGAGGACTGCTCGGCCCGCGGGCGGCCCGCGGCGCACCACGGCGTGGGCGTGCACGGCCCCGCGCAGGCGGCGCGGCCGTGCGTACGGAGGGCGGAACACGGGCGGGGCCGGCGGGGCCGCCACTCGTTCCCGTACGAGTGCGAGGGCGCGGGAGAGCGGCCGGGCGGCGTGCAGCGCGGCGGCGCCGAGGGTGCGGGCCAGCCGGAAGAGGGCGGCCTCGCCCCAGGCGAGCCAGGCGGCGCAGAACAGGCCGGCGAGCACGTGCGCGGCGATCATCCCGGCCCCGCCGTGCCCGGTCATGGCGTGTCCGGCCATGGTGTGGCCGCCGCCCATGACGTGCGCGCCGCTCATGGCGTGCTCGGCCATCCCGGCCATGTCCGCCATGCCGGGCATGGCCGTCATGTCGGGCATTGCGCCCGTTGCGGCCATCCCGGACGACGCGGCGTCCGCGCCGGCCTCCATGCCCGGCATGCCCGGCATGGAGTGCCGCCCGGACATCGGCGGTGCCGCGGCGGGCGCGGCCGCCCCGCTCCCGGAGAAGACGAGGTGCAGCACCCCCTGCACGGCGAGCAGGGCGGCGGTGATGCCCACCGGCCCGCGCCGTCGTCCGGCGGCGAGCCAGGCGAGTCCGCCGGTCACCCCGAAGGCGCTCAGAAGACCCGTAAGCGGAATATCGGTGCCGGACATGTACGAATGCCCCACCGCACCCAATGCGGTACACACCGCCGCGAACATCGCGGCCCGCGTGGCGCGCATCGGCGCGGGGTTCTGGGGCATGGCCGGAACATGGTCCCACGGGGCCCGGTGACGCCCGCAAGAGGGCCGTATCCGATCATGGTCGGGTGAATCCAATTCCCCTGGGAGCGGTCTACGCGGGCGGGGTCCAGCTCGGGGCGCACGCCCTGGAGCGGAGGACGCCGGCGGAGCGGGAGCAGCTGCTCCGGAGCTGCTCGACGAATGTCGACAACCTTGCCGCCGGGCGCTGGGAGACGCTGCTGACCAGTGCCTTCGTCGTCGAGGAGCCCATGCCGCTGCCGTACGCGCTGCTGCTGGTCGCGGTCCTCGGCTACGCCGAGTACGCGTACGGCGCCTGGTGGACGGCCGCGGTGTTCCTGTTCGGGCACGCCGCGGCGACGCTGCTGGTCTACGGGGCCCTGCGCGGGCGGGCCGGGCCGGGGACCCGGCGCGCCCTGGACGTGGGGACGAGCTACGGGTTCAACGCCGTGCTCGGTGCGCTGACCTCGGCGCTGCCGCGCGGGGCGGTCCGCACCGCGGCGCGGGCCGGGCTGCTGGCGCTGGCAGCGGCGCCCGTCATCAAGCGGGGGCGGACCTTCACGGACGCCGGACACCTGGCGGCCCTCGGGATCGGGATCGGGGTCTCGCTGGCCCTCGATTGTCTTTCCCGGCCAAACCATCCGAAAATTATATGAATCACCGCAGCATACGAACACGTGCACGAGCCGCTGGAGCAGCCACGATGACCGCCACCATTGCCACCACCGTCGCCAACCTCCGCGACCTCGGCGGCACCCCCCTCTCCGGCGGCCGCACCGTCCGCCCCGGCCTGGTGCTGCGTTCCGGCCAGCTCGACCGGCTCGACCTGGAGGTCGACCCGGCGGTGGCCGCTCTGGGGCTGCGCACCGTCATCGACTTCCGCACCGACGTCGAGCGCGCCGACCACCCCGACCGGGTGCCGGACGGAGCCCGACTCCTGATCGGCGACGTCCTCGCCGACAAGATGAACACGGGCCGGATGCCCGCCGCGGCCCAGCTCAAGGACCTGCTGTCCGACCCGGTCGTGGCCGAGGAGCACCTGGGCGGCGGCAAGGCGCAGGCTCTCTTCGGCGACGTCTACCGGTCCTTCGTGAACTCCGCCTCCGCGCAGGCCGCGTACCGGATGCTGCTCACCGAGGCCGCGGCCCCGGACGCCGGCCCGCTGCTCTTCCACTGCACGGCCGGCAAGGACCGCACCGGCTGGGGCGCGACGGTCATCCTGTCGCTGCTCGGCGCGGACGACGAGACGCTGATGACCGAGTACCTGTCGGTGAACCCGGCGGTGAAGCAGGCCTTCGCCCCGATGATCGAGGGCTTCACGGCGGCCGGCGGGGACCCGGACATAGCGCTCGCGCTGATAGGCGTCTTCCCGTCCTACCTGAAGGCGGCGCTGGACGAGGTCGAGACGCGCTACGGCTCCATGGAGAAGTACGTGCGCGAGGGGCTCGGCGTGCCCGACGAGACGGTCGAGGCGCTGCGCGCGCGTCTGGTGGTCTGACGGCCCGACGGCCGGTCCACCCCGAACGAATGCACAGGGGATCGGTAACCATCCCACGATTCCCTCGTTCTGCTGAATGTGACTGCGCCGGATACCGCCACCCGCCCCCTGTCTCCCGACGTCGAGCAGGCCGAGGCCGCCATCGTCGAGCACTACCCTCGGCTGGTGCGGCTCGCCTACCTGGTGCTGCCGCCCTCCCTCGGCCGCAACCGGCGGGTCCTGACCGCCCATTCGCTGGTCCAGCGGGCCCTGCCGCGCGGCCGCCGGGACGCGGCGGCGGCCGTGCAGGGCGGGGTCCCGGGCCAGCGCGGGGGCGGGGCCGACGCCGGGTACGGGTACGTCCGGCTGCGCGTGCTGCGTGCCGCCCTGGAGGCCGGGGTCCCGCTGACCTTCCGCGCCCTGCCCCGGCGCGCGCAGCTCCCGCCGGCGCTCCCCCAGGTGTGGGGCCTGCGGCTGTTCCCCCGCTCCGGCGGGGCCGAGGAGCTCGCCCTCGACCAGTGGCTGGCGACCCTCGGCGGGCCCGGCCGGGCCGCCTGCGTGCTGCGGGCGCTGGAGCGGCTGCCCGAGGCGGAGGTGCTGCGGGTGCTGGACGAGGCCGGTGTCGCCGACCCGGCCGCCGCGGTCGCGGAATCCGGGGATCCGGCGAACGATGCCCTGTTCGCCTCCCCCGAGTTCGACCCGTGCGTGCTCCAGGCCCGGCCCACCGATCTGCTGCGCCGCCGGCGCCTGGCGCGGGCCGCCGTCGCGGCCGGGGCCGCCCTCGCCGTGTGCGGGGCGCTGCTCGCGCTGCCCGGCGGGGGCTGGGGCGCGGACGGGGCCGCCGCGCCGCCGTACTCCCGCAACGCCGCGGCCGAGCAGGCGCTGGACCCGGGGAAGCTGGTGCGGGCCGCGCCGACGCTGTGGCGCACCTCCTCCCGTACGGACTTCTCCGCGTGGCCGGCGCGCGGCGACCGGGCCGACGACGCCGGGCTGCTGCGCCGGGCGCTGGCCGTGTGGGCCCGGCCCGGCAGCTCGGTGGTCGTCTCCGCGACCCCCGGGACCCCGGCCGGGCCGCCGATGGGGCCCGCGCAGCTGCTGTTCGCGGGCGCCGTCGACCAGGCCGTCGTGGTCCTCTTCTACGACGGCCTGCGCGTGGTCCGGTACGCCGAACCGCGCACCGGGACCACCGGCGCCGCCCTGGACTTCGCCCGGACCGACGGCGCTTCCGCGGATACCGCGACCGCCCTCGTGGTCAGCCGGGTCGACGGCAACGTCCGCTACCTCACCGCGCCCTGGGTCACCGGCGCGGCCCTGCGGGACCTGCTCAAGCCGGGCGACACCCCGGCCGCGCTGAAGCTCGGCCCCGACGGGGTCACCCCGCCCGTGCCGAGCCCGGCCCCGGCGGGCAGCTGCACCAGCTGGAACGGCCTGGCCCTGACGGGCGACGGTGCCACGCGGGTGATCACCGACCTCGGTGAGCTGACCCCGGCCCGGCTCACGTCGGGCGCGCCGGGCGCCGAGCGTGATGTGACGGAGGCCGCGGAGCTCGGGGACTGGTCGCGGATCGCGTGCCTGCTGCCGTCGGTGCGTTCGCACGGGGTCCGTACGGTCAACGCCTGGACGTACGCCAAGCAGCCGCTGCCGGAGGGCGACGGGACGGCGACCTGGCTGTGCACGCGCGCGGAGACCTGGCAGGGCACGGCGGACCGGGTGCAGGCGCAGTTCCTGACCCCGGGGGCCCCGCTCGCCGCGCAGGCGGCCAGGTCCGAGGGGTCGCAGGCGTGCGGTCCGCGGGAGCCGCGGGTGCTGGCGGGCGTGCTGTGGAAGTCGCGGGCGGGCCAGTGGTACGTCCTGGCGGCGGGCAGTGCGCAGTTCGCCTCGCTGTCGGTGACGGGCGGCGGGGTGAACGGGTCAGCGAACGGAAACCGGCTGGCGGTCAAGGCTCCGGCGGGCGCGCAGGTCGATCTGTCGGGCAAGCTCACGGACGGGACGAAGGCCGGTTCGCTGCGCTAGGAACCGCACGGGGAGCGGCGTCAGGAAGTGCGTGCAGAGGGGTTTTCCTCTCCGCTACCCATCAGTACATTGACGCCATGTCTAATACGCCGCTCGCGCCCGCCCCCGTGGCGTCGGAACACATAGACCTGAAGCCGCGGAACGTGTCCTTCGGCTGGGAGGACACCCCGCTCCACTGGCTGCCGAACGACCCGTTCGCCGGTCACATGATCAACGTACTGCACCTGCTGCTGCCCGCGGGCGAGCGCTGGTTCGTGCACGTCTACAAGCAGGTGCTCCCGTACATCAAGGACGAGCAACTGCGCGCGGACGTCGTCGGTTTCATCGGCCAGGAGGCCATGCACGCCTCCGCGCACGACGACGTGCTCCCCCACCTGAAGCGGCTGGGCCTGGACCCGACCCCGTACACGGCGCAGGTCGACTGGCTCTTCGAGAAGCTGCTCGGCGACCGGACCCTGCCCCCGGGCCGGGCCCGCCACTGGTGGCTGATGGAGCGGGTCGCGATGATCGCGGCGATCGAGCACTACACGGCGTTCCTGGGCGACTGGGTGCTGAACGCCGACGAATTGGACCGCCGCGGCGCCGACCCCACCATGCTCGACCTGCTGCGCTGGCACGGCGCGGAGGAGGTCGAGCACCGCTCGGTCGCCTTCGACCTCTTCATGCACGTGGACGGCAACTACCGGCGGCGCGCGCGGACCTGGGCCACCGGCTTCTCGGCGCTGGTCTTCCTGTGGCAGCGCGGGGTCCGCTTCTTCATGGAGAACGACCCGGCGCTGGTCGACGGCAAGGCCTCCTTCGGCCAGTTCTTCCGGGCGGGGCAGCAGGGCGTGCTCCCTTCCACCGGCGCCATGCTGAAGTCCATACCGAAGTACCTCTCCCGTACGTACCACCCCTCGCAGCACGGCTCGACGGCCCAGGCCGTGGCCTACCTGGCCACCTCCCCCGGGGCGAACGGCGGCGCGAACGGCGGTGCGAAGGCATGAGGCGCGCCCTCGCGGTCACGGCGGTGGCGGGCGCGGCCTGGGCCGCCAAGCGGGCACTGGGCCGCCGCATCGGCAAGTCCCCGCTCTGGCCCCTGCCCGCCCTGGAGACACCGGTCTCCGGCTACTCCCCGCGCCGGGCGCTGCGCGCGCTGATCGTCTCCCGTACGGAGCCGGCCGAGGGGGTGCTGCGGCTGACCCTGGAATCGCCCGAGCTGCCGGTGTGGAGCCCGGGCGCGCACGTGGACGTCACCCTGCCCTCGGGCCTGGTGCGCCAGTACTCGCTGTGCGGCGACCCGGCGGACGAGGGGGCGTACACGATCGCGATCCGCCTGGTCGAGGACGGCCGCGGCGGCTCCCGCGAGGCGCACGCCCAGCTGGTCGAGGGCGCCGAGCTGGAGCTGCGCCCGCCGCGCAACCGCTTCGAGCTGGTCCCCGCGCCCTCGTACGTGTTCGTGGCGGGCGGCATCGGCATCACCCCGATCCTGCCGATGCTGCGGGCGGCCACGGCGGCGGGCGCCGGCTGGACCCTCCTCTACGGGGGCCGCTCGCGCGCCTCGATGCCCTTCCTGGACGAACTCGCGGAGTACGGCGACCGGGTCACCGTCCTGCCGGAGGACGAGGTGGGCCTGCCCGACCTGGCCCCGCTCGCCGCGGCCGGGCCCGGCACGCTGGTCTACTGCTGCGGCCCGGAGCCCCTGATGCGGGCCGTCACAGCCGCGGCGCCCGATCCCGCGCGGGTCCGCCTGGAGCGCTTCGCCCCGTCGGCGCCCGGCCCGGCGGCGCCCTTCACGGTGGAACTGGGCCGCTCGGGGCGCACCGTGGAGGTCGGCGCGCAGGAGTCCGCGCTGGCCGCGGTGCGGCGGGAGCTGCCCGACACCCCGTACTCCTGCGAGCAGGGTTTCTGCGGCACCTGCCAACACCGGGTGCTGGCGGGTGAGGTGGACCACCGCGACGAGCTGCTCACCGACCAGGAGCGCGAGGACTCGATGCTGCTGTGCGTGTCACGTGCGAAGGGAGACCGCCTCGTCCTGGATCTCTGAACGGTGCCCAGTAGGGTGTCGGCATGACAACCGGGGTGCGGCGCAGGATGGGTGTCGAGGAGCGGCGGCAGCAGCTGATCGGGGTTGCCCTGGAGCTGTTCAGCCACCGGTCGCCCGACGATGTCTCCATTGACGAGATCGCGGCGGCCGCGGGGATATCGCGGCCGCTGGTCTACCACTACTTTCCGGGCAAGCTGAGCCTGTACGAGGCGGCGCTGCGGCGGGCCGCCGATGAGCTGGCGCAGCGGTTCGTGGAGCCCAGGGAGGGGCCGCTGGGTGCCCGGCTGCTGCGGGTGATGGGCCGGTTCTTCTCGTTCGTCGACGAACACGGGCCGGGCTTCTCCGCGTTGATGCGGGGCGGGCCGGCGGCCGGCAGCAGCCGGACCAACGCGATGATCGACGAGGTGCGGCAGGCGGCGTACGAGCAGATCCTCGCGCACCTGGGCATCCCGCTGGAGGATCCGCCGGCCCGGCTCGAACTGGTGGTGCGCTCCTGGGTGTCGCTCGCCGAGTCCACGGCGCTGATCTGGCTGGACGGGCGCCGGATTCCGCGGGGCGAGCTGGAACTGCAGCTGGTGCACGATTTCGCGGCGCTGGCCGCGGTGAGCGCCGCGTACGACGCCGAGATGGCGGGCATCCTCGTACGGATCCTGGCGGACGAGCCGGCGGACGGGCCGTTCGGGGAGCTGGTGGCCCGGCTCGGCGCCCTCACGGCGGGCGGGGTGCCCTCGCCCCGGTGATCTTGGGTGTGGCGATAATGCCCGCGTGATCATTGACGACGGGATCTTGTTCCGGCAGGCCGAGGAGAAGGACGCCGGCACCCTTGTGCAGCTGTACGACGGGGCTGCCCGCTGGATGCGGCAGCAGGGGATCGAGCAGTGGAAGCCGGGCGAGAAGGACGCCGCGCACTTCCTGGCGAAGATGCGCGACGGTGAGGTGTGGCTCGCCGGTGACCCCGACGGGCGGATCGTCGGGGCGTACGAGCTGTGGTGGTCCGACGAGGAGGCCTGGGGCGTCCAGCCGCCCGTGGCCGGCTACGTGCACCGGCTGATGGTGGCGCGCGGGGCCGCTCCCGCCGGCGCCGGGCGCCGCATGCTCGAACACGCCGAGCGGCGGATCGCCAGGACGGGACGGGAGCGGGCCCGGCTGGACTGCGTCTCCACCAACCCCCGGCTGCTCGCGTACTACCAGGGCGCGGGCTACCGGGTGGTCGGGGAGTTCCCCCACAAGGAGGGGAAGGACGGCAGGGTCTACGGGGTGATCCTGCTGGAGAAGCGGCTGGACCGGCTCACCGTCGTGTGAAGACGGCGACGGTGCGGGCGGGGGTCGTGAACTCTCCTGTCTGCGCGTCGTAGGTGGACTGCCTGACGGTGGCGTCGGAGCCGGCGGCCTGGACCGGGTGGAGGGCGTAGGCGGTGCCGGCGAGGGCCGGGAGGCGCTGGGGCTGGGCGGTGGGCGTGGCGTTGAAGACCACCACCAGGTCGCCCAGGGTCATGGTGATCACGCCCGGGGTCTCGTCCTTGCCGGAGAGGGGGAAGGCCAGCTGCTGCTGGACGGCCTCGGCGGTGGTGAGGGCGAAGGCCCGTTCCGTCGTACGGATCCTCAGCAGGTCGCGGTAGGCGGCGGAGGCTCCGGTGATCTCCGCGCAGCCGGGGGCGGGGCCCGTCAGCAGGGGCTTCGCGTAGAGCCACTTCGAGGAGTTGTCGGCGGCCGGGGGCAGGCCGCGGCCGAAGCCGTTGCCGTCCCGGCAGTCCCAGTGGACGGCGTTGAACCAGTCGCCGCTGTCGTAGGAGTTGCGGTCCAGGGACTTGGAGCGGAGCAGGTCCGTGCCCGCCTGGGACAGGGCGGGGCCCTGGGAGAGGGCGGCCGTCGCCATGGCCAGGACCTGCATGCGGGCCCGGTCGGCGGTGGAGGTGCCCTGCGGGAGCTTGTAGGTGAGGGCGTCGGCGAGGGTCTCGTTGTCGTGGGCGTCCGCGTAGGCGAGGGCGTCGCCGGGGGCGGCCGCGTAGCCGGCGGGGGCGCCGTTGTAGTCCAGCTCGGAGCCCTTGGTGCGGCGGCCGGTGGTGTCGGTGAAGGCGTACGGGGCGAGGTTCCCGGACAGGCCGACCTTGATCAGGTCCTGGGCGTGCAGCAGGCGGGCCTTCTGCTCGGCCGGGGTGCCGTTGGCCGGTGAGCCGTTGGGCGCGGTGAACAGGCCCGAGGCGAAGCCCTGGACGCGGGGGTCCTCGTCGAAGGGGCCGCCGCCGCGGACGGCGTCGCGGGCCCGGTCGGAGAACGTGGCGATGCCGGTGCCGGCCATGTTCTGCTGGGTGGCCTGGACGAAGCGGGCGTCGTTCGCGATCTCGCCGAAGTTCCAGCCTTCCCCGTAGAGGACGATCTTCTTGCCGTCGACCCCGTCCTTCGCGGGGGTCAGCTCGTCGAGGGCCTTGCGGACGGCCAGGATGTTGGCTTTCGGGTGGTGGCCCATCAGGTCGAAGCGGAAGCCGTCGACCTTGTACTGCTTCGCCCAGGTGACGATCGAGTCCACGACGAGACGGCCCATCATGGCGTTCTCGGGGGCGGTGTTGGAGCAGCAGGTGGAGGTGGCGACGCTGCCGTCGGCCAGCAGGCGCTGGTAGTAGCCGGGGACGATGCGGTCCAGGACGGACTTGTCCGACTGCCCGGCGGCGACAGTGTGGTTGTAGACGACGTCCATCACGGTGCGCAGCCCGGCGCCGTTGAGGGACTGGACCATCCTGCGGAACTCGACCGTACGGGCCGTGCCGTCGGGGTCGCTCGCGTAGGAGCCTTCGGGGACGGTGTAGTGGAGCGGGTCGTAGCCCCAGTTGTAGGCGTCCTTCGCGGCCGCCGCGGCCACGCACGCCTGCTGCTCCTGGGAGTCCGGCGCGTAGACCTTGAGGTCGCAGGCGGGTTCGGTGCGGTCCGCCGCCTTCTCGGGGATGGTGCCGATGTCGAAGGCGGGCAGGAGGTGGACGTAGGAGGTTCCGGCGGCGGCCAGGTCGCGCAGGTGGCGCATGCCGGCCGAGCCGGTGTCGGTGAAGGCGAGGTACTGGCCGGGGTGGTGGGAGGTCGGGTCGGCGACGGAGAAGTCGCGGATGTGCAGCTCCTGGATCTGCGCCGAGGTGAAGGGGACGGGGGCGGGCTTGCGCAGGTCCTTCCAGCCGGGCGGGGCGAGCTTCGGGTCGGTGAGGTCGACGGCCAGGCTGCGGGTGGAATCCGCGGTCAGGGCCGTGGAGTACGGGTCGGTGACGAGGTTGCGGACGACCTGGCGGGTGCTCGGCGCCCAGACGGTCACGGCGTAGCGGTAGGGCTTGCCGGTCCAGGAGCGCTCGCCGCGCACCGACCAGACGCCGGTGGTGTCGTCGCGGCGCATGGGGACGGTCCGGCCGTCGAGTTCGAGGGAGACGTCCTGTGCGGTCGGGGCCCAGACGGAGAGGGTGGGGCGGCCGTCCTTGAAGACGGGGCCGAGGGGGGCGGTGTTCGCGTAGAGGTCGTCGAGGACGCCGGCGAGCTGGACGCCGGTGGCGGCGAGGACGGCGCCGTTGGCGGCGCGGGCGCTCGCGACGAGCTGGCCGCGCAGGGCCTCGCGGGTCCGGTCGCGGTCGCGCGGGTCGACGGTGAAGGCCGTGTACGCCGCCAGGTGGGGGAACTTCTGCTTCTGGGCGGCGGTGAGCTCGGTCCGGCCCAGCCGCAGCCAGTGGGCCCGGCCGGTGAGGGTGCCGTTCTCGGCCTTGACGGCCCCTTCGCGGGAGGCGAGGAGCTGTACGGAGGCGGCGGCCGCCGGGGCGTTCCAGGCGAGGGTGTCGCGGTCGATCCAGACGGCCTGGGCCTTGGTGAGGTCGAGGGCCGCGGACGATCCGGCGGGCTGCGGGAGGAGGTACTTCTCCTTGCCGGCCAGCATCCAGACCTCGTGGCCGGTGGCCTTGAGGTCCAGGGACTGGTCGGTGGGGAGGTCCTTCTCGTCGCCCTTGTGGAGGATGTAGCTCAGGGAGGTCGCACCGGCCCCGAGCGGGACCTCGTACACCGCGCCGTAGGAGTCGGTGCGGGTGGGCAGCAGCGGCTTGGACCAGTCGGTCGGGGTCGCGGCGCCGGTCCAGACGTGCAGCCCCCAGCCGTCGTAGGCGCCGTCGGGGCGCTGGTAGTGCAGGACGGCCTTGTTCGTGTCCTGGGGCGGGTAGGCGGGGCGGTCGGTGCGGGCGGGTTCCTTGCCCTGTTCGAGCCAGATCTCACCGGTCTTGGTCACGTCGATGGTGCGGTCGGCGGCGACGTCCTTGTTGCCGTCCTTGTCGATGACGAGGTAGCCGACGGAGGAGGCGCCGGGCTTGAGGCGGACGTAGGCGAAGGCGCCGTAGGCGTCGCGGCCGGTGAAGCCGTGGCCGGCCGGCCAGGGCGTCGCTTCGCCGTCTGCGAGGTCGCCCCAGGCGTAGAGGCGCCAGTCGGTGTAGTTCCCGTCGGGCCGGTTGTAGTGGACGACGGCGTAGTCGCGCTGGGTGGCGGTGGGGACCTCGGGGGGCGGGGCCTGGCCGGCGACGGTCTCGGCGAGGGCGCTCGTGGTGCGGCCTGCGGAGTCGACGACGACGGCCTTGTAGCGCAGGGGCGTGCCGACGGGGGCTGTGACGTGCTGGGTGACCTTGTAGGGCGCGTGGTCGGCCGAGCCCAGGACCTGCCACTTCCCGTTGCCGGTCTGCGCGGCGAAGACGACCCGGTTCAGGCCGCCGCCGGTCACGTCCGCGGAGAGCTCGACGGTGCCGGTGGCGCCGGGGGCCGGGGCCTTGAGGGTCAGGGCGGGCTTGCCGGCGGGGGCGGCGAGCGGGGCGGTGCCCTGGAGCACCACCGAGCCGAAGGCGGGGACGACGACGGTGAGCTTGCCGGCGGCCGAGGCGCGGATGAGCGCGGTGCCGCCGTAGAGGGTGCGGTACTGGGCGCCGGCCGGGGCGTCGATCTCCACGGTCCTGGACTCGGCCGCGTTGTTGGCGGCGACCAGGTACTCGGTGCGGCTGCGGGCGTCGGTGCGGGCGAAGGCGTACACCGGGCCGTCGTCGAGGCGCTGGCTCTGCACTCCGTCGCGGAGGGCCGGGTGGGCCTTGGTCAGCTTCGCGAGAGCACTGATCTGCTTGTAGAGAGGGTGCTCCGTGTCGTAAGCGTCGCTCGCGTGGGTTCGCGCCGTACCGAGCTGGTCATCGTCCAGGTAGTCGGCGACCCGGGAGGCGAACAGCGGCTGGCGGGCGTCCTTGTCGCCGCCCGCGCCCGTGAAGCCCTGCTCGTCGCCGGAGTAGACCACCGGGTTGCCGCGGGAGAGGAACATCAGCTCGTTGGCGAGCCGGTAGCGCTCCAGCAGCTCCTGCTCGCCGGCGCCCGGCCGGTCCTGCTTGAGGAAGGTGCCGAACCGGCCCATGTCGTGGTTGCCGAGGAAGGTCACCTGCTCGTAGGCGTTGGCCTTGTCGGTGGTGTACCGGTAGTCGTCCCCGAACACGGAGGCCAGCCGCCCGGCCCCGGCGCCCTGGGAGGCGTACGCGCGGATCGCGTCCTGGAGCGGGAAGTCGAGGGTGGCGTCGAGCCGCCCGCGCGTCACGTACGGCGAGGTGACGGCGGTGTCGGCGGAGTAGACCTCGCCGAACATGAAGAAGTCCTCGCGGCCGCGCTTGGCCGCGTACGCGTCGAGGGCGGTCGCCCACTGCGTCCAGAACTCGGTGTTGACGTGCTTGACGGTGTCGATCCGGAACCCGTCGATGGCGAAGTCCTCGACCCACTTCTCGTAGATCTTCTCCATCCCCTCGACGACCTCGGGCCGCTCGGTCCACAGGTCGTCCAGGCCGAAGAAGTCGCCCTGCTCGGAGGACTCGCCGGCGAAGGTGGAGTCGCCGCGGTTGTGGTACATCGCCGGATCGTTGAGCCACGCCGGCGCCTTGAGGTTCTTCTTCGCGTCGGGCACGAACGGGGTGCGCGGGAAGGACCCGGGACCGGTCTTCGGGAACTTCCCCTTCCCGTCGGCGTAGTCCTTGTCGTCGAAGGGCACGCCGTCCTTGGTCAGATACGGGAACGCCCCCTTCGACAGGTACGAGTAGGAGGCCTCCCGGTAGTCGACGACATCGGCGGTGTGGTTGGTGATGACGTCGAAGAAGACCTTCATCCCCTTCCGGTGCGCCGTGTCGATCAGCCGTTCCAGGTCGGCGTTGGTGCCGAAGTGCGGGTCGACCTGGGTGAAGTCGGTGATCCAGTAGCCGTGGTAGCCGGCCGAGACGTCTGCGCCCTTCCCCTGCACGGGCTGGTTCTTGAAGATCGGCGCCATCCAGATGGCCGTCGTCCCCAGCCCCTTGATGTAGTCGAGCCGGTCGGTCAGTCCCTTGAGGTCGCCGCCCTGGTAGAAGCCCTTGTCCGTCGGGTCGAGTCCGGTCTCCAGCCTGCTGCCGGTCAGGCCGCCCCTGTCGTTGGCCGGGTCGCCGTTCGCGAACCGGTCCGGGAGGACGAAGTAGAACTGCTCCCGGGTCAGGTCGTGCCGGGCCGGCGCGGCGGCCAGCTTCGCGTCCGAGGGCGGGGCGGGCGGTCCGGCGGCGGCCGCCGCGGCGGGCAGGGCGGGCAGGAGCGTCACGGCCAGGGCGGCGGCGAGGACTCCTGCGGCAGGGCGTATCAAGGCGGTTCTCCTTGTGTACGTGTCGCATGGATGAGGGCCGCCCGGCGGTGGCGGGGAGATGGATACCGGGCGGCCCTGGTCGGTGGGGCGGAGGTCAGGCGCGCCAGGTGTCGGCCGGCGTGACCTTGCCGCTCGCGGGGACGGTGGCCGTGCGGTTGGCGCCGCTCTCCCAGGTGACGTTCCCGGAGGCGTCCTTGCGGATGTACTTGTACGAGAAGGACGTGCCGGCCGGGAGCGTGACGTCGAGCTTCCAGACGGGGTAGGCGGCCGGGTCGAGCTTGAGCGCGCTGCCGGTGTTCCAGCCGCCGAGCTCGGGACGGTCGCCGGTGACGTAGACGTTCTGCCCGACGACGGTGGTGGCGTTGACGGCGAACGAGGCGCCGGAGCTGCCGGCCGGCGGGGGCGTCGTACCGCCGGAGCAGGTGCGGGCGCCGGTGTGCAGGGCGACGGCGGTGCCCGCCGCGACGGTGGCGGTGAACCGCCCGCCGGAATCCACGGTCACCGCGCGGCCGCTCTGCACGTCGCAGTAGTCGCCGGCGGCGAGGGAGGTCTGGAACGTCCGGGTCAGCGCCGACCCCTCGTGGTTGATGGCCACGTACGCCTTGCTCCCACGCCCGAAGGCGATCTGATCGGCCCCGTTGTCCCACCAGTCGGTGACGGCCTGGCCGCGGGCCGCGTTGCGGAAGCCGACCATGGAGGAGATCTCCCGCCAGGCGTGCTGGCACTTCCACCCGTCGGCGTAGCAGGCGTTCACCGTGCCGCCGTTGGGCGGGCCGGCGTCCTTGTCGGTCCACTCGTAGCCGGAGTGCACGTCCGGCGAGCCGTAGGGCCAGGCGAGCATGAAGACGCTCGCGAGGGTGTAGTCGGAGCCGTTCTTGTAGTTGAGGGTGTCACCGCCCCGCTCGGTGTCGTGGTTGTCGACGAAGACGGCGGACTGCCCGCTCGGCATGTACCCCCACGCCTCGCCGAAGTTCTTCAGGTAGCTCAGGTTCTCGTTCTGGAAGACGCGCTTCAGGTCCCGCGCGTAGCGGAACTCCTGCACGTCCCCGTTGCCGAGGTACTCACCGGGCGAGACGGCCTCACCCGCCCCGAATATCGCCTCCTGCTTCCAATACACCCCCGGATTGGTCAGCCGGGACTTGATGTTGGCGAGGTCGGCGGCGGGCATGTGCTTGGCGGCGTCGATCCGGAACCCGTCGACGCCCAGCGACAGCAGGTCGTTCAGATACCCGGCGATGCGCCCCCGCACGTAGTCCTCGCCGGTGTCCAGGTCCGCGAGCTGCACGAGCTCGCAGTTCTGCACGTTGGCCTTGTCCTGGTAGTTGGAAATCGTCGCCCGGCAGTCGTCCATGTCCGAACCGGAATAGACGCCCGGGTAGTTGTACTTCGTGTACGAAGACCCGCCCGTGCCCACCCCGTCGCCGGCAGCCATGTGATTGACGACGGAGTCGGCGACGACCTTCACCCCGGCGGCGTGACACGTGTCGACCATGGCCTTGAAGGCGGCCCGGTCCCCGAGCCGCCCGGCGATCCTGTAGCTGACGGGCTGGTACGAGGTCCACCACTGGGCCCCCTGGATGTGCTCCTGGGGAGGCGAGACCTGCACGAACCCGTACCCGGCGGGCCCGAGCGAATCCGTACAGGCCTTGGCAACGGACTCGAACCGCCACTCGAACAGCACGGCGGTGACGTCCTTGTCCCCCGGCGGGGTCGCGGAGGCCTGCGGAGCGGTCGCGGTGAGCGCACCGAGCACGGCGGCGGCGAACAGGCCCGCGGCGGCGGCGCGGGATCTTGCGGGTCTGGCAGCTCTGACAGACATGTGGGGGGCCTCCTGGCGGGAGAGGTGGGGATTGTCCGCGACCGTAGAGGGGCGGCCCACCGTGTTGCAAGACCTTGCGCAAGAGATTGCAGAATTGTTTCTTCCCTGCGCCCCGGCGACCCAGCCCGGCCCCCCGGTTCCCGCGAGGCGCGGCCGGGGCACTGGCCGCCGAGACCCTGGACCTACTGCCGGGAACCCCGGTCATGTAGATCTACCTGACGGCGCTCATGCCAGACGGCACGCCGGTTGAGGTCAACCACATGCTCCTGGACGCCGGTTCCGACGTATTGCCCGAACGGTCGACCAAGTGGAAGCCAGCCAAAGGCTTCGGTGAGGGTGGGCGGCTTATGACCAGCCCCAGACGGCGGCCGGACGCCAAGCCGGGAGAAGCGCGTAGCGATCTGACGCGTCTCCCGCTCCCGATGGGCTTCTCGGCGCTGTTTCGTGCAGGTAGAGCCGCCCCCGGCCCGGGGCGCGCGTGCCCATGCCCTGGGCGAGTGTCGGGCTGATGCCCGGGCCGGGCGCCGCCCGGGCTGGGCGGTGGGCACGGGCCGGACTCGGGAAGCGGGCTCGCACTTCCCTGGCTCGCCCGTGCCCGTGTCTCTGACCCGTGGACCGTTCTTTTGGGGGGTTCCCGTCGGTCTTCGGATTTCCGGTTCGGGTCGGTCGGTCAAGGGTGGCCGAAGGCCATCGCGAAGCGACGCGACCGCAGGGAGCGCCCTTGAGGGACCGGCCCGAACCGGAGAGACGATGAGACTGACGGGAACCCCCCAAACCCTCCCTGACGCCGGGCAAGTGAGCCCGGAACCCCGAAGCCACCGACCAGCAGGCCGACTTGCCTGAGCGAATTGCCGACGGGACGGACCCCGCTTACCGGACTGCCGAGTCCCGGCTCCGGCGCCGAGGGGGGCGGGTGGGCCACCACCGCCCGAGGGGAGTGGTGAGAGGGGGGTGAAGGCCCCGCTCCAGGACAGCGGCGCAACAAGCCCGACGCCCCCACCCCTACGGCGCCTGCCCCGTAGACCCCCGCACCACCAGCTCCGGCTGGAACACGTACTCCGTGCGCTGGACCGGGGTGCCGCCCACCGCCTCCAGGAGGGCGCCGACCGCCGCCGTCGCCATCGCGCGGACCGGCTGGCGGACCGTCGTCAGCGGCGGGTCCGTGAAGGCGATCAGCGGTGAGTCGTCGAAGCCGATCACCGACACGTCCTCCGGCACCCGCAGCCCCCGTTCGCGGGCCGCCCTGATGACGCCGAGCGCCATCGGGTCGCTCCCGCACACCACCCCCGTGCAGCCCCGGTCGAGCAGCGCGCCCCCCGCCGCGTGCCCGCCCTCCACCGTGAACAGCGTGCGCTGGATCAGGCCCTCCGCGTCGGCTCCCGGCACGGCCGCCAGGAACCCCTGCTCCTTCCGCGCCGACGGAACGTACCGCGTCGGCCCGATGGCCAGCCCGATCCGCCGGTGCCCGAGCTCCTCCAGGTGCCGCACCGCCATCTCCGCCGCCGCCCGGTCGTCGGGGGAGATGAACGGGGCGTTCACCCGCTCGTTGAACCCGTTGATCAGAACGAAGGGGACCCCGCGCGCCGCCAGCCGCTGGTACCTGGACGGATCGGCGAGCGCGTCCGCGTGCAGCCCCGACAGGAACACGATCCCCGTGACCCCCCGCTCCTCCAGCTGCTCCACCAGTTCGTCCTCGGTGGCCCCGCCCGGGGTCTGCGTGCACAGCACCGGCGTGTACCCGTGCCCGGCCAGCGCCTGCTCGATGACCTGCGCGAACGCCGGGAAGATCGGGTTGGTCAGCTCCGGGATCAGCAGCCCGACCAGCCCGTTGCTGCGCCGCTTCAGCCGCACCGGCCGCTCGTAGCCCAGCAGGTCGAGCGCGGCCAGCACCCTGTGCCGGGTGCCGGCCGCCACGCCCGACTTGCCGTTGAGCACGCGGCTCACGGTCGCCTCGCTGACCTGGGCCTGCGCGGCGATGTCCGTCAGCCGCAGCGGGGAGGGGGAGGTCACCCCTGCCACCACACCGCCGTGTCGGCCGGCAGGACGTCCGGCCCCGCGGCGTCGAGGTCCCCGCTGGCCAGCAGTACGGTGCCGTACGCGGGCAGCCGTACCGGCGCGCCGGTGGTGTTCACGGTGCACACGAACCCGCCCCGCCGGAAGGCCAGCACCCCCTCCGGAGCCGGCAGCCACTCCACGGCGTCGCCCGCGCCCAGCTCGGCCCGTTCCCGGCGGATCCGCAGCGCCGAGCGGTAGAGCTCCAGCGTCGAGGCCGGATCCCCCGTCTGCGCCTCGACGCTCAGGCCCGCCCACTCGGCGGGCTGCGGCAGCCAGCTGCCCCCCTCACCGAAGCCGTACGGGGCTTCGCCGCCCGACCACGGGATCGGCACCCGGCACCCGTCCCGCAGCCCGTCCTGGCCGTTCGCCTTGAAGAAGGAGGGGTCCTGGCGCACCTCGTCCGGAAGGTCGACGACCTCCGGCAGCCCGAGCTCCTCGCCCTGGTAGACGTACGCCGACCCGGGCAGCGCCAGCATCAGCAGCGCGGCGGCCCGCGCCCGCGCCAGGCCCTGCGCCCCGCCCCCGTACCGCGTCACGTGACGCACCACATCGTGGTTCGACAGCACCCACGTGGTGGGCGCCCCCACCGGCCGCATCGCGTCGAGCGAGTCGTCGATGGTGGCGCGCAGCGCGGCCGCGTCCCAGCCGGTGTTCAGGTAGTGGAAGTTGAAGGCCTGGTGGAGCTCGTCGGGCCGCAGGTACATGGCAGTACGGTCGGCGCTCGGCGTCCAGGCCTCGGCGACGCCGATCCGGTCGCCCGCGTACTCGTCGAGCACGGTCCGCCAGGAGCGGTAGATCTCGTGGACCCCGTCCTGGTCGAAGAAGGGCAGCACCTGGTTGCCCAGCAGCTTGAGCTGCTCGCCCCGCCCCAGGTCGGGCAGTCCGGGCGCCTTGACCAGGCCGTGCGCGACGTCGATGCGGAAACCGTCGGCGCCGAGGTCGAGCCAGAAGCGCAGGATGGAGCGGAACTCGTCCTGGACGGCGGGGTGTTCCCAGTTGAAGTCGGGCTGTTCGGGCGCGAAGAGGTGCAGGTACCACTCGCCGTCCGCCACCCGCGTCCAGGCGGGCCCGCCGAATATGGACTCCCAGTCGTTCGGCGGGAGTTCACCGTCGGCGCCCTGGCCCGGACGGAAGTGGAAGCGCTCGCGCAGCGGCGTCCCCGGCCCTTCCCTCAGGGCCTGCTTGAACCATTCGTGCTGGTCGGAGCAGTGGTTGGGGACGAGGTCCACGATGATCCGCAGGCCCAGCGCGTGCGCTTCGCGGATCACGGCGTCGGCGTCGTGCAGGGTGCCGAACATGGGGTCGATGGCCCGGTAGTCGGCGACGTCGTAGCCGGCGTCGGCCTGCGGGGAGGCGTAGAAGGGGCTGAGCCAGACGGCGTCGACGCCCAGTTCCTTCAGGTAGGGCAGGCGGCTGCGGATGCCTTCGAGGTCCCCCATGCCGTCCCCGTTGGAGTCGGCGAAGCTGCGCGGATAGACCTGGTAGATCACCGCTTCTCTCCACCAGCCGGGCCGGGTGCCGGTGGAGGTGGGAAGTGTCTCGGCGAGGTGCTGGGTCATGTCGTCCTTGAGAAGGTCGGGCCGGGGGTGAGAGGGGGCGGGCACGGGTGGTCAGCCCTTGGTCGCGCCTGCCGTCATCCCGGCTACGAGGTGACGCTGGGCGAATACGAAGAAGATCGCCGCGGGGATCGCGATGAGGACCGAGGCGGCGCTCATCGCACCCCAGTTGGAGGTGTACTGCGTGACGAAGGTCTGCAGCCCGCCGGCCAGCGTGAGGTTCTCCTCGCCGACCATGAAGGCGGAGGCGTATGCGACTTCGCCCCAGGCGGTGATGAAGGCGTAGAAGCCGGTGACGGCGAGGCCCGGCTTGGCGAGCGGCAGGATGAGCCGCCAGAAGGTGCCGAAGGGGTTGAGGCCGTCGACGCGGCCGGATTCGTCGATCTCCACCGGGATGGTGTCGAAGAACCCCTTCATCATCCAGGCGCAGAACGGCACGGCGATGGTGAGGTAGGTGATGATCAGGCCGATGGGCTGGTTGAGCAGTCCGAGGTCGCCCATGAGGTTGTAGAGCGGGACGATGAGGATGGCCATCGGGAACATCTGCGTGATGAGCAGGGTCCACATCAGCGGCTTCATTCCGGGGAACTTGAAGCGGCTGACGGCGTATCCGGTGGTGGCGGCGATGAAGACGCCGAGGACGGTGGTGACGCCGGCGACCAGGACCGAGTTGCCGAACCAGCCGATGAAGTGGCTCGACTCCAGCAGGTACCGGTAGTTGCCGAGGGTCGGTTCCTTGACGAAGTCGGTGGTGACCGCGTATTCGGCGGGCTTGAGCGAGGTCAGCAGGATCCACAGCACCGGGAAGACGGCGATGACGGACGCGACGACGAGCGTGGCGTGCAGCCCGACGGAGGCCAGCGGCTTCCGTCGGCCCCGGCCGCGGGCCGGGGCGGAGGTCGCGGGGGCGGAGGTCGCGGGCTTCGTGGCGGCGGGCGCCGCGGGCCGGGCCTCGTCCCCGGCAGTGGGCTTCGTGGTCATGGTCACCACACCTCTCCCTGCTTGCGCAGCGAGCGCCGGTAGACCAGCGCGAAGATCATGAGCAGCAGGAGGATCAGCACGCCCCAGGTGGCGGAGACCGCGAAGTCGCGCGGGCTCGTGATGAACGCCTCGCGGAAGGCCTGGGTCACGAGGATCTCGGTGGAGTCCCCCGGTCCGCCGCGGGTGAGCAGGAAGATCACCGGGAACATGTTGAAGGTCCAGATGGTGGAGAGCAGGATCACCGTCATGCTGACCGCGCGCAGGCCGGGCAGGGTGATGTGCCGGAACCGCTGCCAGGCGGAGGCCCCGTCCATCTCGGCGGCCTCGTAGAGCTCGCCGGGGATCGACTGCAGTCCGCCGAGCAGGGCGACCATCATGAAGGGGACGCCGAGCCAGACATTGACGGCGATGACCGAGAACTTGGCCCAGGTCGGGTCGTCGAGCCACGGGACGGCCGCGATGCCGCCGCCGTCGAGGACCTTGTTGAGGATGCCGTTGTCGCGGTTGAAGAGGAACCGCCAGGCGAAGACGGAGACGAAGCCGGGGACGGCCCAGGGCAGGATGAGCGCCATCCGGTAGGCGGCGCGGCCCTTGAAGTCCCGGTTGAGCATGTTGGCGAGGACCAGGCCGAGGGTGAAGGTGACCGACACGCACCCGACGGTCCACAGCACGGTCCACACCAGCCGCTGGAGGAACACCGGGTCGCCGAGGACGTCCGCGTAGTTGTCGAGTCCGACGAACTCGTACGTGGCCTCGATGTGGCGGGCGCCGATGGTGCGGGAGACGTTGCGTTCGTTGGCGTTCGTCAGCGACAGGTAGACGCCCTTGACGAGCGGCCAGCCGATGATCACGCCGAGGACGAGCACCACCGGGGCGACCATGGCCCAGGCGTACCAGTGGGTGGCGAGGGCGCGCCTCAGACCACCTGCGTTCCCGCTGTTCCCGCTGTTCCTGTTGTCAGTCCTGCGGCTCCGGCCGCGGGAGGCGACGCTGTCGTCGTCTCCCGCGGCCTTCGCCACCGACTGGCTGGTGTGAGCAGCCATGGTTTCGCTACTTCCAACCCTTGAGGATCTTGCGGAATTCGACGCCGGCCGCTTTGGCGGCGTCCTCGGGGCTGGAGGCCCCGGTGATCGCCTTGGTGTACTCGACCTTCAGCGGCTCGAAGAGGGAGCCGTTCTCCGGGATCCAGGCGCGCTCGACGGCCTTGTCCACGGCCGGCTTGAAGAACTGGACCATCTCGCTGCTCTTGACGTCCGGCTGCTCGTAGGCGGCGGTACGGGTCGGCAGCAGGCTCAGCTCCTTGGAGGACTGGACCTGGACCTCCTGGGAGGTCATGTACTCGACGAAGGCGTGGGCCGCGGCGCGGTTCTTGGAACCGGCGTAGACGGCGAGGTCGTGGCCGCCCTGCGGGGAGCCGGCCTTGACCGAGCCGGCCGGGACGGCGGCGACGCCGAGGTTGGCCTTGTCCTTGAACTGGTCGCCGGCGTAGGTGTCGGCGACGGCCCAGGGACCGTTGATCATCATCGCGACCTCCCCGGACTTGAAGGCGGTCTGCATGTTCGTCCAGCCGTCGGTGGCGTTGGTGAGCGCCGCCCCGGAGGAGACGAGGTCGCGGGCGGTCTTGAAGGCCTTGACGCCGGCCGCGTTGTCGACGGTGACGGTCTTGGTCTTGGCGTCGACCAGGTCGCCGCCCTCGCCGTAGATCAGCGGGAGGAACCAGTAGGAGTCGTCGCCGCGCAGGTAGAGGCCGGCCTTGCCGGTCTTCGCCTTGATGGCCGCGGCGGCGGTCTTCAGCTCCTCCAGGGTCTTGGGGGGCTGGACGCCGGCGTCGGCGAGCATCTTCTTGTTGTAGAAGAGGCCGAGGGTGTCGATGACCTGCGGCACGGCGTAGGTCTTGCCCTCGTACTTGCCGCTGGCCGCGGCCTGCGGGAGGAACTCGGCGTCGATCTTCTTGGCCGTCTCGGCCGGTACCTCGTCGAGGTACTGGAGGGAGGCGAAGTCCGCGACCCAGCCGACGTCGGCGCGGATCACGTCGGGGGCGTCGGAGCCGCTGCTGAAGGCGTTCTTGACCTTGTTCTGCGCGTCGCCGTACGGGACGTTGACGTACTTGACGGTGACCTTCGGGTGCTTCGCGGTGAACGCCTCGGCGATCTTCTGGAAGCTGGCCTTCTCGGCGTCGTTCGAGGTGTCCCACCACGTGACCGTGCCGGAAAGCTCGCCGCCGGCCTTGGTCTCCTGGCCGTCGTCCTTGCTGTCACCGCCGCAAGCCGTCGCCGCGAGCGCCAGGGTCGCGACCAGCGCGGTGGCCGCTATGCCACGCCGCATATGAACTCCTTCGATGATCCCGGCCGCGCCCTCGCGGTCCCGAGTTGCAGGGAACGTAACAAGACTGAAAGCCGACCGAAAGAGCTTGCGGCAATTTTCTGCAAGAGAAGCTGATCGTTACATCCGTGTGTCCGGACGGTTGCCGCAGCTTGCTGTTAGTTCGAGTCACCTTCGACTGTCCGGGCCCGCAACCAGGGGGCGTGTACTCGCGTTGACCCCGATATGACCCACGAGTCGACGGCCGTGCAGCTTGCAAGCGCTTCCAGCAACGCCACGGCGAGCGGTGGCTGGTGGCGCGATGCCGTCATCTACCAGGTGTACGTCCGGTCCTTCGCCGACAGCGACGGCGACGGCGTCGGGGACCTGCGCGGGGTCCGCGAGCACCTCCCCCACCTGGCCCGCCTCGGGGTCGATGCCGTGTGGCTCACCCCCTTCTACGTCTCCCCGCAGGCGGACGGCGGCTACGACGTCGCCGACTACCGGGCCGTCGACCCGCTCTTCGGGGACCTCTCCGACGCCGACGAGCTGGTCCGGGCCGCGCACGCGCTGGGGCTGCGGGTCATCGTGGACGTGGTGCCGAACCACACCTCCGAGCGGCACCCGTGGTTCCGCGCCGCCCTCGCCGGGGAGCCGGGGGCCCGGGAGCGGTACCTCTTCCGGCCGGGGCGCGGGACGGCCGGGGAGCTCCCGCCGAACGACTGGGAGTCGGTCTTCGGCGGCCCGGCCTGGACCCGGGTCCCGGACGGCGCCTGGTACCTGCACCTGTTCGCCCCCGAGCAGCCCGACCTGGACTGGGGCCACCCCGAGGTCGCCGCCGAGTTCGCCTCCGTGCTGCGCTTCTGGCTCGACCTCGGCGTCGACGGCTTCCGCATCGACGTCGCCCACGGCATGGTCAAGGCCCCCGGCCTGCCCGACATCGGCCGCGGCGCCCAGGCCACCCTCATCGGCACCGAGCCGCTCCCCTTCTTCGACCAGGACGGGGTCCACGAGATCCACCGCTCCTGGCGCCGGCTCCTCGACTCCTACCCGGGACAGCGGATCGGCGTCGCGGAGGCCTGGGCGCCGACCTCCGAGCGGCTCGCCCTCTACGTCCGCCCCGACGAGATGCACCAGGCCTTCAACTTCCGGTTCCTGAACTGCCCGTGGGACACCGGCGCCATGCGGACCGTCGTCGACGAGTCCCTCTCCGCCACCGCATCGGTGGGGGCGCCGACCACGTGGGTGCTGTCCAACCACGACGTCGTACGGCACGTGACGCGGTACGGGGGCGGGGCCCGCGGCCTGGCCCGCGCCCGGGCGGCGGCCCTGCTGATGCTGGCCCTGCCCGGGTCGGCGTACGTCTACCAGGGCGAGGAGCTCGGCCTCCCCGAGGTCGTGGACCTCCCGCCCTCCGCCCGCCGCGACCCGGCCTTCCGCCGCGGGCGCCGGCAGCAGGGATCCGGGGCCGGACCCGAGGCCGCCGGCCAGGACGGGCTGCGCGACGGGTGCCGGGTGCCGCTGCCCTGGTCCGGCACGGAGCCGCCCTACGGATTCGGGCCCGCCGGCAGCTGGCTGCCGCAGCCCGCCGGCTGGGGCGGGCTCAGCGTGGCCGCCCAGACCGGCGACCCGCATTCCACCCTGGAGCTCTACCGGGCCGCCCTGGAGCTGCGCCGCGCCCTGCCGGGCCTCGGCGCGCCGGAGGCCGGCCGGGACGAGCCCGCCGAGGCCTGGTCCGGCTCCGCGGCCGAACCCCCGCACCCCTCGGGGATGCGCTGGCTGCCCGCCCCGGACGGGGTGCTCCTGTTCACCCGGCCCGGATTCGCCTGCACCCTCAACAGCCGCCCCGACCCGGTGGAGCTGCCCGCGCCCGGACGGCCCGTACTGTCCAGCTCCCCGGTGGAGACCGACGGCCGGACCGTCCGGCTTCCCCCGGATTCGTGCACGTGGTGGGCATTTTGACGTGGCGGCCGGTACAGTCCAATCCCGTGACCGCACGGCTAGCCGACATCGCAGCCCAGGCGGGGGTCAGCGAAGCCACAGTCAGCCGCGTGCTCAACGGCAAGCCCGGTGTGGCCGCGGGCACCCGTGAGTCCGTGCTGGCCGCGCTCGACGTGCTCGGCTACGAGCGGCCCGTACGGCTGCGCCAGCGCAGCGCCGGGCTCGTCGGGCTGATAACCCCCGAGCTGGACAACCCCATCTTTCCGGCGCTCGCCCAGGTCATCGGGCAGGCGCTGACCCGCCAGGGCTACACGCCGGTACTGGCCACGCAGACGCCCGGCGGGTCCACCGAGGACGAGCTGACCGAGATGCTGGTCGACCGCGGGGTCTCCGGGATCATCTTCGTGTCCGGCCTGCACGCCGACACCACGGCCGACATGGGCCGCTACGACCAACTCCGCGGTCAGGGCGTCCCGTACGTGCTCATCAACGGGTTCTCCGACAAGGTGCGGGCCCCCTTCGTCTCCCCCGACGACCGGGCCGCGATGCAGCTCGCCGTGACCCACCTGACGGCGCTCGGGCACACCCGCATCGGGCTCGCCGTCGGGCCGAAGCGGTTCGTCCCGGTGCTCCGCAAGATCGAGGGCTTCCGCGTCGCGATGAAGGAGCGGCTGGGGCTCGACGAGGCCGAGACCGAGGAGCTCATCCAGCACTCCCTCTACACCCTGGAGGGCGGCCAGGCCGCCGCGGCCGCGTTGATCGCGCGCGGCTGCACGGCGGTGGTGTGCGCGAGCGACATGATGGCGCTCGGCGCGATCCGGGCGGCCCGGCAGCAGGGGCTGAAGGTGCCGCAGGAGGTGTCGGTGGTCGGCTTCGACGACTCCCCGCTCATAGCGTTCACCGATCCGCCCCTGACCACGATCCGCCAGCCCGTGCAGGCCATGGGTCAGGCGGCGGTCCGGACCCTGCTGGAGGAGATCGGCGGTACGCCGGCCCCGCACAGCGAATTCGTCTTCCTGCCCGAGCTGGTCGTCCGCGGCTCGACGGCTTCCGGTCCCGGGCAGCGCGGAAGGACGTAACGGGCGTGAAGGACGTGAAGGACGTAAGGGTCACGCCTCGTCCCCAAGGCTGAGCGGCTGCGCGCAAGACCGTCCCGAGGGATGATCGGAGGCGAGATCGCATCTGGCAGACTCTTTTCCCATGGGTGAAGCGAGCGTGAAGACACTGGAAACCCGGACGGATGTCTCGTCACCCACCGTGACCGAGAGCGGGGCCCGCCCGGGATCCGAGCGAGCCCTGCTGAACCGGCTGCGGTCCCCGCGCCGGCCCCGGATCTGGTTCGAGGTCGTGCTCATCGCGGTCAGCTACTGGACGTACTCGCTGATCCGCAACGCGGTGCCCGAGCAGAAGGCGGCCGCCCTCGCGAACGCCGACTGGATCTGGAGCGCCGAGCGCGCCCTCGGCATCGCCGTCGAGCAGTCGGTCAACCACGCCGTCAACTCGGTGACCTGGCTGATCGTCGGGATGAACTACTACTACGCCACGCTCCACTTCATCGTGACCATCGGCGTACTGGTGTGGATCTACCGTTTCCATCCCGGGCGTTACGCGCCCACCCGACTCGTCCTCTTCGCCACCACGGGCGTGGCCCTGGTCGGCTACTACTTCTTTCCGCTCGCTCCGCCCCGGCTGATGAACGGGCAGAGCTTCGTCGACACCGTGCTGGTCCACCACACCTGGGGCTCCATGGCCTCCGGCAACCTCAAGCAGATGTCGAACCAGTACGCCGCCATGCCCTCGATGCACATAGGGTGGTCGCTCTGGTGCGGGCTGACGATCTTCGCGGTCGCCTCCGCCCCGTGGGCCCGGATCCTGGGCCTGCTCTACCCGACGGCGACCCTCGTCGTCATCGTGGCCACCGCCAACCACTTCTGGCTCGACGCCGTGGGCGGCATGCTCTGCCTGGGCTTCGGCTACACCCTCTCGCGGGCCTGGTACGGCTCGCTCCCCCACCGGCTGCCGCGCCACCCGGTGTACGCGGGTCCGCACCCGTTCTCGGCCGCGCTGAACCGCATCCGCCGCTAGCGCCCCGCCGGGGACCCGTCAGAGACCACCGTCCCGGTGCGTGATCCGGCCGCCCGACACGGTGAGGCGGACCGGTGCCTCGGCCAGTTCGTCCGTCGGGGCCGTGACCGGGTCCACCGCGAAGGCCGTCAGATCCGCCCGGAAGCCGGGCGCGATCCGGCCCGCCACCCGCTGCTCCCCGGCCGCGAGCGCCGCGTGCGAGGTCAGGCCCTCCAGCGCCATCAGCCCCGTCAGGGCGGGACCGGCCGAGGCCGCTCCCAGGGGGCTGCGGGCGGTGACCAGGACCTGGCGGGCGTCGTAGTGGGCGATGGGCCAGTCCGAGCCGAGCGCGAGGACGGCTCCCGCGTCCCGCAGGTCGCGGCAGCGCCAGGCCCGGCCGGCCCGGTCCCCGCCCAGCCGCTTCGACCACTCGTCGGTGTGGTCGGCCCGGGTGTAGGCGGTGTGCGGCGGCTGCATGGAGGCGATCACGCCGAGCTCCGCGAACCGGTTCAGCTGGTCGTCGGGGACCGTTTCGATGTGCTCGATCCGGTGCCTCATCCGGGCCTGCTCGCCCAGGGACGCCACCGTGTCCAGGACGTGGCGGACGGCCGCGTCGCCGATGGCGTGGGTCGCGGTGCGCACTCCGGCCGCGTCGAGGGCCCGTACGGCGCGGGCGTAGGCCTCGGGGTCGGGCCAGAAGGCGTCGGTGCCCTGGCCGTGGCAGTCGGCGTGCTCCAGCCAGGCGGTGCCGCCCTCGACGGTGCCGTCCATGAAGAACTTCACGCCGCCGACCTGCCAGTGGCGGCCGGCCAGGCGCTGGAGGCCGATCAGCTCGTCGAGGTCGTCGTCGGTGGCGCCCGGCATGCACCAGGGGGCGAGTTTCAGGCGGAGCGGCAGGTGGCCCTCGTACTCGACGGTCGACAGCAGCGCCGGGACGTCCCCGTCGCCCAGGTCCATGACGTGGGCGCCGGTGAGACCGGTGGCCGCCATGTCGGACAGCAGCCCGACGAGGCCCGCGCGGCGCTGCGCCGGGGTGGGTTTGGGGACGAGGGGGCTGACGAGGGCCATGGCGGCGTGCTCGATCAGGTGGCCGGTGGGGCGGCCGGCGGCGTCGCAGACGATCTCGGAGCGCTGGGCGAAGGTGCGGGGCCCGGTGATGCCGGCGGCGGCCAGGGCGGCGCCGCTGACGAGCGCGGAGTGGCCGTCGTAGAGGCGCAGGAAGGCGGGGGCGCCGGCCAGGGCCTCCTCGATGAGGGTGCGGTCGACGGGCCGGCCGCCGAAGGCGTTGTGGTCGAGGCCGTACCCGACGACCCAGCCCTTGGTGCGGTCGGCGGTGCGCAGGGCGGCGCGGAGTCCGTCGAGGTCCCGTACGGCGGAGAGGTCGGTTCCGGTGGCCATCTCGATGCCCCACACGGGGTGGCTGTGGGCGTCGGTGAGGCCGGGGGTGAGGGTGGCGCCGTGCAGCTCGATCACCTCGGTGCCGGGGCCTGACCAGTCGCGTACGTCGGCCTCGTCGCCGACGGCCACGATCTCGCCGTCGCGGACGGCTACGGAGCGCGCCTCGGGGCGGGCGGGGTCGAGGGTGCGGACGCGGGCTCCGGTGAGGACGGTATCGGCAGCGGGCACGGCTGTTCTTCCCTTTCGTTGGCGGGTTCTTCGGCGAAGCGGGCGTACACCTCGGGGCGGCGGGACTCCAGCCGCCGGGCGAGGGCCAGGCCGGCGAGGAAGACGGCGGGGACGAGGGCGATGAGGACGGTGTTGACGGTGGTGGAGGCCATGGTGAAGAGGTCGACCTTGGAGACGACCAGGAAGATCGCCACGGCGAGGAGGACGGCGGCGGTGACGGGCGCGATCACGGTCCGCCAGGGGCCCTCCTGGTGGGCGACGCGCCGGAAGTAGACGGGTACGGCGACGGCCGCGAGCAGCATCAGGGCCATGAGGCCGATCATGCCGGGGGTGTTCACCCACAGCAGGAGCTGCTGGTACGGGTCGGCGCCGGCGAGTGCGAAGCCGAGGACGACGACGGCGCCGAGGGCGGTCTGCGCGGCTCCGGCCAGGTACGGGGAGCGGTGGCGGGGGTGGACGCGGCCGAGGGCGGCGGGCAGGACGCCCTCCTCGGAGAGGGCGAGGGCGTAGCGGTTGATGGCGTTGTGGAAGGCGAGGAGGGAGGCGATGACGCTGGTGACGATGAAGACGTGCATCAGGTCGGCCGCCCACGGGCCGACGTAGGTGGTGATCGCGGCGAAGAAGAGACCGCCCGGGTCGGCGGTGGCGGCGGCGGTCACTTCCTCGGCGCCGAAGGCCTGGATGACCGTCCAGACGATGAAGGCGTAGAAGAGGCCGAGGAAGGCGACGGCGATGTAGGTGGCGCGCGGGATGGTCCGGTCGGGGTCGCGGGCCTCGCGGCGGTAGATGACGGTGGATTCGAAGCCGGTGAACGCGGCGAAGGCGAAGGCCAGGACGGCGGCGGTGCCGGGGACGAGGACCGCGCCGGGGGCGAAGGAGCCGAGGGAGAGCCCGTGGGCCCCTCCCTTGATGAGCACCCCTCCCGCCAGCAGGACGAGTATCCCGGTCTCCGCGACGAGGAGGACGCCGAGCACCTTGGCGCCGAAGTCGATGGAGCGGAAGCCGCCGTACCAGATGAGGGCGAGGCCGGCGAGGGAGACGGGGAGCCAGGGGATGTCGAGGCCGGCGAGGGCGCGGCCGGTGTCGGCGGTGGTGGTACCGAGGAGGCCGTAGACGCCGATCTCCATGCCGTTGTAGCCGATGAGGGCGAGCAGGGCGGCGCCGATGCCGACGCGCTTGCCGAGGCCGCGGGTGATGTAGGCGTAGAAGGCGCCGCCGCTGCGGACGTGGCGGCTCATCGTGGTGAAGCCGACGGCGAAGACGGCGAGGGTGATGCCGGCGAGGAGGTAGCCGGCGGGGGCGCCGATGCCGCCGAGGAGGATGGCGACGGGGGCCACGCCGGCCATGACGGTGAGGGGGGCGGCGGCGGAGACGACGAAGAAGGAGATGTCGGCGGTGCCGAGCGCCGCGCGGCGGAGGGCGGGGGCCCGGCCTGCGGGGGCCGTGGTTTGGGGGGTGGCCGGGGCTCGGGTTGCGGCGGGTGGTGGCGCTGGAGTGTCGGGCATGCGGGAGCACCCTTCTGCGAACGGCAGGCTGCGGCGGGCTAAACCTAAAGGGTTTCGGTTCGCGGCAATGTAGCCTCCGGTTTTGGCATACGGGAAGACCTGACGGCGGGAGAAACCGATGGCACGGCCGCGCACCCCACTCCTCGACCGGGAGCGCATCGCCACGACCGCCCTCCAACTGGTCGCGGAGCACGGCGAGTTCAGCGTGCCGCAGATCGCCCGGGCACTCGGCGTGCAGACCGGGTCGGTGTACCACCACGTGGACGGCCGGGCGGGGGTGGTGGAGCTGATACGGGAGCTCGTGTGCGACCGGATCACGGACGAGGCCCTGGCCCTGGAGCCCTGGGACCGGGCCCTGGAGGAGTGGGCGCGCTCCTACCGGGCCGCCTTCGCCGCCTACCCGCGGGCCATCCCGCTGCTGATGACCACGCCGGTCCGGGCCCCGCGGGTGCTCGCGCACTACGAGCGCGCGGTCGGGCTGCTGCTGGCGGCGGGCTTCGCGGAGCCGCTCGTGATGCCGCTGCTCACCGCCCTGGAGAACCTGGTCCTGGGCTCGGCCCTCGACCTGGCCGCGCCCGAGACGATGTGGGAGCCGTCGCCGGACACCCCGCTGCTCTCCCGCGCCCTGGCCACGGTCGGCCCGCGCCGCGCGGACGCGGCCTTCGAGGTGGGCCTGGCGGCCTTCCTCGCCCACGCCCGGACCCTGCGGGACCCGGCTCCGGCACCGGAGTAGTCACGGCCGGATCGCCGCCGCTAGCGCCAGCGCTGGGGGTTGCGGCGGATCTCCTTGATCAGCGCCTCGAACGCGAGGCGGTTGTACAGGACGCCGGACAGTTCCGGACGGACGGGAGAGCCGTTGATGCCGGCCGAGGGGGTGCCGGGGCCGCGGGGGTTCTCGGGGCCGCCCGCCTTCTCGTAGGCCTGCTGCGACCGGGTCACGAAGTCGGCGTACTTCATGGTCGTCACGGCGGAGTCGAACTCCGTGCTGCGCAGTCCGCTCACCCGGGCGGCCATCTCCAGCAGGAAGGCGTCCGTGTAGCCGTCGACGGATTCCTCGGGCTGGTTCTCGTAGAGGACGGCGTGGTACTCGGCGAACTTTCCCGCCTCCAGCGCCGCGCGCAAGGCATTGACGGCCTTCTTCGAGCCGCTGCCGCCGATCCGGTCGTCGAGGAAGGACGCCATGGTGTATTCGGTCTTCACCTCGCGCCGCAAGGTCATGGTCCGCAGGGAGCGCCCGCTCTCCACGACCTCGAACTCCTTGCAGTAGGGGCAGCGCGGGTCCTCGTAGAGGTGGAGGGTGAGCGACGCCTTCGGATCCCCGACCAGAATGGTGGTGCCGTCCGCCGCCAGCTGCTGGGGCACGTCGGCCACGCGGGCGTACGCGGGGCCGACCGGGCTCGGTTCCTGCGCCGGCGGGGCGACGGGTTGGGGGGCGCAGCCCCAGGTGGCCAGTGCCAGTACCCCGGCCGCGACGACCGCGACCAGCCGTCTCCTGCTGCGTATCACGTGCTCTCTCCCCCGGTTCGGAAGAGACAGTAGAGCATCCGTTCGGCGGCGGGGAGCGACCGGCCCTCGGCTCCGGCTACGCCCCGTAGAAGAACTCCTCGACCACCGCGCGGGCGCGGCGGGTGATGCGGCGGTAGTCGTCGAGCATCTCGCCGACGGTGCCCTCCGCGTAGCCCAGGTAGCGGGCCACCGCTGCCAGGTCGCGGGCTTCGGAGGGGAAGGTGTCGCCGGCGCGGCCGCGGACCAGCATCACGGCGTTGCGGACGCGGGTGGCGAGGACCCAGGCCTCGTCCAGGATCTGCGCCTCCTCGGTCGGGATGAGCCCGGCGGCGTGGGCGGCGTACAGGGCTCGGCGGGTGCGGGTGGTGCGCAGGCCCGGTTCGGCCCAGGCGTGCCGCATCTGGATGAGCTGGACGGTCCATTCGACGTCGCTGAGGCCGCCGCGGCCGAGTTTGGTGTGGAGGGTGGGGTCGGCGCCGCGGGGCAGGCGTTCCGATTCCATCCGGGCCTTCAGGCGGCGGATCTCGCGGACGGCGTCCTCGCCGAGGCCCTCCATGGGGTAGCGCAGCGGGTCGACGAGCTCGATGAAGCGGGTGCCCAGGTCGGTGTCCCCGGCGACCGGTTCGGCGCGGAGCAGGGCCTGGCTCTCCCAGGTCAGGGACCAGCGGCGGTAGTAGGCGGCGTACGAGGCGAGGGTGCGGACCAGCGGGCCGGAGCGGCCCTCCGGGCGCAGGTCGGCGTCGATGAGCAGCGGCGGGTCGGCGGTGGGGAGTTGGAGGAGCCGGCGCATTTCGGCGATGACCGTCTGGGCGGCCTTCGCCGCTTCCTGTTCGTCGACGCCGTCGCGGGGTTCGTGGACGAACAGGACGTCGGCGTCGGAGCCGTAGCCCAGCTCGTGGCCGCCGAAGCGGCCGACGCCGATGACGGCGAAGCGGGTGGGCAGGGTGTCGCCGTAGTGGCTGTGGACGGCGGCGCGCAGGGCTCCGGCGATGGTGGCGGCGGTGAGTTCGGAGACGGCTCCGCCGACCCGGTCGACGAGGGCTCCGTGGTCCTCTTCTGCGGGGCTGTCCTCCGTACCGTACGAGCCGATGATGTCGGCGGCGGTGGTGCGGAAGAGCTCGCGGCGGCGGACCCCGCGGGCGGCGGCGACGGCGGCTTCCGGGTTCTCGGCGCGGCCGACGGCGGCGAGGACCTCCTGCTCCAGGGCCTCGTGGGTACGGGGCTGGAGGCCTTCGGGGTCGCCGAGCAGGGCCACGGCCTCGGGGGCGCGCATCAGCAGGTCCGGGGCGAGGCGGCCGGCGGACAGGACGCGGGCGAGGTTCTCGGCGGCGGCCCCCTCGTCACGCAGCAGGCGCAGGTACCAGGGGGTCTTGCCGAGGGATTCGGAAACCTTGCGGAAGTTGAGCAGGCCGGCGTCCGGGTCGGCGGAGTCCGCGAACCAGCCGAGGAGGACGGGCAGCAGGGTGCGCTGGATGGCCGCGGCGCGGGTGACGCCGGAGGCGAGGGCTTCGAGGTGGCGCAGGGCGGCGGCCGGGTCGGCGTAGCCGAGGGCTTCGAGGCGCTGGCCGGCGGCGCGCGGCGAGAGCCTGGTCTCGCCGGGGGTGAGCTGGGCGACGGCGTCGAGCAGCGGGCGGTAGAAGAGCTTCTCGTGGAGGCGGCGGACCACGGAGGCGTGGCGGCGCCAGGCCTTGTTGAGCTCGGCGACGGGTTCGGTGCGCAGGCCGAGGGAGCGGCCGAGGCGGCGCAGGTCGTTCTCGTCCTCGGGGACGAGGTGGGTGCGGCGCAGCCGGTAGAGCTGGATGCGGTGTTCCATGGCGCGCAGGAAGCGGTACGCGTCGTGCAGTTGGGCGGCGTCGGCGCGCCCGACGTAGCCGCCGGCGGCCAGGGCGTGGAGGGCGTCGAGGGTGGTGCCCGAGTGGAGGGTGGCGTCGCTGCGGCCGTGCACGAGCTGGAGCAGCTGGACGGCGAACTCGACGTCGCGCAGGCCGCCGGGGCCGAGTTTGAGCTCGCGGTCGACCTGGGCGGCGGGGATGTTGTCGACGACGCGGCGGCGCATCTTCTGCACGTCGGCGACGAAGTTCTCGCGTTCGGCGGCCTGCCAGACGAGGGGGCTTATGGCGTCGATGTACTGGGCGCCGAGGTCGGGGTCGCCGGCGACGGCGCGGGCCTTGAGGAGGGCCTGGAACTCCCAGGTCTTGGCCCAGCGCTGGTAGTAGGCGAGGTGGGAGGAGAGGGTGCGGACGAGGGGGCCGTTGCGGCCCTCGGGGCGGAGGTTGGCGTCGACGGGCCAGATGGTGCCTTCGACGGTGGTCTCGGAGCAGATCCGCATGAGGTGGGAGGCGAGGCGGGTGGCGGCCTGGATGCCCTTGCCCTCGTCGGTGCCGGGGGCCGCCTCGCCGACGAAGATGACGTCGACGTCGGAGACGTAGTTCAGCTCGTTGCCGCCGCACTTGCCCATGGCGATGACGGCGAGGCGGCAGGCGGCGGCGTCCGCGGGGGCGGCGGCGGAGGCGATGCGCAGGGCCGCGCGGAGGGTGGCGGTGGCGAGGTCGGCGAGCTCGGCGGCGGTCTCGGCGACGTCTATGGTGCCGCAGACGTCGCGGGCGGCGATGGAGAGCAGGCAGCGGCGGTAGGAGACGCGGAGTTGGACCGGGTCGTGGGCGTCGGCGAGTCCGCGTTCGAACTCGGGGAGGCCGGGGTGCAGGTCGGCGGCCTCGTACGTGACGAGGGCCTGCCAGTCGAGGGGGTGGCGGGCGAGGTGGTCGCCGAGGGCCTCGGAGGCGCCGAGTACGCCGAGGAGCCGGTCGCGCAGTGGTTTGGCGCTGACGAGGGTGTCGAGGAGCCCGGGGAGTTCGTCGGGCGGCTGCGCCTCGGCGAGCCGGACGAGTCCGAGGAGGGCGAGGTCGGGATCGGCGGTCGCCCCGAGGGCGTCGAGGAGCACCGGATCGGCCCGTACGGCGGCCAGCGCGTCGGCGTCGAGCAGCCGGGCGGCGGCCGAGGGGTCGGTGAACCCGCTGCGGAGCAGCCGGATGAAGGTGCTGCTCCTGCGTCCCGGGACCGTCATCCCGCCGCCTCCCGCGGTCGTCGCTGCCTCTGCCCTGGCGTACCTGGTGTTGAGCCTAGCCGGAGCAGGCGTTCGACTCACCGCCGCGTATCATGAGGCGGCTTATCGGTTTATCAGAATATTTATGGCGCCATGGGGCCCGCTCCCCGCCGACCGGCCTCGAGGAGCCCCATGTCCGACGGACGCCCCGACCCCTCCGCGGGCCGACCCGTCGCGGGACCGCAGCCGATCCCGCCGGTCGCGGGACCGCAGCCCATCCCGCCGGTCGCGGGACCGCAACAGGGCGCCTGGCCGGACGGCGCAGCCGCCGCCGCGCACGGCCCGCAGCCCTGGCACCCGGCCCCGCAGTTCGCCGACGCCGGATACTACGGCGCGCCCGCCGCGCAACATCCCCCGACCGGCGCCGACTCGCACCCTGCCACACCGGCTCCCACCTGGCACCCCGCCCCCGCCGCGCACGGCCCACAGCCCTGGCACCCGTCCCCGCCCGCCGCGGGGCACCCGCAGGGCACTTGGCCGCACGCCCCGGGCGCCGCGCACGGTCCGCAGCCCTGGCAGCCGGGCGCACCCGCCGCCACACCGCCCGGGTACCCCGGCGCGCCCGCCGCGGGGCACCCGCACGGCACCTGGCAGGCCACCGCAGGGCACACGCAGGGCACTTGGCAGCCCGCCGCAGGCGCCGGGCACCCCGGCCCGCACCCCGCCACACCCGCCGGTGCGGGGTACCCCGAGGCGCCCGCCGCGCAGCACCCGCAGGACACCTGGCAGCCCGCCGCAGGCGCCGGGCACCCCGGCCCGCACCCCGCCACACCCGCCGGTGCGGGGTACCC
>NZ_JBHUSC010000059.1:0-40003 GCF_042673805.1 Streptomyces sp. NPDC057010 | reverse complement strand
GCCCTGGGGTGGTTGGTTTGCCGGGCGGGAGCATGCGCCGAATTCATCTCGTTTTAGTCCCGGACGACACCCCACCCCGCCCCCGGCCCCGGCGGCTCGCCAGTGAGCGTAGGAGGCGGACGTACGGGGTCCAGCGGGCGCCTCGGGTGGGGCCTTCGGCGCGGTCCAGGGCGTCCTCCAGGAGGGCGTCGTGCAGGTGGCGGAAGGCCAGGGGCCAGGTCAGGCGGGCCGGGCCGGTGGTCCGCATCGCGAGCGTGTGTCGTAGGACGGTGCGCTCCTCGTCGACCGGGAGAACGGCGAGCTCGTGGAAGCCGTTGAAGCCGCGCGGGCCGGTGAAGGTGAAGCGGACCCAGGTGCCCGGCACGTATGCCGTGACCGTGTAGCGGACGGGGCCGTGGCCGCCCTTCGACCCCACCGACAGCCCGCGGTCGAGCTCCATGGCCGGCCAGGCCCCGGTCGGCCAGAGGCTGTCCGTGGGACCGGCCAGGCTGTCGATGAGCGTCCCTATCTCGCTTGCCTTGGCGTGCAGTAGGCGTTCGTGCACGTTGTAGACGGCCATGATCTTCTCCTCGGTTTATTAGAGGGGGTTCTCTAATTTAATTGGAGGGTACTCTCTGATTCATGGCTCGACCACCCCGTTTCGACACCGATCAGATCCTTGACGCCGCGGTTCGGCTGGCCGCCTCCGGTGGGCCGGGTGGGGTGACCATGTCCGCCGTCGCGCAGGCGGTCGGGGCGCCGAGCGGGTCCATGTACCACCGGTTCGCCGGGCGTACGGCGCTGCTCGCCGAGGTGTGGCTGCGGACCGTGGAGAGGTTCCAGGCCGGGTACTTCGACGCGCTGCACAGTGACCCCGACCCGCGGCGCGCCGCCCGGGCGGCCGCCCGGCACGTCGTCGCCTGGAGCCGTGCGCACGTGGAGGAGGCCTCGCTGCTCCTGCACGGCGTCGGCGAGTTCGGGCGGGCCGACTGGGGCGAGGAGTACGTCCGGCGCGCCGACTTCGGCAACGAGCGGGTGTATGCCTCTCTGGGGGCTCTTGCCTCCTCCCTCGGCGTGACGGGCCCCCGGGACCGGGAGCGCGTCACATTGGCCCTCGTCGATCTGCCGCTCTCGGTCGTCAGGCGGCATCTGCGGGCCGGGGAGCCGCTGCCGCCGCATGCCGAGGACCTCGCCGAGGAGTGCGCGGCCGCGCTGCTCTACACCGCGTAGCGGTCCGGGGCGAAGAGGTGCAGGTTCGCCGCGATCCAGTCCGAGGTGCGGCGCAGGCCTTCGGAGAGGGGGACCTCCGGCTTCCAGGCCGCCCAGTCGCGGGCGCGGGAGTTGTCCGAGAGGAGGCGGTGGACCTCGCTGCCCTTCGGGCGCAGGCGCGAGGGGTCCACGACCAGTTCCGCGTCCTTGCCCGAGGCCTCGATCAGGGCCCGTGCCAGGTCGCCGATGGAGATCTCCTCGCCCGTCCCGAGGTTGACCACCTCGCCCAGGGCCCGGTCGCACTCTGCCGCGGCGAGGAAGCCCGCCGCCGTGTCCGTCACGTACGTGAAGTCGCGGGTGGGGGTGAGCGAGCCGAGGCGGATTTCTCGGGAGCCCGAGTGGAGCTGGGCCAGGATCGTGGGGATCACCGCGCGCGCCGACTGGCGCGGGCCGTAGGTGTTGAAGGGGCGGACCACCGTCACGGGCAGTTCGAAGGCGTGGTGGAAGGAGAGCGCCATCATGTCCGCGCCGATCTTCGAAGCCGAGTACGGGGACTGCGGCTGGAGCGGGTGGGATTCGGAGATCGGTGCCGTGCGGGCCGTGCCGTAGACCTCGCTGGTGGAGGTATGGACCAGGCGGCGGACCTGGTGGCGGCGGCAGGCCTCGGCCACGTTCTCCGTGCCGGTGACGTTCGTCTGCACGTAGGCGCCCGGCGAGGCGTAGCTGTACGGGATCCCGATCAGCGCGGCCAGGTGGAAGACGGTGTCGCAGCCCGCCACCGCGTCGCTGACCCGGCCCGCGTCGCGGACGTCGCCCGCCCACATCTCGACGGGGCCGCCCGGGTCGGCCAGGTAGCGGGCCAGGTGGCCCTTCTCGGCGTACGGCTTGTAGTGCACGAAGGCGCGCACCCGGGCGCCCCGGGCCACCAGCAGGTCGACGAGGGTGGAGCCGATGAAGCCCTCGGCTCCGGTGACGAGGACCGTGCGGTCGTTCCAGTTGTTCATACTCGCTCCAGAGTGGGAAGGCCGGCCACGCGCAGGACCTGCGCGGCCAGCAGTTCGGCGGCCCGCGCGTGCGGGCCGGGGTCGGCGGCGCCGGCCATCGCCGCGAGCCGGGCCGGGTCGGCCAGCAGCGGTCCGATGAGCCCGGCGAGGCGTTCGGCGGTGGTCTCGGCGTCGGGCAGCAGCAGCCCGGCGCCCGCGTCGGACAGGACCCGGGCGTTGTGGGTCTGGTGGTCGCCGGGGGCGTACGGGTAGGGGACGAGCACGGCGGGGACCCCGGTCGCGGCGAGCTCGGCCACCGTCGCCGAACCCGCGCGGCACACCACCAGGTCGGCGGCCGCGTAGACCAGGTCCATCCGGTCCAGGTACGGCACGGCCCGGGCGATCCGCCGCCCGCCGGACGCCGCGAGGTCGGCGACGGTGTCCGGCAGCGCCGCCGGACCCGTCTTGACCAGGAGCTGTACGTCGTCCCGGCCCTGCCAGAGCCCGGCCAGGCCGGCGGCGGCACGGGTGAGGCGGACGGCGCCCAGGCTCCCGCCGTTGAAGACGACGAGGCGCCGCCCGTCCGGTACCCGCAGGGCCCGCCGGGCCTCGGCGCGCAGCGCCGCCCGCTCCGGCCGGGCGAGCTCCGCGAGGCCCGACAGCGCCGCGGAGATCGGCATTCCGGTGGTCAGCGCCCGCGCCCCGCCCGTCAGGTGGCCCCGGCTGCGGTCGAAGGCCACCGCGACGTGCGGGGTGAGCTTCGCCGCGAACCGGTTGGCGCGGCCGGGCACCGCGTTGGACTCGTGGATCACGGCCGGCAGCCCCGCCAGCCGCGCCCCGAGCACCGCCGGCGCGCTCGGATAGCCGCCCATGCCGACGACGGCGTGCGCGCCCTGCGCCCGGATCACCGCACGGGCCTGCTGCGCCGATCGCAGCAGCGCCGCCGGCAGCAGGTACCGCTTCGCGCCCAGCGCCGGGTCGAAGGGGATCATGTCGACGGTGTGCAGCCGGTACCCGGCGCCCGGGACCAGCTCGGTCTCCAGGCCCCGCTCGGTCCCGATGAAGGAGACGACCGCGTCCGGGACGGCCGCGCGCAGCGCCTCGGCGAGGGCGAGGCCCGGATAGATGTGGCCGCCGGTGCCGCCCGCACCGATCACGACGGAGAGCTGCTGTGTGGTGGTCATGGCCGCACACTCCCGGTGCGGCTTAAGAACGTTCTAAGAGGTTTCGGCCAGGGGTTTGGCAGGCTTGAGCAGCATGAGCTCCCTGGGCAGGCATCGGATTCTGGTGGTCGACGACGAGCCCGAGGTCCGGGCCGCCGTGGAGGACGGGCTGGCCGTCGAGGGGTACGAGGTGCGGGGAGCGGGCGACGGGCTCGCCGCGCTGACCGAGGTGGCGGCCTGGGAGCCGGACGCCGTCGTCCTGGACGTGATGATGCCGGTCCTCGACGGGCTCGGCGTCTGCCGGCAGCTGCGCGCGCTGGGCGACCGTACGCCCGTACTCGTCCTCACGGCGCTGGACTCCGTCAGCGAACGCGTCGACGGGCTGGAGGCCGGGGCCGACGACTACCTGGTCAAACCCTTCGCGCTGGACGAGCTGGTCGCGCGCGTACGGGCGCTGCTGCGGCGGGCCGCGCCCGAGCCCGCCGGCGCCGCCCCGCTCGGCTTCGCCGACCTGGTCCTGGACCCGGGGACCCGCACCGGGCACCGGGGCGGCCGTCCGCTGGAGTTCAGCCGGACCGAGGCCGCGCTGCTGGAACTGCTCCTGCGCCACCCCGGCCAGGTGCTGCCGCGCGAGCTCATCCTGGAGCTGGTGTGGGGGCGGGACTTCGGCCCGGACTCCAACTCCCTGGCCGTGTACGTCGGCTACCTGCGCCGGAAGCTGGAGGCCGGGGGCGAGCCGCGGCTGGTCCACACCGTGCACGGCGTCGGCTACCGGCTGGACTCGGCGTGAGGGGCGCCGGGCGGCGCCGGCTCGGAGCGCCCTGGCGCAGGCGGCGGCCGCTGCGGACCCGGCTGGCGCTGGCCGCCACCGCGGCCGTGGCGCTGGTGGCGGTCGGTGTGTGCGCGGCCGCGTTCCTCGTCGTACGGGGCGCGCTGTACCGGCAGCTCGACCTCAGCCTGACCCAGTCGGCGCGGCTCGCGGCGCAGCGCAACCCGGGGGCCGGGCCGGGCGTGCTGGCGGGGGAGTGCCGGTTCCTGGCGGCGCCGGCGTGCGCGGAGGTGGTGCCGGCCGATCCGGGCAAGGACCCCCGTACGCCGGGGCAGCTGCCGGTGGATCCGGCCGCGCGGGAGGTCGCGGCGGGCGAGCGGGCCCCCTACTACACGAACATCATGCTGGCCGGGCACCCGGTGCGGATGCTCACCACCGACTACGCCAAGGGGCGGGCGCTCCAGGTGGCCCTGCGGGCCGACACCGTCGAGGACGGCATCGAGGAGGCCGCGTGGTGGCTGCTCCTGACGGCGGCGGCCGGGGTGCTGATCGCCGCCCTGTTCGGCTCCTGGGTGTCCCGGACCGGGCTGGCCCCCGTCACCCGGCTCACGGCGACGGCCGAGCGGATCGCGGCCACGCGGGATCCCCGGCACCGGATCGAACTCCCGCCGCCGGACGGCAGGGAGGACGAGATCACCCGGCTGGCCGGGAGCTTCAACACCATGCTGGGGGAGCTGGAGCAGTCCGTGACGGCGCAGCGGCGGCTGGTCGCGGACGCCTCGCACGAACTGCGGACCCCGCTGACGGCGCTGCGGACCAACGCGGAGCTGCTGGCGCGCGGCGAGCGGCTGACGGCGGAGCAGCGGGAGCGGGCTTCGCTCGCGCTCGGGCGGCAGCTGCGGGAGGTGACGGGGCTGGTGAACGACCTGATCGAGCTCGCGCGGGACGAGGAGCCGCAGCCGCTGGTGGAGCAGGTGCGGTTGGCTCCGCTGGTGGAGCACGGGGTGGCCGCCGCACGGGCGCACTGGCCGGGGGTGATGTTCGAGGCACGGGTGACGGAGGCGGTCGTCCCGGGGGTGCCGGCGCGGTTGAGCCGGCTGCTGTCGAACCTGCTGGACAACGCGGCCAAGTTCAGCGGGGGCGGCCGCCTGCCGGTGGAGGTGGCGCTGACCGTGTCCGGCGGGGCGCCGGAGCTGACGGTCCGGGACCACGGTCCGGGCATCGCGCCGCAGGACCTCCCGCACGTCTTCGACCGCTTCTACCGTGCGGGGGCGGCCCGCGCCCTCCCCGGGTCGGGGCTGGGCCTGGCCATGGCGCGCCAGATCGCGCTGGCGCACGGAGCCGAACTGGTCGCGGAGCCGGCCCCGGGCGGCGGCGCCCTGTTCCGCCTGACGTTCTGACCGGTGGCTGAGGCGAGGCTGTTTTTGCCCCGTCGTCATGGGCCGGGGCGGGGGGCCGCCTCGGCGGTGGTGATGCGCGGGAGGGCGTACGGGTGCTCGGCGACCAGCCAGGTGATCAGGCGTTCGCGGACCGCGCAGCGGACCGTCCACAGGTCGTCCGCGTCCTTCGCCGTCACCGACGCCCGCACCTGCACCGTGTGCGGTGTGGTGTCCGTCACCGCCAGAGCGCCGCCCCGGCCGTCCCACTCCGGGATGTCGTTCAGGATCTCCTGGAGCCGCTCCCGCATCAGGCCGATCGGCGCGCTGTGGTCCAGGTGCCAGAAGACCGTCCCGGTCATCTGCGCGCCGCCGCGCGACCAGTTCTCGTACGGCTTGCTCGTGAAGTACGACACCGGCATCGTGATGCGCCGCTCGTCCCACGTCCGGACCGTCAGGAAGGTCAGGGTGATCTCCTCCACCCTGCCCCACTCCTCGTCGACGACCACCGTGTCGCCGATGCGGACGGTGTCGCCGAAGGCGATCTGGAGGCCCGCGAAGAGGTTGCCGAGCGAGGCCTGGGCGGCGATGCCGGCCACGATGCCGAGGACGCCCGCGGAGGCCAGCACCGAGGCGCCGACCGCACGCATCGGCGGGAAGGTCAGGAGCATGGCCGCGGCGGCGACCACGACCACCACGGCCGTGACGACCCGGTGGATCAGCGTGACCTGCGTACGGACCCGGCGGACCCGGGCGTCGTCCTGGGTGACCGCGGCGTAGCGCGCGTACGTGGAGTCGACGGCGGCCGTCGCGATGCGTACGGCCAGCCAGGCCGCGGACGCGATCAGTACGAGGGCGAGGACGCGGCCGACGGCGCCGGAATGGTCGGGGAGGATGCGCGTCTCGCGGTAGGAGCCGCTGAGGAGGGTGGTGCACAGCACCACCTGGAACGGCAGCCGGCAGGGGCGCAGCAGGCCCCACAGGGGGGTTTCGGCGTGACGGGCGTCGGCCCGGCACAGCAGCAGGTCCAGCACCCAGCCGGCGATCAGGGTGATGACCAGCGAACCGCCGATCACCGCGAGGGGGCGCAGGACGGTGTCCATCTCCATGGCAATGAACGTAACCGGAAGCCGGCGCACGGCCCACCGCATTCACCGAATGGCACGATGGGTGCATGAACATCATGCTTTTCCACTCGACGTACGGGCTGCGGCCCGCGGTGCACGCGGCGGCCGACCGGCTGCGCGCGGCCGGGCACCAGGTCCAGGTGCCGGACCTCTTCGAGGGACGCACCTTCGAGACCGTCGAAGAGGGCATGGCCCACCGGGACGAGATCGGCCGCGACGAGCTGCTCAAGCGCGCGGTACTGGCCTCCGCTCCCTACTCCGACCAGGGCCTGGTCTACGCCGGCTTCTCCTTCGGCGGCTCCGTCGCCCAGCACCTGGCGATGGCCGACGACAAGGCGCGCGGGCTGCTGCTCCTGCACGGGACGGCGGACCTGGAGGACGGCGCCTCGGTGGACGACCTGCCCGTGCAGCTGCACATCGCCGACCCGGACCCCTTCGAGACGCACGACTGGCTGACGGCCTGGTACCTGCGGATGCAGCGGGCCGGGGCCGACGTGGAGGTGCACACCTACCCGGGGGCCGGGCACCTGTTCACCGACCCGGATCTGGACGACTACGACGCCGAGGCCGCCGAGCAGGCCTGGAAGGTCGCGGTCGGCTTCCTCGACAGCCTTTAGGCGGCCTCCGGAATGCCGCAGGGCACGGTCCGGAGTGCGACGGACCGTGCCCCTTCATGAGTGCTTGTATCCGGTGGTTCAGCCCGCGCGGTAGGCGGTCCAGCTGCTCGTCATACGAGCGACCTGGCCGGCGGTGAACTGGTACATGCAGGAGTCGTACGTGTAGTCCATGAAGTTGTGGATCGGGTCCACGCCGGACTTGCTGGTGCAGCTGTCGCGCCCGGTCGGGCACTCGAAGGCCGCGCTCTTCTCGGCCGGGGTGTCGGAGACGTAGTCGCCGTTGCCCGTGCAGCCGCCCTGGAAGGTGTGGTAGAGGCCCATCCAGTGGCCGACCTCGTGGGTCGCGGTGTCGCCCTCGTTGTAGTTGGCGGAGGAGCCGCCGGGCAGCGAGGAGTCGAGCACGACCACGCCGTCCATCTTGGGGCTGGAGGCGTAGGAGGTCGGGAAGGTCGCCCAGCCCAGCAGGCCGCCGGAGAGGTTGGCGGTGTAGAAGTTCAGCGCGCCGGGGCCGCCCTTGCGCAGGGTGTTCTTCATGTCCTTCTCGGCCTGGGAGCCGTCGGCCAGGTTGTACCAGGACGCGTTGTCCGTGTAGTCGGTCCCGGCCAGGGTGAACTGGAAGTTGGTGTTCACATTGCCGGTGCCCTGGCCGCCGTAGGCGGCGTTGAGGACCGCGATCTGCTTGCCGATGTCGGTGGACGTCAGCTTTCCGGTGGTGCCGGAGTGGATCACGTGGAAGTACACCGGGATGCTCGTGACGGCCTCGGCGGCGCGCAGGCTGCGCTGCGGCTGGTTCTTGAGGGCCTTGTCCAGCTTCGAACCGAGGTCGCTGTCCATGGCCTTCGCCTGGGCGTCGGTGAGCTCGTTCGGCTCGGCTGCGTGCTGCGCCTCGGGGCGGGCGACACGGGCGTTGGCGGCTCCGGCGCCGCCTTCGGCGCAGACCTCGGCGGGGGTCTTGGCGGCGGCGACCGTCGTGGGGGCGGCGAGCGGGGTGAACGCCAGGGTTCCGGCCAGAACTGCCGTGCCCATGAGGCGGCGGCGAAGAAGGGGGGATATGCGGGCAATTGCGCGCACGTGTGCTCCTCGCGTGGGGGGTTATCGGCCGAAGGATCTCCTCGGTTGGCGCGAAGCTTATGTGTCCATGTCATATACAGGTCAAGCACCTTACGTAAAAGATTTGTTGCTTCTGATGCCGAAGGGGCGCCTGGTCTGCACCAGACGCCCCTTCGGACAGCAGATTTGACGGTCAATCAGGTCGATCAGCGAACCGGCTGGTAGACCCGTTCCACCTTCTGAGTGCCGTTCAGCGTGTGGTACGAGCGGGTCCACGCGGCCGTGGCGTCCTGCCGGCGCTTGTCGGACACCACGTAGTAGTCCATCTGCGAGCGCTCGGCCGTCACGTCGAGCACGCCGTAGCCGTGCGCGTCCATGTCCAGCCACTTCACGTGCCAGTTGGCGGCCTTGACGGCCGATTCGGCGACCAGCGAGGCGGTGTCCGCCGGCACGTGCAGGATGTCGTCGAGGTTGTCCGAGGTCACCGAGGTGACCACGAACTCGGTCGCCGCCGTCCCCGAACCCGGGTAGGTGGCCATGTTCACCGGGACCTCGTTCGCCCACGCCATGTGGATGTCACCGGTCAGGAACACGGTGTTCTTGATGCCGCGGTCCTTCAGGTGCCCCAGCAGCTCCTTGCGGTCGTCCGTGTAGCCGTCCCACTGGTCCACGTTGACGGCTATGCCCCCCTCGGGCAGGCCGAGCAGCTTGGCGAGCGGCGCCAGCAGGTGCGCCGGCAGCGAGGCGAAGGCCACCGGCGAGATCATCACCGAGGTGCCGACCAGCTTCCAGGTCGCGTCCGAGCCCGCGAGGCCCGACTTGAGCCAGTCCAGCTGGGCGCGCCCGGTGATGGTGCGCTCCGGGTCGTCCACCGAGCCGCTGCCGACCTTGGCCTGCTGCGAGCGGAAGGAGCGCAGGTCCAGCAGGTGCAGGTCGGCGAGGGTGCCGAAGCGCAGCCGCCGGTAGACGGTGCCCGCGACGGAGGCGCGTACGGGCATCCACTCGAAGTACGCCTGCTTGGCGGCGGCCGCGCGGGCCGCCCACTCGCCCTCGGCGCCGGGCGTGTGGTTCTCGGCGCCGCCCGCCCAGGCGTCGTTGGCGAACTCGTGGTCGTCCCAGATGGCGATGACCGGGTGCGCGTGGTGCAGCGCCTGGAGGTCGGCGTCCGTCTTGTACTTGCCGTGCCGGGTGCGGTAGTCGGCGAGCGAGACGATCTCGTGCTTCGGCTCGTGCGGGCGTACGACGTACTTCGCCTCCGGGTAACCCCCCGACTGGTACTCGTAGATGTAGTCGCCCAGGTGCAGGATCGCGTCGAGGTCCGTACGGGCGGCCAGGTGCCGGTAGGCCGAGAAGTAGCCGGACTCCCAGTTGGCGCAGGAGACCACGCCGAAGCGGACGCCGTTGGTGCTCGTCTCGTGGGCCGGGGTGGTCAGGGTCCGGCCGACGGGCGAGGTGGTGCCGCCGGCGGTGAACCGGTACCAGTACGGCGTGTGCGGCTGGAGGCCGCGCACGTCCACCTTGACGGTGTGGTCGCCGGCGGCGCTCGCGGTGGCGGTGCCGCGGGCCACGATGCGGGAGAAGGCCTTGTCCCCGGCCACCTCCCAGTCCACCTGGACGGCGGGGCCGACGCCGGAGCCGGGCACGGCCTCGGGGGTCGGGGTGACGCGGGTCCACAGCAGGATCCCGTCGGGCAGCGGGTCGCCGGAGGCGACGCCGTGCAGGAAGGCCGGCGCGCTGTCGGCGGCGTGGGCGGCCGGGGCGCCCAGGGCGGCCATCGGGGCGAGCGCGGCGGTGGCGGCCGCGGCCAGGACGACCGAACGGCGGCGCGGATTCGCGGCGCCGGCGGCCGGCTGGGAGGAAGAGGAGAGATGACTGGTCACGGATGATCATATTACTGGCGGGTATGGCCGCTGGTACATCCCTCTGAAAGCAACGGGCGGGCGAACTCTGGGAGTTCGCCCGCCCGGTTGGCGGCAGATGGCCGGAATCAGCCGGCGAGTGCCTTGTCGATCGCCGCGGTGAACTGCTCCGGGGTCTGCGGGGTGTCGATCTTCTTGCCGTCCATCTTCAGCGTCGGCGTGCCCGTCACACCGGACTTGTTGAAGGCCTTCGACATGTCCATCGCCCACCGGTCGTAAGTGCCGTCCTCGACGGCCTTCTTGAACTCGGCGTTCCCCTTGAGGGCCGGGACCGTGTCCGCGACCTTCAGCAGGTAGTCGTCCTTGGCGAAGCTGTCGACGGTCTCCTCGGGGTGCAGCTCCTTGGAGTACAGCGCCGCCTTGTAGTCGAGGAAGGCCTCCGGGCTGACGTTCAGGGCCGCGCCCAGCGCGCTCAGCGCGTTCTTCGAGCCGTCGCCCTTGACGCCGTTGTCGATGAAGGTGGCGCCGAAGTACTGGATCTTGTACTTGCCGGCGTCGACGTCCTTCTTGACCTGCGGGCCGACGGCCTGCTCGAACTGGGCGCAGGCCGGGCAGCGCGAGTCCTCGTAGACCTCCAGGGTCTTCTTCGCCTCGGCCTTGCCGATGACGACCGTGAGGCCGTCCTCGCCGGTGGTGTTCTTCGGCTTGACCAGCTCCGCCTTGGCGGCCTTCTCCCAGTAGCCGGGCTGGTTGGCCTGGACGATCGCGTAGCCGACGCCGCCGGCCAGCGCGAGGACGGCGACGACCGCGCCGGCCACGATCAGCTGGCGGCGCGCCTTGTCCTTCTTGGCCTGCTTCTCGCGCTCGATGCGCAGCTTCTCGCGGGCGGCGGCCTTGTTCTGCTGGCTGTTGCGTGCACTCATGGTGATCTCCGTGGAACGGTGAGGAGGTAAGGGGGGACTACTGCCGTACGTGCGTCAGGCGCGGGCGAGCGCGCCGAGCACGGGAGGTCCCCGCCGTCCCACGGAGTGCGCGGGGAACCGCGTACGGGCCCCGGTGCCCGGCAGGACCGGCTGCAGCACCCGCCGCACGGGCCCCGAGGCGGCGGCCACCGCGGCCACGGCCAGCCGCAGCGGCCGGAAGGCGAAGGCGGTCACCGCACGCAGCACCCGGCCCAGCGCCCGCTCGCCGCGGGCCAGCCACGCGGCGGCCAGCAGCCCGACGGAGACGTGGGCGGCCAGCAGCAGCCAGGGCGCCCACGGCCCGGGCGCGGCCAGCAGCGCGGCCGGATCGGCGGCCGGCCCGGCCACCTCGGTCAGCGGCCCGCCCACCGGCGTGCCCCCGCACAGCTCGTCCAGGCCCATCGCGCGCAGCGGGCCCGCGACCGGGCCGCCCGCCGGGCCGTAACAGACGTGCTGCCCTGCGGTGAAGACGGTGTCGGCGGCCAGCTCCAGCGGCACGAGCAGCCCGGCGATGGGGCCGAAGCCCCGCTCGCGGCCCGCCAGCGCGAAGGAGAGGGCGAACACGGCGGCGAAGGCCCCGGCCACCAGCCCGGGCGGCAGCGGCACCCGCGACATGAGGACGTGCGAGCCCGCCGAGAGCAGCACGACGAGCGCGCTGAACAGCGCGGCCCGCAGCCCTCGAAGTCTCACCCCTGATATGTCCATCGCCGCGAGTGTGCCACGACTGCCTGTGAAAGAAGGCCCCAGGTCCCGACTACGGCGTGAGCCGGCCGTTGCGGAAGAGGTCCACGAAGATCTGGTGGTCGGCGCGGGCCCGGGCCCCGTACGCGTGCGCGAAGTCCACGAGCAGCTCCGCGAAGCCCTCCTCGTCCGCCGCGATCGCCGCGTCGATGGCCCGCTCGGTGGAGAAGGGGACCAGCGTCTGGCCGCTCTCGTCCGCGTCCGCCGCCCCGTGCATGGTCGCCGTGGCCCGGCCCAGGTCCGCGACGACCGCCGCGATCTCCTCCGGGTCGTCCAGGTCCGCCCAGTCCAGGTCCACCGCGTAGGGGGAGACCTCCGCCACCAGCTGCCCGGCGCCGTCCAGCTCCGTCCAGCCGAGCCACGGGTCGGCGTGGGCCTGGAGGGCGCGCTGGGAGATCACCGTGCGGTGCCCCTCGTGGTGGAAGTACTCGCGCACCGCCCGGTCGGTGATGTGCCGGGAGACGGCCGGGGTCTGCGCCTGCTTGAGGTAGATCACGACGTCGTTCTCCAGGGCGTCGCTGTGGCCCTCCAGCAGGATGTTGTAGGAGGGCAGGCCGGCGGAGCCTATGCCGACGCCCCGGCGGCCCACGACGTCCTTGACCCGGTAGGAGTCGGGGCGTACGAGGGACTCGTCGGGGAGGGTCTCCAGGTAGCCGTCGAAGGCGGCCAGCACCTTGTAGCGGGTGGCCGCGTCCAGCTCGATGGTCCCGGCGCCCGGCGCGAAGCGGCGCTCGAAGTCGCGGATCTCCGTCATCGAGTCCAGGAGCGAGAAGCGGGTGCGGGAGCGGGCGGCGCGCAGCGCGCCCAGCAGCGGGCCCTCGGCGGTCTCCAGGGTGAAGGAGGGCACCTCGTCGTTCTTGGCGCCGGTGGCCAGGGCGTGGATCCGCTCGCGGTAGGCGCCCGCGTAGACCCGTACGAGCTCGCCGATCTGGTCGTCGCTGAGCGCCTTGGTGTAGCCGATCAGGGCGACGGAGGCGGCGAACCGTTTCAGGTCCCAGGTGAAGGGGCCGACGTACGCCTCGTCGAAGTCGTTGACGTTGAAGATCAGCCGGCCGTTGGAGTCCATGTACGTGCCGAAGTTCTCCGCGTGGAGGTCCCCGTGGATCCACACCCGGCCGGTCCGCTCGTCCAGGTACGGGCCGCCGTGCCGGTCGCGCTCCAGGTCCGCGTAGAAGAGGCAGGCCGTGCCGCGGTAGAAGGCGAACGCCGAGGCCGCCATCTTCCGGAATTTGACCTGGAAGGCGGCGGGGTCGGCGGCGAGCAGCTCACCGAACGCGGTGTCGAACACGTCGAGTATCTGCTCGGCGCGCAGCTCGTCGGTGGTCTCGGTGACCGCCATGGCGGATGCCTCCTGGTGGTGCGGGGCCGATCCGGGGACGGATCGCTTTTCGGACAGTCGTCCTTGGTTCTGCAACGCATGACCGTACCGGTCGGTGCCCCGTTTCTGTCACCCGGCCGACGTAGGATTCGTAGCTGCCGCCCCTCTCTCCCCGCCGGAGGACTCCCACCGTGACCAAGCCGCCGTTCACGCACCTGCACGTCCACACCCAGTACTCGCTGCTGGACGGTGCCGCGCGGCTGAAGGACATGTTCAACGCGTGCAACGAGATGGGCATGACGCACATCGCCATGTCCGACCACGGCAACCTGCACGGCGCCTATGACTTCTTCCACACCGCGAAGAAGGCCGGGATCACGCCGATCATCGGCATCGAGGCGTACGTCGCCCCGGAGTCCCGGCGCAACAAGCGCCGCATCCAGTGGGGCCAGCCCCACCAGAAGCGCGACGACGTCTCCGGCTCCGGCGGCTACACCCACAAGACGATCTGGGCGGCGAACGCCACCGGCCTGCACAACCTCTTCCGGCTGTCCTCCGACGCGTACGCCGAGGGCTGGCTCACCAAGTGGCCGCGCATGGACAAGGAGACCATCTCCAAGTGGTCGGAGGGCCTGATCGCCTCCACCGGCTGCCCCTCCGGCGAGCTCCAGACCCGCCTTCGCCTCGGCCAGTTCGACGAGGCCCTGAAGTCGGCCTCCGAGTACCAGGACATCTTCGGCAAGGACCGCTACTTCCTGGAGCTGATGGACCACGGCATCGAGATCGAGCGCCGGGTCCGCGACGGCCTGCTGGAGATCGGCAAGAAGCTCGGCATCCCGCCCCTCGTGACGAACGACTCGCACTACACGTACGCGAGCGAGGCCGGCGCCCACGACGCCCTGCTGTGCATCCAGACCGGCAAGAACCTCTCGGACCCGGACCGCTTCCGCTTCGACGGCTCCGGCTACTACCTGAAGTCGACCGACGAGATGTACGCCATCGACTCCTCGGACGCCTGGCAGGAGGGCTGCGCCAACACGAAGCTGGTCGCGGAGCAGATCGACACCGAGGGCATGTTCAAGTTCCGGAACCTGATGCCGAAGTTCGACATCCCGGAGGGCTACACCGAGGTCACCTGGTTCCGCGAGGAGACCATGCGCGGCATGCACCGCCGCTTCCCCGGGGGCATCCCCGAGGACCGCATGAAGCAGGTCGAGTACGAGATGGACACGATCATCTCGATGGGCTTCCCGGGCTACTTCCTCGTCGTCGCCGACTTCATCATGTGGGCCAAGAACCAGGGCATCGCGGTCGGCCCCGGCCGTGGCTCCGCGGCCGGCTCGATCGTCGCGTACGCCATGGGCATCACCGACCTCGACCCGATCCCGCACGGCCTGATCTTCGAGCGCTTCCTGAACCCCGAGCGCGTCTCCATGCCCGATGTCGACATCGACTTCGACGAGCGCCGGCGCGTCGAGGTGATCCGGTACGTCACGGAGAAGTACGGCCAGGACAAGGTCGCCATGATCGGCACCTACGGCACCATCAAGGCCAAGAACGCGATCAAGGACTCGGCGCGCGTCCTGGGCTACCCGTACGCCATGGGCGACCGGCTCACCAAGGCCATGCCCGCCGACGTCCTCGGCAAGGGCATCCCGCTCTCCGGCATCCTCGACCCCTCGCACCCTCGCTACAGCGAGGCCGGCGAGATCCGCGGGATGTACGAGAACGAGCCGGACGTCAAGAAGGTCATCGACACCGCCCGCGGCGTGGAGGGCCTGGTCCGCCAGATGGGCGTGCACGCCGCCGGCGTGATCATGTCCAGCGAGACGATCACCGACCACGTGCCCGTCTGGGTGCGGCACACCGACGGCGTCACCATCACCCAGTGGGACTACCCGAGCTGCGAGTCGCTCGGCCTGCTGAAGATGGACTTCCTGGGCCTGCGCAACCTCACGATCATGGACGACGCCGTCAAGATGGTGAAGGCCAACAAGGGGATCGACATCGACCTCCTGGCCCTCCCGCTCGACGACCCCAAGACCTTCGAACTGCTCGGCCGCGGTGACACCCTCGGCGTCTTCCAGTTCGACGGCGGGCCCATGCGCTCCCTGCTGCGCCTGATGAAGCCCGACAACTTCGAAGACATCTCCGCCGTGTCCGCGCTCTACCGCCCGGGCCCGATGGGCATGAACTCGCACACGAACTACGCGCTGCGCAAGAACAAGCAGCAGGAGATCACCCCGATCCACCCCGAGCTGGAGAAGCCGCTCGAAGAGGTGCTCGCGGTCACCTACGGCCTGATCGTCTACCAGGAGCAGGTGCAGAAGGCCGCCCAGATCATCGCCGGGTACTCCCTGGGCGAGGCCGACATCCTGCGCCGCGTCATGGGCAAGAAGAAGCCCGAGGAGCTGGCGAAGAACTTCACCATCTTCCAGGAGGGCGCCCGGAAGAACGGCTACAGCGACGAGGCCATCCAGAAGCTCTGGGACGTCCTGGTCCCCTTCGCCGGCTACGCCTTCAACAAGGCCCACTCGGCCGCCTACGGCCTCGTCTCCTACTGGACCGCCTACCTCAAGGCGAACTACCCGGCCGAGTACATGGCGGGCCTGCTCACCTCGGTCAAGGACGACAAGGACAAGTCCGCGATCTACCTGAACGAGTGCCGGCGCATGGGCATCAAGGTCCTGCCGCCGAACGTGAACGAGTCCGAGCCGAACTTCGCCGCCCAGGGCGACGACGTGATCCTCTTCGGCCTCACCGCGGTGCGCAACGTCGGCCAGAACGTCGTCGAGTCGATCATCAAGACCAGGAAGGCGAAGGGGAAGTTCTCCTCCTTCCCCGACTTCCTGGACAAGGTCGAGGCCGTCGTCTGCAACAAGCGGACCGTCGAATCGCTGATCAAGGCCGGCGCCTACGACGAGATGGGCCACACCCGCAAGGGCCTGGTCGCCCACCACGAGTCGATGATCGACAACGTGGTCGCCGTCAAGCGCAAGGAGGCCGAGGGACAGTTCGACCTCTTCGGCGGAATGGGTGACGAGGGCGGCGGCGACGAGCCCGGCTTCGGGCTCGACGTGGAGTTCTCCGACGTCGAGTGGGAGAAGTCCTACCTGCTCGCCCAGGAGCGCGAGATGCTCGGCCTGTACGTCTCCGACCACCCGCTCTTCGGCCTGGAGCACGTCCTCTCCGACAAGACGGACGCCGGCATCTCCCAGCTGACCGGCGGCGAGCACTCCGACGGCGCGGTCGTCACCATCGGCGGCATCATCTCGGGCCTCCAGCGCAAGATGACCAAGCAGGGCAACGCCTGGGCCATCGCCACCGTCGAGGACCTGGCCGGCTCCATCGAGTGCATGTTCTTCCCCGCGACCTACCAGCTCGTCTCCACCCAGCTGGTCGAGGACACCGTCGTCTTCGTCAAGGGCCGCCTCGACAAGCGCGAGGACGTCCCCCGCCTGGTCGCCATGGAGATGATGGTCCCCGACCTCTCCTCGGCCGGGACGAACGCACCCGTCGTCCTCACCATCCCCACCGTCAAGGTGACCCCGCCGATGGTCACCCGGTTGGGCGAGATCCTGCGCCACCACAAGGGCAACACCGAGGTGCGGATCAAGCTGCAAGGGCCGCGGACCACCACCGTGCTGCGCCTCGACCGGCACCGCGTGCAGCCCGACCCGGCCCTCTTCGGCGACCTCAAGGTGCTGCTCGGCCCGTCCTGCCTGGCCGGATAGCGTCGTCGGCCACGCCTGCGGAAGGGCCTGCCCGGCATCGCCGGGCAGGCCCTTCAGTCACTCGACGCGGCGGCGTCAGTTGTGGCCGAACTTCTTCGACTTGCTCTTGTGGGCCAGATCCATCGGACTCGGCGCATGCGAGGACTGCTCGGGCGAAGTGTCCGACGAGCTCCGCGACGGGTCCTGTCCGGACTGCCGGGCCTGCTGCTTCGGCTGCTTCTGCTGCTTGTTCTTGGCCATGGTGGAGCCTCCGTGAGGGTCTAGGGGCCAGGACCGCCTTCACACTCACACAGGGCCAGAAACCGCGCATTTTGGATCATTACTGCGCGTAGCCGGTAGAACCAAAAGATCCGCCACGCCGATGATCGAGTTCCGGCCGTCAACACCCTTGCGGTCGGGCAGACTCGGGGGACCGCCGCATCACACAGAGGATCCCCAGGGAAGAGGGTGGAACGCGTGGACCGCTGCGTCGTCCTGGTGGACGCCGGCTATCTGCTGGGCGCCGCCGCGAGCCTCCTCGCAGGGGAGCCCTCACGCTCCCGCATCACCGTCGACCATGCCGCCCTCATCCACGGCCTGCGCGAGCGGGCCGAGGCCGACACCGAGCAGCCCCTGCTGCGCATCTACTGGTTCGACGGCGCACCCGACCGGGTGCCCCAGCCCGAGCACCGGCGGCTGCGCGTCATGCCCCGCGTCACCGTCCGCCTGGGCGCCCTGACCCGCAGCGACGGCCGCTGGGCGCAGAAGGGCGTCGACGCCGCCATGCACGCCGAGCTCACCGAACTCGCCCGCAACCGCGCCTGCTCGGACGTCGTACTGGTCACCGGCGACGGGGACCTGCTGCCCGGCCTGATGTCCGCCAAGGAACACGGGGTCGCCGTCCACCTGTGGGCCGTCCAGGCCGCCGACGGGGACTACAACCAGTCCGAGGACCTCGTCGCCGAAGCCGACGAACGCCGCGTCCTCGACCGCGCCTGGATCACCCGGGCCGTCCGCGCCAAGGACCTCACCGGGCTGTGCTCCCCGCCGCCCGCGCCGCGCCCCGACATCGCCGCGATCCTCTCCGCCCCGCTGCCCGAGGCCGCGCTCGCCGAGGCCGCCCGCAACGGCGCGGCCACCGCCGGGGAAGAGGAGACGGACGGCGTCCCCGTACCCGCTCCCGCCACCGGCGGGGGCCGCAGCGTCCCCACGCCCAAGGACCTCGCCGGCGCCCTGCGCGCACCCGGCCAGCAGGCCGGACCGCCGCCCGCCGCGCAGAACGGCGGCCAGCCCCCGGCCGGCAGCGCCCTGCGCTGGTCCTCCGACAAGGGCTGGATCGACCGGCCCGGACCCCTCGGCGAACCCGCCGAGACCGCCTCCCTGCCCACCCTCGCCCAGCTCACCAGCGCCGAACAGCGCTGGGCCGACCGGGAGGAGGACATCACCACCGTCGGCGGGGACCCGTTCGAGGTGGGGCAGGTGTTCGCCCGGCGCTGGATGGAACGGCTCCCCGAGACCGTGCACCTGCAGAAGCTGGCCACCATGTACCCGCGCATCCCGCACCGGATCGACGGCGAGCTGCTGCGCTACGCCGCCCGGTTCGGGCTGCTCGCGCACAAGGACGACCAGATCGACGAGCACGACCGCTACGCCATCCGCGCCGGATTCTGGCGGGAGATCGACGTCCGGGCCGCCGCCGAGCACGTCGCCGCCGTACCGGCCGCCGCGCCCGGAGCGGTGCCCGCCGCGCCTCCCGCCCCGGCCACCCCGGCGGCCGAGTAGGGGCGGAAGCCGCGTAGGCTGCTCCCTCGTGAGTACGGGCACAGCACAGGCGCAGGACAGTACGGCGGCGGCCGCGGGAGCAGCCTCCGACGTCGTCTGCCAGGTGCGTGACCTGGTCAAGACGTACCCCGCGGTACGGGGTCGGCGCGGGGCCCCCGCCCTGCCCGAGACCCGCGCCAACGACGGGGTCTGCCTCGACGTGCGGCGCGGCGAGATCTTCGGCCTGCTCGGCCCCAACGGCGCCGGCAAGTCCACCCTGGTCCGCCAGCTCACCGGGCTGATGCGGCCCGACGCCGGCTCCGTGACCCTGCTCGGCCACGACCTCGTACGCCACCCCGAGCGGGCGGCGCGCCTGCTGGCCTACCTCGGGCAGGAGTCCACCGCCCTGGACGAGCTCACGGTGGCGCTGGCCGCCGAGACCACCGGGCGGCTGCGCGGGCTCGGCGTACGGGAGGCGCGGGCCGCGCGTGACGCCGTACTGGAGGAGCTCGGGCTCACCGCGCTCGCCGGGCGGCCCCTGAAGAAACTTTCCGGCGGGCAGCGCAGGCTCGCCTGCTTCGCCGCCGCACTGGTGGGCGAGCGGCCCCTGCTGGTCCTCGACGAACCCACCACCGGCATGGACCCCGTGGCCCGGCGGGCGGTGTGGTCGGCCGTGGACCGGCGCCGCGCGCGGCACGGAGCCACCGTCCTGCTCGTCACGCACAACGTCATCGAGGCCGAGACCGTCCTCGACCGGGTCGCCGTCATCGATCAGGGCCGGGTCATCGCCTGCGATACCCCGGCCGGGCTCAAGGCCAGGGTCTCCGGCGAGGTCCGGCTGGAACTCGTATGGCGTGAGGCGGCCCCGGAGGGTGTGCCGGAGGTCGAGGCGCTGCGCGCCCACGCGGTCGAGTCCGGGCGCCGGTGGGTGCTGAGGATGGGGCCGGACGACGCACGGGCCGCGGTCGCCGCGATCACCGGCGGGCCGGCCTTCGCCGCGCTCGACGACTTCACACTGGCCACGCCGAGCCTGGAGGACGTGTACCTCGCGCTCGGCGGCAAGACGAACGGGCTGGTGAAGTCGTGACCACCGCTGCCGTGGGCGCCGGGTGCGCTCCCGCCGAGCTGGCTCCGAAGGCGCGGCTCCTGCCGGCGCTCGCCGCCGTCTACCGGGCGCAGTTGTCCCGGGCGCGGGTGGCGCGGATCCCGCTGCTGTTCGTGGCCACCTTCCAGTCCGTCGGGATCATGATCCTGATGCGGGGGGTGGTGGACGGGGGTTCCGAGGCCCGGGCCGTCGTGGCCGGCTCCTCCGTCCTCGTCGTCGCCTTCGTCGCGCTGAACCTGCTCGCGCAGTACTTCGGGCAGCTGCGGGCGGGCGGCGGGCTCGACCACTACGCCACCCTGCCGGTGCCGCCCGCGTCGGTGGTGCTGGGCGCGGCCGCCGCGTACGCCTCCTTCACCCTGCCGGGGACGCTGGTCACGGCGGTGTTCGGGTGCGTGCTGTTCGGGCTGCCGATGGGCGGGCTGTGGATCCTGGCCGCGGTGGTGCCGCTGGCCGGGGCCGCGCTGGCCGGACTCGGCGCGGCGCTGGGGCTGCTGGCGCCGCGGCAGGAACTGGCCACGCTGGCCGGGCAGCTCGGCATGTCGGCGGCGCTGCTGCTGGGCGTGCTGCCGCCCGAGCGGATGCCGGAGGTGATCGTGTGGGCGCGGGACCTGCTGCCGTCCACGTACGGCGTGGAGGCGTTCGCGCGGACCTTCGCGCCCGATCCGGACTGGGCTGAGGTCGCCTTCGACCTCGGGGTGTGCGGGGTGGTCGGGGTCCTCTCGCTGGCCGTGGCGACCTGGGCGTACCGGCGGGCCGCGGTCCGCTGACGCCGCGGCCGGGCGACACCCGTCGTTCGGGACCTGGCACGATGTGGGGGTGACCGAAGCCGTGACCCCGCCGATCCCGCCGTCTCCCTTCGACCCCCTCGGGCCCCCGCCGGAGAAGATCACCCCGGTGGACATCCGTGACGGGGCCGCCATTGCCCTGGTCGTGGGGGTGGCCGGTCTGCTCCTCGGGGCGCTGTGGGCATGGCTGGCGCCCCGGGTGCAGTACGTCTCCAACGGGGAGTCGGTGTTCCTGCGCAACAGCGAGGGCGAGGCCCGGATCGGGGCCGACGGAACCTTCTTCCTGCTGGCGGTGGGGCTCGGGCTGCTGAGCGGGGTCGGCGCGTTCCTGTGGCGGCGGCGCGGAGGTGTGCCGGTGGTCATCGGGCTGGCCCTCGGGTCCGGCTTCGCCGCGCTGGTGGGGTGGCGGTTCGGGCTGTGGCTGGGGCCGTCCACGGACCTGGTGGCCGCCGCGCTGAAGGCGGGCAAGGGGGTTCCGTTCGACGCACCGCTCCAGCTGCTGGCGCACGGGGCGCTGCTGGCCTGGCCGATGGTCGCCGTCCTGGCCCACCTCGGCCTCACGGCCCTGTGGACCCCCGCCGACCCGGCCCCCGCCAAGGACTGGCCGGGCGTCTACCCGCCCCCGCACGTCCACGCCACCCCGGAACCCCCGCGCCCCTAGCCTCCGGCGGGGCTGGATGTCCTCCTCGGCCGGGTGGGTCGCTGCGGCTCACGGCGCGGGGCTCCGCCCCGTACCCCGCGCCTCAAACGCCGGCGGGGCTGGATTTTGCCTGATGCCGCCTGCCTGGTGCGGCTGGATTGCCCGCAGGGCAAGTCAGGAGCGGGCGACGGGGGCCAGCACGGCCCCGGTGAGGGTCGCCAGGTCCGACGGGGACAGCTCTACCTCAAGGCCGCGGCGGCCGGCCGAGACGCAGATCGCGGCGTGCGCGGAGGCCGAGGCGTCCAGGACCGTACGCAGCCGCTTGCGCTGGCCCAGCGGGGAGATGCCGCCCAGGACGTAGCCCGTGGTGCGTTCCGCGACGGCCGGATCCGCCATCACCGCCCGCTTCCCGCCGACCGCGGAGGCCAGGGCCTTCAGGTCCAGCGAGCCCGAGACCGGGACCACCGCCACCGTCAGGACCCCGTCCACGTCCGCGACGAGCGTCTTGAAGATCTGAGCCGGCGACATGCCCAGGGCCTGCGCCGCCTCCTCGCCGTACGAGGGGTGCGACGGGTCGTGCTCGTACGCGTGCGTCGAGAACGGGACGCCCGCCGCCGTGAGGGCGACGATCGCCGGGGTTCCGGACGCCTGCTTCGTCTTCTTCGCCATCTGTCAGTTCGGGCTCGTCGGGGCACGGGTCAGGTCCACCGCCGGCAGCGACGGGAGGTGGCGGATCACGGCCGTCTCCGCGCGCAGCAGCTTCAGCTCCTCCGCCAGGCGCGTCGCCGTGTCCGGTGCCTGCAGGAGCCGCTGCTTCGACGGGATGTCCAGCACCGCGGCCGCCGCCACCAGGTACGAGACCACCGACGGCTCGTCGGGGAGGTCCGCGCCCGTCAGGGAGCGTTCGCGGGCTCCGGCCAGCCGCTTCTGGTACGTGCGGAACGCCCGCAGCACCCCCTCGGCCAGCGCCCCCGCGCCCTCGCCCGCGTCCTCCGGGAGTTCCTCCAGCTCCGCCGTGAGGTAGGGCCCCGAGGCGTCGACCGACAGCAGCCGGACCCGCGTCGTGCCGGTGGCCAGGACCTCGAAGCTGCCGTCCTCCCGCTCCCGGATCGTCGCCGCGTCCGCGATGCAGCCCACCCGGTGGAAGGCCTGGACCGGGTCCGAGCCGAAGCCCGCGGCCGGGCCGCGCTCGGGCAGGGCCGTCTGGTCCGGCAGGCCGGGCGCCGTCGGCGCGACCTCCCGGCCGTCGCGGATGGCGACGACCGCGAAGCGGCGCGGCTCCTCCTCGCCCGACTTCAGCAGCTCGCGCATCATGGCGCGATAACGCTCCTCGAATACGTTCAGCGGGAGGACGAGTCCCGGGAACAGCACCGAGTTAAGCGGGAAGAGGGGCAGGCGAACGGTGGTCACGAGGCACAGGGTAGTGGCCCGGCGGCCGACCCCGTCACCCCCGCCTCAGCAGCCGCGACGCGCCCGCCGCCACCGTCGTGGCCAGGATCCATCCCAGGATCACCAGGCCCGCCGCCCCCCACTGCCAGCCGCCCTCCACCTTCCACTGGCCCTGCTGGCCGAGGTCGATCACCGGCAGCAGCAGGTCCAGGGCGTACAGGGTGGCGTTCCACTGCGGGTGCTCGTCCTCCTTGATCGGCGGCGGCTCGTGCCGGGAGAAGAGCAGCGCGCCCGCCGCCCACAGCACCACCATCCACAGCGCGGCCCGGCCCGGCCGGTAGCCGTAGACCACCGTCCAGTCCTGGAGGTAGCCCCACGCCTTGGCCGCCGGCGACAGGGTGGCCCGGCGGCGCCGCTGCTTCGCCAGCAGGACCTCCCGGGCGTCCGCGTCCTCACCGCTGGCCCGCAGGACCGCGGCGAGGCGCTCGTAGGGCTCCGGGGAGTACTCCACGGTCGCCGACTCGACCCAGGCCAGCCGCCGCGCCAGCGGGAAGTGACCGCGGGGCGCGAGGTTCTCGTAGACGAAGCCCTCGATGGAGACCCCGCCCGGGCCGGGCCAGCTGGTGGAGGTGTCCACGAGCTTGACCACCTTGGCGCCGGACACCACGACCCGCCCCCGCTCCGGCCGCTCGCCCACGAAACGGAACTCCGGGGTCTGGATCCGGCGCAGGGAGATCTCCTGGTCGTCGGTGAGCACGAAGCGCGCCCCGAAGAAGTCGATGGCGTCGCCGAACCGGCCGTCGTCCAGCCGCAGGCCGCCCCGGCACTCGAAGCGCTGGGCCCGCTGACCGCGCGTCGGCGTCTGGCCCAGCCCGTACGGGGGAGTGGAGGAGCCCGAGCCGCTTCCGGGGACGTAGTCCAGCGCGATCGAGGTCAGGTACAGCGTCCGCTCGACCGTCAGCTGCGGGGCGTTCAGCGCGTGCCGCCCGTACGGATTGCGCAGGCGGGCCCCGCGCAGGTTCATCGACACGCCGACCTTCGCCCCGCGCAGGCTCACCTCCCCGTACGTCTCCAGCAGCTCGCCCTGGAAGTCCTGCGCCACCGACATACCGTCGGCGGTGATCGCCCGCCCCTTGGTGTCCTTCTGCACCACGGCCTGGCTGATCAGCAGGTCGGTGCCGATCTGGGCGTCGGTCAGCCGGATGCCGCGAGAGACCCGGCAGCGCGGCATGTGCAGATCGCCCTCGGTGTGCAGGCGGGCCGCCTCCACCCGGGGTATCGCGCAGTTGATCAGGCGCAGCGTGCCGAAGCGGGTCTCGGAGAGCTGCACCTCGCTGTCGAAGCGGCAGGACTGGAGCTCCACGTACGGGCTCACGATGCCGCCCGACAGGTCGAGCCGGCCGGTGATCCGGACGCCGCGCAGCTTGAGGGAGGCCACCCGGCCCGGCACCGGCGGCGGCCCGTGGAGCAGCAGCAGGGCCACGACGCCCGCGCGGACGCTGCGCTCGGGGCCCCAGACGTGCTCGCCGTGCGGATCGTCCCGCTCGGCGGAGCGGACGCCGAGGTCGCAGACGCTGCCCGTGCGGTACGCCTCCCACATGCGGTGCTCGGCAGCGGTGAGATCCGCCGGTTCCTCGCCCGCGCGTGCCTCGGTCATGGCGGCCCCCCTCCGCTCCACGTACGTGTAGATCAAAGCTATCGGGGGCCTGTGACATCCGGGGCGTGTATCAGCCAGTGATACGGGCGAACGGTGGCGGTGGGCGGTCTGAGAGAATTGGGGAGTGATCTCTCGTATCGACCTGCGCGGTGACGCCCTCCCCGAGGGTGGCGCCCTGCGCGATCTGCTGCCCCGTGCCGAGTTCGACGTAGAAGCTGCCCTGGAGAAGGTGCGGCCCATCTGCGAGGACGTCCATCATCGTGGCACGGCGGCGCTGATCGAGTACGCGCAGAAGTTCGACGGGGTGACGCTGGAGCAGGTCAGGGTGCCCGCCGAGGCGCTCAAGGCCGCCCTGGAGCAGCTCGACCCTGCCGTACGCGCCGCCCTCGAGGAGTCGATCCGGCGCGCCCGGATCGTGCACCGGGGCCAGCGCCGCAGCGAGCACACCACCCAGGTGGTCCCCGGCGGCACGGTGACCGAGAAGTGGGTTCCCGTGGAGCGCGTGGGGCTGTACGCCCCGGGCGGCCGCTCGGTGTACCCGTCCTCCGTCGTGATGAACGTCGTACCGGCGCAGGAGGCGGGCGTCGAGTCGATCGCGCTCGCGTCCCCGCCGCAGGTCGACTTCGACGGTCTGCCGCACCCGACGATCCTCGCCGCCTGTGCGCTGCTGGGCGTCGACGAGGTCTACGCCGCGGGCGGTGCCCAGGCCGTCGCGATGTTCGCGTACGGCACGGAGGAGTGCGCCCCGGCGAACATGGTGACCGGCCCCGGCAACATCTGGGTCGCCGCCGCCAAGCGCTACTTCACCGGGAAGATCGGCATCGACACCGAGGCCGGACCGACCGAGATCGCGGTCCTCGCGGACTCCACGGCCGACCCGGTGCACGTCGCCGCCGACCTGATCAGCCAGGCCGAGCACGACCCGCTGGCCGCCGCCGTCCTCGTCACGGACTCCGAGGAGCTGGCCGCCGCCGTCGAGAAGGAGCTGGAGCCGCAGGTCGCGGCCACCAAGCACGTCGAGGACCGGATCAAGCCGGCCCTCGCGGGCAAGCAGTCCGCGATCGTGCTGGTCGACAGCCTGGAGGACGGCCTCAAGGTCGTCGACGCGTACGGCGCCGAGCACCTGGAGATCCAGACCGCCGACGCCGCCGCCTGGGCCGCCCGCGTCCGCAACGCCGGCGCGATCTTCGTCGGCCCGTGGGCCCCGGTCTCGCTCGGCGACTACTGCGCCGGGTCGAACCACGTGCTGCCCACCGGCGGCTGCGCCTGCCACTCCTCGGGCCTGTCCGTGCAGTCCTTCCTGCGCGGCATCCACATCGTCGACTACACGCGCGACGCCCTCGCCGAGGTCACCCACCACGTGGTGACGCTGGCCGAGGCCGAGGACCTGCCCGCGCACGGCGCGGCCCTCAAGGCGCGCTTCGGCTGGAAGGTGCCGACCGTATGACGACCATCGGCATCGACGACCTCCCCATCCGGGACGAACTGCGCGGCAAGTCCCCCTACGGCGCCCCGCAGCTCGACGTGCCCGTCCAGCTGAACACCAACGAGAACCCCTACGAGCTCCCCGCGGAGCTCGTGGCGCGGATCGCTGAGCGGGTGGCCGAGGCCGCCCGCACCCTCAACCGCTACCCCGACCGGGACGCGGTCGAGCTGCGCACCGAGCTCGCCGCCTACCTCACCCGCACCGGCAAGCACCCGGTCGCCATGGAGAACGTCTGGGCCGCCAACGGCTCCAACGAGGTCCTCCAGCAGCTGCTCCAGACCTTCGGCGGTCCGGGCCGCACCGCGATCGGCTTCGAGCCCTCGTACTCGATGCACGCGCTCATCGCGCGCGGCACCGGCACGGGCTGGATCTCCGGCCCGCGCCGCGAGGACTTCACGATCGACGTGGAGGCGGCCGAGCGGGCGATCGCGGAGCACGCGCCCGACGTCGTCTTCATCACCTCGCCCAACAACCCCACGGGTACCGCGGTCGAGGCGGGCACCGTCCTCGCCCTCTACGAGGCCGCGCAGGCGGCCAAGCCGTCCCTGGTCGTCGTGGACGAGGCGTACGTGGAGTTCAGCCACCGGGACTCGCTGCTGCCCCTCATCGAGGGCCGGCCGAACCTGGTGATCTCCCGGACCATGTCCAAGGCCTTCGGCGCCGCCGGTCTGCGCCTGGGTTACCTGGCCGCGCACCCCGCCGTGGTCGACGCCGTCCAGCTGGTGCGCCTGCCGTACCACCTGTCGGCCGTCACCCAGGCGACCGCGCTGGCCGCCCTGGAGCACACCGACACCCTGCTCGGCTACGTCGAGCAGCTCAAGGCCGAACGGGACCGCCTCGTCACCGAGCTGCGGGCCATCGGCTACGAGGTCACCGAGTCCGACGCGAACTTCATCCAGTTCGGGAAGTTCGCGGACTCCCACACCGCCTGGCAGAAGATCCTCGACCAGGGCGTCCTGGTCCGGGACAACGGCGTACCGGGCTGGCTGCGGGTCACCGCGGGCACCCCGGCCGAGAACGACGCGTTCCTGGAAGCGGTTCGCGCACTGAAGAAGGAGCAGCACGCATGAGCCGCATCGGACGGGTCGAACGGACCACGAAGGAGACCTCGGTCCTCGTCGAGATAAACCTCGACGGCACGGGCAAGGTCGACGTCTCGACGGGCGTGGGCTTCTACGACCACATGCTCGACCAGCTGGGCCGCCACGGCCTCTTCGACCTCACGGTCAAGACGGACGGCGACCTGCACATCGACAGCCACCACACCATCGAGGACACCGCCCTCGCGCTCGGCGCCGCCTTCAAGCAGGCCCTCGGCGACAAGGTCGGCATCTACCGCTTCGGCAACTGCACCGTGCCGCTCGACGAGTCCCTCGCCCAGGTGACCGTCGACCTGTCCGGCCGCCCCTACCTCGTGCACACCGAGCCCGAGAACATGGCGCCGATGATCGGCGAGTACGACACCACGATGACCCGGCACATCTTCGAGTCCTTCGTGGCGCAGGCCCAGATCGCGCTGCACATCCACGTCCCGTACGGCCGCAACGCCCACCACATCGTGGAGTGCCAGTTCAAGGCCCTCGCCCGCGCCCTGCGGTACGCCGCGGAATTCGACCCGCGCGCGGCCGGAATCCTTCCCTCCACGAAGGGCGCGCTCTAACCGTGACCGGTCTTTCGACCATCCTGATCGTCGTCGGCCTCTTCCTGGCCGGCGGCGTCTACTCCTTCCAGAAGCAGCAGATGCCCAAGTCGGTCGTCATCCTGCTCGCCATCGGCTCCGCGATGTGCCTGTTCGCCGGAGTCCTGCGGATCCAAGGAATCTGGGCATGAGCGCAGCCACCAAGACCGTCGTGGTCTTCGACTACGGCTTCGGGAACGTCCGCTCCGCCGAGCGCGCCCTCGCGCGCGTCGGCGCGGACGTCGAGATCACCCGCGACTACGACAAGGCCATGGACGCCGACGGACTCCTCGTCCCCGGCGTCGGCGCCTTCTCCGCCTGCATGCAGGGCCTCAAGGACGTCCGCGGCGACTGGATCATCGGCCGCCGCCTCTCCGGCGGCCGCCCGGTCATGGGCATCTGCGTCGGCATGCAGATCCTCTTCGAGCGCGGCATCGAGCACGGCGTCGAGACCGAGGGCCTGGACGAGTGGCCCGGCACGGTCGGCCCCCTCAAGGCCCCCGTCGTCCCCCACATGGGCTGGAACACCGTCGAGGCGCCCGCCGACAGCCAGGCCTTCGCCGGCCTGGACGCCGACGCCCGGTTCTACTTCGTGCACTCCTACGCGGCGCACGACTGGAACCTGGAGGTCACCAACCCCGTCATCCGCGCCCCCAAGGTCACCTGGGCCACCCACGGCGAGCGCTTCGTCGCGGCCGTGGAGAACGGGGCCCTGTGGGCCACCCAGTTCCACCCGGAGAAGTCCGGCGACGCCGGAGCCCAGCTCCTCACCAACTGGATCGAGACCCTCTGATGACTTCGACTTCGACGCAGAAGACGCTCGAGCTGCTCCCCGCGGTCGACGTCCGCGACGGACAGGCCGTCCGCCTCGTGCACGGGGTGTCCGGCAGCGAGACCTCCTACGGCTCCCCGCTGGACGCGGCCCTCGCCTGGCAGCGCTCCGGCGCCGAATGGCTGCACCTGGTCGACCTGGACGCCGCCTTCGGCACCGGCGACAACCGCGCCCTGGTCGCCGAGATCACCCGCGCCATGGACATCAAGGTCGAGCTGTCCGGCGGCATCCGCGACGACGCCACGCTCGCCGCGGCCCTCGCCACCGGCTGCACCCGCGTCAACCTCGGCACCGCCGCCCTGGAGACCCCCGAGTGGGCCGCCAAGGCCATCGCCGAGCACGGCGACAAGATCGCCATCGGCCTCGACGTGCGCGGCACCACCCTCAAGGGGCGCGGCTGGACCAGCGAGGGCGGCGACCTCTACGAGACCCTCGCCCGCCTCGACTCCGAGGGCTGCGCCCGCTACGTCGTCACCGACATCGGCAAGGACGGCACCCTCACCGGCCCCAACCTGGAGCTGCTGAAGAACGTCTGCGCCGCCACCGACCGGCCCGTCGTCGCCTCCGGCGGCATCTCCTCCCTCGACGACCTGCGGGCGCTGTCCGAGCTGGTCCCGCTGGGCGTCGAGGGCGCGATCGTCGGCAAGGCCCTGTACGCCAAGGCCTTCACCCTGGAAGAAGCCCTGAAGGTGGTCTCCGCATGAGCCCCTCCGACGCCGTACGCCGGATCTCCTCCGGCGGCCCCTACGAGGACGTGATCGCCTACTCCCGCGCCGTGGCCCTCCCCAACGGGCTGGTCCTCGTCTCCGGCTGCACCGCGGCCGACGCGGGCGGCCCGTACGACCAGACGGTCAAGGCCTTCGAGGTCGCCTTCAAGGCCCTGGCCGAGGCCGGCCTCGGCCCGGAGGACGTGGTCCGCACCCGGATGTACCTGACGCACGCCCGGGACGTGGACGAGGTCGGCCGCGCCCACAAGACCCTCTTCGACGCCGTCCGCCCCGCCGCCACGATGATCATCGTGTCCGGTTTCGTCGACCCCGGCATGGTCGTCGAGGTGGAGGTCGAGGCGTTCAAGGCGGTGACGGCATGAGCCTGTCCGTACGCGTGATCCCCTGCCTGGACGTGGACAACGGCCGGGTCGTCAAGGGCGTCAACTTCCAGAACCTGCGGGACGCCGGCGACCCGGTGGAAATGGCCAAGCTGTACGACGCCGAGGGCGCCGACGAGCTGACCTTCCTCGACATCACGGCGTCCTCCGGGAACCGCGAGACCACCTACGACGTGGTCCGCAGGACCGCCGAGCAGGTCTTCATCCCGCTGACCGTGGGCGGCGGGGTCCGCACCGCGGACGACGTGGACAAGCTGCTGCGGGCCGGTGCGGACAAGGTGGGGGTGAACACGGCCGCCATCGCCCGCCCCGAGCTGATCCAGGAGATCGCGGAGCGGTTCGGGCGGCAGGTGCTGGTGCTGTCGGTCGACGCGCGCCGGACCGCCTCCGGGTCCTTCGAGGTCACCACGCACGGCGGCCGCAAGGGCACGGGCATCGACGCGGTCGAATGGGCGCACCGGGCGGCCGAGCTGGGGGCGGGGGAGATCCTGCTCAACTCCATGGACGCCGATGGCACCAAGGACGGCTACGACGTGGAGATGATCGCGGCGGTCCGCAAGCACGTCACCGTGCCGGTGATCGCCTCGGGCGGGGCCGGGAAGCTGGAGCACTTCCCGCCGGCCATCGCGGCCGGGGCCGACGCGGTTCTGGCCGCCTCGGTGTTCCACTTCGGCGACCTCCGCATCTCCGAGGTCAAGACCGCCCTCCGCGAAGCGGGCCACCCGGTCCGCTGACGCTCGGCTTCCTGGGGCTCCGCCCCAGACCCCGCGCCTCAAACGCCGGCGAGGCTGGAATTGCGCTTCGCGCAATCCAGCCCCGCCGGCGCTGCAGCCGCTAAATGCCCAGCTTGGCCGCAGTCAGCTCGGCCACGGCCGACTTCTCGCCGTCCAGCGTGACATCGGCGGCGGCCTGCCGCCCGAAGCAGAACAGGGTCAGCTCGCCCGGCTCGCCGGTCACCGTCACCACCGGGGTGCCGCGGTGGGCAACCGCCGTCTGGCCGTTCGGGCGGCGCAGGACCAGGCCCACCGGCGCGCGCCGGCCCGTCAGGCGGGCGAGTTTCTCCAGCCGGGACCACAGCGCGTCCGAGAACACCGGGTCCAGCTCCCGCGGGGACCAGTCCGGCTGGGCCCGCCGCACGTCCTCCGCGTGGACGTAGAACTCCACCGCGTTCGCGGCCTCGTCGATCTGCTTCAGCGAGTAGACCGACATCTTCGGCGGGCCGGTGCGGATCAGCTGGATGAGCTCCTCGTACGGCTTGGCCGTGTACTCCTCCATCGCCTTGTCCAGGCGGGCCTTCAGCACGTTCAGCAGCAGGCCCCCCGCCGCGTCCGGGCGCCGCTCCCGGACCACCACGTGCGCCGCCAGTTCCCGGCAGGTCCAGCCGTCGCACAGCGTCGGCGCCTCCGGCCCGGCCGCCTCCAACAGGTCCGCCAGCAGCAGTCGTTCGCGCTTCGCATGGGTAGACATGCGGGCCAGCCTACGGCCGGATCACGCCGCGTGCCTGCTCATCAGGCGGACAGTGATCCGTATCCGGCTTTCCCGCCCGGCACAATGGCCGCATGAGTACGTCCCCCCGCCCCGGCAACCTCGACCCCGCCATCGCCGCGCGCCTCAAGCGCTCCGCCGACGGCCTGGTACCGGCCATCGCCCAGCAGTACGACACCGGTGAGGTGCTGATGCTGGGCTGGATGGACGACGAGGCCCTGCACCGCACCCTGACCACCGGCCGCTGCACCTACTGGTCCCGCAGCCGCCAGGAGTACTGGGTGAAGGGGGGTACTTCCGGCCACTTCCAGCACGTGAAGTCCGTCGCCCTCGACTGTGATGCCGACACCGTGCTCGTCAAGGTCGACCAGGTCGGAGCCGCCTGCCACACCGGCGCCCGCACCTGCTTCGACGACGATGTCCTCCTCCGCGACGCAGACTAGGTAGGGTCCCACGCCATGGATCTTGAGACGTTCCGCAAGCTCGCGGCCGACCGCCGCGTCATCCCCGTGAGCCGCAAGCTGCTGGCGGACGGGGACACTCCCGTCGGGCTCTACCGCAAGCTGGCCGCCGAACGCCCCGGCACCTTCCTGCTGGAGTCCGCCGAGAACGGCCGCTCCTGGTCCCGGTACTCCTTCGTCGGCGTACGCAGCGACTCGACGCTCACCGTCAAGGACGGCCAGGCGCACTGGATCGGCACCCCGCCCGTCGGCGTGCCCACCGGCGGTGACCCGCTCGACGCCCTGCGCGCCACCGTCGAGGCCCTGCACACCCCGCGCGACCTCGCGGGCGGCATGCCCCCCTTCACCGGCGGCATGGTCGGCTACCTCGGCTACGACATCGTGCGCCGCCTGGAGCGCATCGGCGAGCACACCACCGACGACCTGCAGCTGCCCGAGCTGACCATGCTGCTCACCTCCGACCTGGCGGTCCTCGACCACTGGGACGGCACCGTCCTGCTCATCGCCAACGCCATCAACCACAACGACCTGGACACGGGCGTGGACGAGGCCTACGCGGACGCCGTGGCGCGCCTCGACGCCATGCAGGCCGACCTCGGGCGGCCCGCCCCGTACGCCCCGTCCGTGCTGCCCCCCTCCGAGCTGCCGGAGTTCTCCGCGCTGTGGGGCGGCGAGAAGTACCAGGACGCCGTCGAGGACATCAAGGAGCGGATCCGGGCCGGCGAGGCCTTCCAGGTGGTGCCCTCGCAGCGGTTCGAGACCCCCTGCGACGCCTCCGCGCTCGACGTCTACCGGGTGCTGCGGGCCACCAACCCGTCCCCGTACATGTACCTCTTCCGCTTCGAGAACGGCTTCGACGTGGTCGGCTCCAGCCCCGAGGCGCTGGTCAAGGTCGAGGACGGGCGGGCCATGGTCCACCCCATCGCCGGCACCCGGCACCGCGGCGCCACCCCGCAGGAGGACCACGACCTCGCCGAGGAGCTGCTGGCCGACCCCAAGGAGCGCGCCGAGCACCTGATGCTCGTCGACCTGGGCCGCAACGACCTCGGCCGGGTCTGCGAGCCGGGATCGGTGGAGGTCGTCGACTTCATGTCGATCGAGCGGTACTCCCACGTCATGCACATCGTGTCCACCGTGACGGGGCGCGTCGCCGAGGGGAAGACCGCCTTCGACGTGCTCACCGCCTGCTTCCCGGCCGGCACCCTCTCCGGCGCGCCCAAGCCGCGCGCCATGCAGATCATCGAGGAACTGGAGCCCTCCCGCCGCGGCCTGTACGGCGGCTGCGTGGGCTACCTGGACTTCGCCGGGGACTCCGACACGGCCATCGCCATCCGCACCGCGCTGCTGCGCGACGGCACGGCGTACGTGCAGGCCGGCGCCGGTGTCGTCGCCGACTCGGTGCCCGAGCTGGAGGACCAGGAGTGCCGCAACAAGGCGGCCGCCGTGCTGCGCGCGGTGGGAGCGGCGAACCGCCTCCACCGCTCCTGACGGCGTAGGGGATAGTGGGGTACGTGAGTGCCGTACCCCCGCCCCGAGCCGATGCCGAGACCCCCGAGAGCAAAGGCGGCCGCCGCAGCGTGGCCGTCGCCCTGCTGCTCGGCACGCTCGGCGCCACCGTCGTCCTGCTCGCCTCCGGCCGGATCTGGGCCCGGGGCACCACCGCCTTCGGCGGCGACTCGCTGGCGCTGACCGCGGACGGGCGGGCCGTCACCGGGCTTCCCGCTGCCCTGGCGATCGTGGGGCTCGCCGCCCTGGTCGCCGTCTTCGCCGTACGCGGCAAGGGCCGGCTGCTGGTGTCGGGGCTGCTGGCGGCCAGCGGCCTGGGCGCGGCGCTGACCGCGCTCTTCGCCGACGACGGCCGACGGGCCCTGGACGCGGAGGCCGCCCGTACGACCGCGGACACCGCGGCCCAGGTGGCGGGGCTGACCCACACGGCGTGGCCGTACGTCACCGCCGCCGGCGCGGTCCTGATCCTGGCCGCCGGGCTGCTGGCGCTGCGCTTCGGCCGGAGCTGGCCGGCGATGGGCGGCCGCTACGAGCGCGACGGCAGCCCGCGCCCCCGCAAGGCCGCGGTGGTGGACCCGGACCGGCCGGAGGACCTGTGGAAGGCCCTGGACCGGGGCGAGGACCCGACCCACTGAGCCGACCGGCCGACCCCCCTGGACGGCAGGGTCGCCTGGTGCGGGACAATGACACCGAGCATTCGACACAGCATGTGCGACAGAGCAAAACGAGGAGCAACTCATGGCGGGCACTAGCCACGGACACACCCCGGCCGCCTGGACCGGTGTCATCATCGCCTTCATCGGTTTCTGCATCTCCGGCGCCTTCATGGTGCTCGCGAACCCGTGGGGCTTCTGGGCCGGTCTCGTCGTCGTCGCGATCGGCGGTGTCGTCGGCATGGCGATGAAGGCCGCCGGCATGGGTGCGCCGAAGCCCGAGCACGAGGACCTCGCCGAGGTCATCGCCGCCTCCAAGGTCCCCGCCAAGGCCTGACCGGCAGCGAGGTTCCGAAAGGCGCGGCCCGGTCGGGCTGCGCCTTTTGTCATGAGCGGAGAGAATCGCCCGGTGGACCCCTCCAGCACTTCCGATGTCGTCCCGCCGCCGGCGGTGCCCGCCTCCCGGGCCCGGCGGCTGGCCGCCCCCGCGCTCACCCTGGCCGCGGCCGTCGCCGCCTTCGCGTACGTGGGGGCCGTGGACCCGAACGAGCCGGGCCACTACCCGGTCTGCCCGCTCTTCCGGCTGACCGGAATCCTGTGCCCCGGATGTGGTGGTCTGCGCAGCGCGCACGCGTTCGCCCACGGCGATCTGACCACAGCTTTCGGGGCAAATGCCCTCGCCGTCGCCGGCTACTTCGTCTTCGCCGGTTTCATGGCCCTGTGGCTGGTTAGGGCCTTCCGGGGCGGGCCCGCCCCCCGGTTCGTACTGCGGGCGCCGTCCTGGTGGGCGATCGGCGCCGTGACCCTGGTTTTCGCCGTTGTCCGGAATCTTTCTTTCGGTTCCGCGCTGGCCCCCTGAGGCCCGTATTCAGGCCGAATGAAGCCCCGATTCCGAATGTCCAGTTACTGGGACGGCGTCAACCGCGTGCGGAGGCCAAGGCCACCTGCGGATACCATTTGATTGCCGACCTTGCAGTTGTACGTGTCTGCAAGGCGGCCGACCGTCATCGACCCGGAAGGGGGCCGCTCGCGTGAGTGTGCTCGACGAGATCATCGAAGGGGTCCGCGAAGACCTTGCCGAACGGCAGGCCCGCGTGAGCCTCGACGAGCTCAAGGAGCGTGCCGCCAAGGCGCCCCAGGCCAAGGACGGCGTCGCCGCACTGCGCGGTGACAGCGTCAAGGTGATCTGCGAGGTCAAGCGCTCCAGCCCGTCCAAGGGCGCGCTGGCCGCGATCGCGGATCCGGCCGGGCTCGCCGCCGACTACGAGGCGGGCGGTGCGGCGGTCATCTCCGTCCTCACCGAACAGCGCCGCTTCGGTGGCTCGCTGGCCGACCTGGAGGCCGTCCGCGCCCGCGTGGACATCCCGATCCTGCGCAAGGACTTCATCGTCACCGCGTACCAGCTGTGGGAGGCCCGCGCCTACGGCGCCGACCTCGCGCTGCTGATCGTCGCGGCCCTGGAGCAGGAGGCCCTCGTCTCCCTCATCGAGCGGGCCGAGTCCATCGGCCTCACCCCGCTCGTCGAGGTCCACGACGAGGAGGAGATCGAGCGGGCCGTCGCCGCCGGCGCCAAGATCATCGGCGTCAACGCCCGCAACCTCAAGGACCTCAAGGTCGACCGCTCCACCTTCGAGCGGATCGTCGGCGAGATCCCGCCCCACATCGTCAAGGTCGCCGAGTCCGGCATCCGCGGGCCGCACGACCTGATCGCCTACGCCAACGAGGGCGCCGACGCCGTCCTGGTGGGAGAGTCCCTGGTCACCGGCCGCGACCCGAAGGCGGCCGTGGCCGACCTCGTCGCCGCCGGCGCCCACCCCGCCCTGCGCCACGGGCGGAGCTGACCCGTCCCCATGACCCACGACCGCCCCTCCGTCCGCACCCGCCCCGGCCGCCCCGGCCAGGCCGGCGTGCCGACGGCGCACGCGCCCCTGGCGCGCGGCTGCCGCCCCCGCGGCTGCCGCGCCCCGGCCCGGCGCGTGCACGGGCGGCGGGTCCGGTACGTGATCGGCTCCGAGCCCGGACAGGTCAACGGCATGCGATGGCGCCGCGGAGGCGCGCTGTAACGAGGAGCCCCGCGCGGCGGCAGTGCCGCGGCGTGCTCCCGTACGGCCCGACGCCCGGGCCGACCGGCTCCGGGCGCGGGCCGACCCGTACCGTACGAGCGGCATCCCCCAGCGGGGTGTGCGCTCGTCTTGCGGGCGGCGCAATACGGTGAATCCACCCGGCCGTACATCGCACCTGTAGGAGCACTGGACATGTCCAGCGAGTTCTTCATTCCGGACCCGGAGGGTCACGTCCCCAACGCCGAGGGTTACTTCGGCGACTTCGGCGGCAAGTTCATCCCGGAGGCGCTCGTCGCCGCCGTGGACGAGGTCGCCGTCGAGTACGAGAAGGCCAAGGGCGACCCGGCCTTCGCGGCCGAGCTCAACGACCTGATGGTCAACTACACGGGCCGGCCCAGCGCCCTCACCGAGGTGCCCCGGTTCGCCGAGCACGCGGGCGGCGCGCGGATCTTCCTCAAGCGCGAGGACCTCAACCACACCGGCTCGCACAAGATCAACAACGTGCTGGGCCAGGCGCTGCTCACCAAGCGCATGGGCAAGACCCGCGTCATCGCCGAGACCGGCGCCGGCCAGCACGGCGTCGCCACCGCCACCGCCTGCGCCCTCTTCGGCCTCGAGTGCGTCATCTACATGGGCGAGATCGACACCCAGCGCCAGGCGCTGAACGTCGCCCGCATGCGCATGCTGGGCGCCGAGGTCATCGCGGTGAAGTCCGGCTCCCGGACGCTGAAGGACGCCATCAACGAGGCGTTCCGCGACTGGGTCGCCAACGTGGACCGCACCCACTACCTCTTCGGCACGGTCGCCGGCCCGCACCCGTTCCCGGCGATGGTCCGCGACTTCCACCGCGTCATCGGCGTCGAGGCCCGCCGTCAGATCCTGGAGCGCGCCGGCCGGCTGCCCGACGCCGTCGCGGCCTGCGTCGGCGGCGGATCCAACGCCATCGGCCTCTTCCACGCCTTCATCCCGGACACCGACGTCCGCCTGGTCGGCTTCGAGCCCGCCGGGCACGGCGTCGAGACCGGCGAGCACGCGGCCACGCTGACCGCCGGCGAGCCCGGGATCCTGCACGGCTCCCGCTCGTACGTCCTCCAGGACGAGGAGGGCCAGATTACCGAGCCGTACTCCATCTCGGCCGGTCTGGACTACCCGGGCATCGGCCCGGAGCACTCCTACCTCAAGGACAGCGGCCGCGGCGAGTACCGCGCGGTCACCGACGACGCCGCGATGCAGGCCCTGCGCCTGCTCTCCCGTACGGAGGGCATCATCCCGGCGATCGAGTCGGCACACGCCCTCGCCGGTGCGCTCGACCTGGGCAAGGAGCTGGGCAAGGACGGCCTGCTGGTCGTCAACCTGTCCGGCCGCGGAGACAAGGACATGGACACGGCCGCCCGCTACTTCGGGCTGTACGACGCCGAAGGGGAGTCGAAGTGAGCAAGGGCAACATCGGGCTGCTGAGCGACACCCTCGCCAAGGCGAAGTCCGAGGACCGCGCGGCCCTCGTCGCCTACCTGCCCGCGGGCTTCCCGACCGTCGACGGCGGCATCGAGGCGGTCAAGGCCGTCATCGCGGGCGGCGCGGACGTGGTCGAGGTCGGCCTCCCGCACAGCGACCCGGTCCTGGACGGCGCGATCATCCAGACCGCCGACGACATCGCCCTGCGCGGCGGCGTCAAGATCGCCGACGTGATGCGCACGGTCCGCGAGGCCCACGAGGCCACCGGGGCCCCGGTCCTGGTGATGACGTACTGGAACCCCATCGACCGCTACGGCGTCGAGCGGTTCACCGCCGAGCTGGCGGCGGCGGGCGGCGCGGGCTGCATCCTGCCCGACCTGCCGGTCCAGGAGTCCGCGCTGTGGCGCGAGCACGCGGACAAGCACGGTCTGGCGACCGTCTTCGTCGTGGCCCCCAGCAGCAAGGACGCGCGCCTGGCCACCATCACGGCGGCCGGCTCCGGCTTCGTCTACGCCGCCTCCCTCATGGGCGTCACCGGCACCCGCGAGTCGGTCGGCAACGAGGCCCAGGCACTGGTCGGGCGCACCCGCGCCACCACGGACCTCCCGGTCTGCGTCGGCCTCGGCGTCTCCAACGCCGCCCAGGCCAAGGAGGTCGCCGCCTTCGCCGACGGGGTGATCGTCGGCTCCGCCTTCGTGAAGCTCCTGCTGGACGCGCCGGACCTGCCCGCCGGGCTGGAAGCCGTACGGGCGCTGGCGGGCGAGCTTGCGGAAGGCGTACGCAGGTCCTGACGCCGGGCGGGCCCGCGTAGGGGTTCTGTAGCCCGATCGGGTGGAAGTGGGAGCAGGGGGGCACGCGAGTGCCTCCCTGCTTCGTTTGGCCGAACGTGAGCGAGAAGAACGACGGTGCGAACCGCGAAGCGAAACGATCGGCCCGCGAGCGACTTGCCGTGGAGCGCGAGCGGCAGAAGTCCCGGGACAAGCGACGCAGGACCCTCCTCGTGGCGTCGGCGGTGGTCGGGGTCCTCGGCCTGGCCACCGTCGTCGGCGTGATCGCGGCCAACACCGGCAAGGGAGACAAATCCGCCAAGGAGGGCCCGGTGGTCGCGCCCTCCGGGGCCACCGGCAAGGACGCCCTCGCCATCCGCACGGGCAAGGACGAGGCCAAGTCCACCCTGACCGTGTGGGAGGACTTCCGCTGTCCCGCCTGCAAGGCCTTCGAGGACAACTACCGCACCACCATCCACGACCTGGAGGCCAAGGGGCTGCTCAAGGTCGACTACCACCTGGTCACGCTCATCGACGGCAACATGGGCGGCAGCGGATCCCTCAAGGGCGCGAACGCGGCGGCCTGCGCGCAGGACGCCGGAAAGTTCTCCGCCTACCACGACGTCCTCTTCCAGAACCAGCCGCAGGAGGTCGACGACGCCTACGCCAAGAACGCCAGGCTGCTGGAACTGGCCGGCAAGGTGGACGGGCTCGACACCCCGGCGTTCCGCTCGTGCGTCGAGGGCGGCACCCACAACAGCTGGGTGGCCAAATCGCAGGAGGCCTTCCGCGCCGGAAAGTTCCGGGGCACGCCGACCGTGCTGCTCGACGGCAAGGACATCTTCTCCGACCAGGCCAATCCGCTGACCCCGCAGAAGCTGAAGGAGCAGGTGGAGGGCGCGGGCAAGGGCGCGTCCGGCGCCCCGGCGGCGAAGTCCTCCGCATCGGCCACCCCGTCGGCCTCGCCGTCGGCGCGGGGGTCGAAGTCACCCTCGAAGAGCGGATCGGCGGGCGCGGGGGAGGGCTGAGAGGGGCCGGGGCCCGTGCACCCATGTGTGGATTTGGTTTCGGCTTGCCGGGCGGGTTGCGATCTGCACCGCCCGGCAGGGTAGCGTCGGGTCTGCCATGGACATTGCTTACATCCCCAGTCCGTCGACCGGCGTGATCCATCTCGGACCGATCCCGCTCCGCGGCTACGCGTTCTGCATCATCATCGGCGTCTTCGTCGCAGTCTGGCTCGGCAACAAGCGCTGGATCGCGCGCGGCGGAAAGCCGGGCACGGTCGCGGACATCGCCGTGTGGGCGGTGCCGTTCGGCCTTGTCGGCGGTCGCCTCTACCACGTGATCACCGACTACCAGCTCTACTTCGGCGAGGGCCGGAACTGGGTCGACGCCTTCAAGATCTGGGAGGGCGGCCTCGGTATCTGGGGCGCGATCGCGCTGGGCGCGGTGGGCGCCTGGATCGGCTGCCGGCTGCGGGGCATCCCGCTCCCGGCCTGGGCCGACGCCCTGGCCCCCGGCATCGCGCTGGCCCAGGCCTGCGGGCGCTGGGGCAACTGGTTCAACCAGGAGCTGTACGGCCGGGCCACCGACGTGCCGTGGGCGCTGGAGATCAGCGAGGGCCCGAACCGGGTCGCGGGCACCTACCACCCGACGTTCCTGTACGAGTCGCTGTGGTGCATCGGCGTCGCGCTGCTGGTCATCTGGGCCGACCGCCGCTTCAAGCTCGGGCACGGGCGGGCGTTCGCGCTGTACGTCGCCGCGTACTGCCTGGGCCGGGGCTGGATCGAGTACATGCGGGTCGACGAGGCGCACCACGTGCTGGGGCTGCGGCTGAACGTGTGGACCGCGATCGTGGTCTTCGTGCTGGCGGTGGTGTACCTGGTGCTGTCGGCGAAGCTGAGGCCTGGGCGCGAGGAGGTCGTGGAACCGGAGGGGGACCCGGCTCCGGCCGCTGCCGACGCCGCCCCGGAGCCGGAAGGGGCCAAGGCCCCGGAGGCGAAGAAGCTCTGACCCCGGGGTCCCCGCTCCTCAATCGCCGGAGCGGCTGGATGTGCCGGGTCCGGCGCCGTTGCCGGGGGCCAGCCCCCGGACCCCCGCGCCTCAAACGCCGGCGGGGCTGATTTTGCCTCCGGCGGCGCCTCAAACGCCGGCGAGGCTTGTTTTGGCCCCGGCTTGCGCTGCAGGCTGAGGTCGGGCAGATCCAGCCTCGCCGGCGTTTGAGGCGCGGGGTGCGGGGCGGACCGCCGGATATTGACCCGCAGCCTGGAGCACATTCAGCGTCGCCTGGGTTAGAGGCGCGAGAG
>NZ_JBHUSC010000058.1:0-40211 GCF_042673805.1 Streptomyces sp. NPDC057010 | reverse complement strand
CCCCGCCCCTTCCCGAGACTGGGGCTCCGCCCCAGACCCCGCGCCTCAAACGCCGGCGAGGCTGGATTTCAGCCCCTCCGGCGTTTGAGGAGCGGGGTCCGGGGCGGAGCCCCGGGAAACGACCACCGCGAGGAACCATGACCACCACCGCGATCACCAACATCGGCAGCCTCGTCACGAACGACCCCGCCCTGGGCGAAGGCCCCCTCGGCCTGGTCGAGAACGCCGCGGTCGTCATCGACGGCGACCGCATCGCCTGGGTCGGCGCAGCCGGCAAGGCCCCGGCCGCCGACACCGCGTTCAACGCGAACGGCCGCGCCCTGATCCCCGGCTTCGTCGACTCCCACTCCCACCTCGTCTTCGCCGGCGACCGCACCGCCGAGTTCAACGCCCGCATGTCCGGCCGCGCCTACTCCGCCGGCGGCATCCGCACCACCGTCGCCGCCACCCGCGCCGCCACCGACGCCGAGCTCGAAGCCAACCTCCTGCGCCATCTCGACGAGGCCCGCCGCCAGGGCACCACCACCTTCGAGACCAAGTCCGGCTACGGCCTCACCGTCGCCGACGAGGCCCGCGCCCTGCGCATCGCCGCCGCGCACACCGAGGAGGTCACCTACCTCGGCGCGCACATCGTCTCCCCCGACTACGCGGACGACCCGGCCGGCTACGTCGACCTCGTCACCGGCGAGATGCTGGCCGCCTGCGCCCCGTACGCCCGCTGGGTGGACGTCTTCTGCGAGAAGGGCGCCTTCGACGGGGACCAGGCCCGCGCGATCCTCACCGCCGGCGCCGCCGCCGGCCTGGTCCCGCGCGTCCACGCCAACCAGCTGGGCCACGGCCCCGGCGTGCAGCTCGCCGTGGAGCTGGAGGCCGCCTCCGCCGACCACTGCACCCACCTCACCGACGCCGACGTGGACGCCCTCGCCCAGGCCGCCGGCACCACCGTCGCCACCCTGCTGCCCGGCGCCGAGTTCTCCACCCGCGCCCAGTGGCCCGACGCCCGCCGCCTGATCGACGCGGGCGTGACCGTCGCCCTGTCCACGGACTGCAACCCCGGCTCCTCCTACACCAGTTCCATGCCGTTCTGCATCGCGCTCGCCGTCCGCGACATGCGGATGACGCCCGACGAGGCCCTCTGGTCGGCCACGGCCGGCGGGGCCCGCGCCCTGCGCCGCGGCGACATCGGCCGCGTCACCCCCGGAGCACGCGCCGACCTGGCCCTGCTGGAGGCCCCCAGCCACGTCCACCTGGCCTACCGGCCGGGTGTCCCGCTCGTTTCCGCGGTGTGGCAGAAGGGTGTCCGCGCACACTGACGAAGGGTCAATTCCGGCCTGTCCTTTGTCTTCCCTCCGTAAGGCCCCGGGCGTACCTTGAGCCACCAATCTGATGTGTCGTCAGTAACTTGTGGTCCCGAGGTCCGAGGGGAAGACGAAGGTGTCCGACCGGAAACGCTCCACCGCGCTCGCGCTGGCCTCCGCGCTGGCGGCCGGATCGGCGGTCCTGCTGGCCGCCCCCGCAGCCCACGCCGACGTCGTCGACGTGGCGTACGACTGCAAGACCCCGATCGGGGACAAGTCGGCGGTATCGCCCATCGACATCAAGGCCGTCAAGGAGGGCGACGGGTACAAGCTGACGATGTCCTTCCAGAAGGGCGTCTCGTCCAGCCCCGTCGAGCTCGGCAAGGGCGCGATGAGCCCGAGCGCCGTCATCCTCGTCGACGGCGCCGAGAAGGTCTCCGTACCGGTCTCCGGCGCGCCCAACCCCGAAGCGGTGCCCGCCAACACACCCATCAAGATCACTGACCTGTCGGGCACCTACACGCCCAAGAAGACCGGCAAGGCCACCTTCACCGCCGGCGTGCTCACCATCAAGGCGCTTGGCACCACCACCACCTGCACCCCCGGCAACAGCCCCAAACCGTCCCTGGAACTGGACGTCACGGCCGCCGGCGGCTCGGGCGGATCGCAGACCGGCGGCGGCTCCGGCGAGGACACCCTCCCGCAGACCGGACCCACCGACTCCGCCCTCGCCCTCGGCACCCTCGGCGGCACCGTGCTGCTCTCCGGCGCCGCCGGCGTGCTCTGGCTGACCCGGCGCGGCCAGCGGGCCCGGTCCTGAACGGAGCACGCCCGGCCATGCCCGTGCTCCCCACCATCCGCAGGCTCGGGGTGCTGCTCCTCGCGGCCGCCGCCCTCCACACGGCGGCCGCCGCGGCCCCGGCCGCCGCCGACGAGCCCGGCTGGACCGCCGAGCCCGCCGCCGGGACGGCCGCCGCCCGGCCGCCCGGCAGCGCCCGCCCGTACTTCTACCTCTCGGGGCCCGCCGGCACCGTGCTGGAGGACCGCCTCGCCCTGGTCAACACCACCGATCAGGAACACACCGTCACCCTGCGCGGCGCCGACGCCTACAACACCGCCGACGGCGCCCTCGCCGTGCGCCCGGTCAAGGAGTCCACCGAGGCCGGGGCCTGGATCAGCTTCGGCGCCGGAGCCACGGTGAAGGTCCCGCCCCGCACCCGCGCGGTCGTCCCCTTCACCGTCACCGTCCCGCCCGCCTCCCCGCCCGGCGACCACCCCGCCGCCGTGGTCGCCACCGAAGCGGGCCGCGAGGTGGGCGTACGGGTCCACCTGCGGGTCGGCGGGCCCACCCTGGCCGCCCTCACCGTCGAGGACGTCGCCGTACGCGGCAAGGGCTCGGCCGCGGTCGTCGCCTACACCCTCGTCAACCGGGGCAACGTGGCCCTCACCCCCGAGCTCGCCCTCCACGCCGAGGGCCTCTTCGGCGAGGTCCCCGGCCGCGGCGCCCGCGCCCTGCCGGTGGAACTCCTGCCCGGCCAGCGCGTGGAGCTGACCGAACCCTGGCCCGGAGCCCCGGTCCTCGACAGGGTCCGCCTCGGCCTCACGGTCACCGCCCCCGGCGGCGCCCGGGCCACCGCCGGCGCCTCCGCGTGGTTCGTGCCCTGGGGCATCGCGGCGTGGACCGGCCTCGGCCTGCTCCTCCTCGGCGGGACCGCCCTGGCCGCGCTGCTCCTCGTACGCACCCGGCGGACCCGCCGGGACCAGCCGGACGGCGCGCCGCCCGCGGCCGGGCCGGCGACCCGAGCACCGGAACACGAACTGACGGGAGCCGCCAGGTGAGAAGACTCGGAGCCCTGCTCGCCGCCGGGCTGGCGGTGTGCGCGCTCGCGCTGCTCCCGGCGGCCCCGGCCGCGGCCGCGGACGGCAAGCCCGCCGTGACGCTCTCCCTCCAGGAAGCCGCCAAGGGCACCGAGATCACCGTCAACGGCACCGGCTGGCCCGCCAAGTCCCTGGTGATGCTGCTGGTCTGCGGACAGAACATGATCGGCGGCACCAACAGCTGCGCCAACGCCGACGGCAGGGCCGTCTCGGTCGCCGACGACGGCCGCTTCGCCGCACAGCTGCCCGTGGTGGCGCCGCCCAAGCCCTGCCCGTGCGTCGTCAACGTCACCTCCGTCAACGGAGACCAGTCCACCGTCGCGACCGCCCTGAAGATCACCGACCATCCGGTGGCCGAACTGCCCGCCGAATCCGGCACGGCCCGCCTCGCGATGCTCACCGGGGTGCGGCTGGAGGGCGACGACGGCGTGCTGACCTGGTTCGGCGCCCCGCCGAGCCGGAAGTTCAAGGTCACCGTCGGCAACCTCGGCTCCGCCCCGGTCAAGGACCCGGTCTTCCAGCTCGGCACCGCCCACGGGGTGTTCGCCCCGCTGTGGGAGGAGGCCCGCTGGAAGGGCACGATCCCGCCCGGCGGCAAGGCGGAGATCGCCCTGGACGCGACCCTGACCGCGGGCGCGTACGGCGACTACACGATCTCCCTCAAGTACGGCGAGACGGTCGTGGCCACCCAGCCCTGGGGCGTGGACCGCCCGTACGGGGTCCTGCTCTTCTGGGGCCTGCTCCTGCTGGTGATCCCGGCCGCGGTGTTCCGTATCGGCATGGCCGTCGTCGACAAGGTCCGGCCCCGCACCCCCGGCGCGAGCGGCCGCCACCGGGGGGCGCGGCTCCCCGAGGCGGCGGCTGCCGTGACGGCCCGGCTGCCGAGGATCCCCGCCGTCCGGGGCCGTGCGCCGGCCGGGTCGCAGCCGCCGGAGGATTCCCCCCAGACCACCACGGCGGTCCTGCCGTGGTTCACCCCGGACAGCGCGCCGGGCTCAGCACCACAGGCGTCCGCACCGTCTGAGAACCGTTCGACGACGAAGGGACCACAGTGAAGACCCAACGGAGGGTGAGCGCGGCCGTGGTCGCGCTGCTGCTCGGCGGCGCGGGCATCGCCATGGCGGCTTCGCCCGCCCAGGCCGCGGAGACCACATTCAAGGTCAAGTGCGTTCCGCCGGCCGGCGGCGGCGACCCGGTGGAGGGCGAGACCACCGCCAAGATCACGGCGCCGGCCACCGCCAAGGTCGGAGACGAGGTCGACGTCTCCTGGGAGACCGTCAAGCCGGCCTCCAACAACACCGACCTGATGGTGATCCCGAAGGACTCGGTCCAGCCCACCGGCTGGATCACGCTGGGCGGCGGCGCGGGCGAGCTCAAGGTCGTCGGGGAGAAGAAGAACCCGGAGATCCCCAAGAAGGCGCCCATGGTGATGTCCACCATGAAGGGCAAGCTGAAGCTCACCAAGGCCGGCAAGATCACCCTGACGCCCGGCAAGTACGAGGTGGCCGTCACCTTCTCGTTCGGCACGTTCGTCACCAAGTGCGCCCCCGTGGGCGAGGTGAGCGCGGCGGCCACCATCGACGTGGCGGCCGGCTCCAGCGGCGGCACGACCAACGGCGGCACGACCAATGGCGGCACCACGAACGGCGGCACGACCAATGGCGGCACCACGAACGGCGGCACGACCAACGGCGGCACCACGAACGGTGGCACCACCAATGGCGGGACCACGAACGGCGGCAGCACCAACGGCGGCAGCACCACCGGCGGGGGCGGCGGCCAGACCGACTTCCCGGGCAAGGCCGTCGAGGTCGCCTTCGACTGCGGTCCCGTCGTCCCCGGCGGCATCAAGACCCCGGTCACGATCAACGCCAAGAAGAACGGCGGCAGCTACGACCTGACCGTCAAGACGGCGAAGGGCGCGATGGCGGCGCCCATGGCCCTGCCCGCGGGGGCCCTCAAGCCCTCGATGGACGTCAAGCTCGGCGGCGCCGACAGCGGTGTGGTCAAGGTCTCCGGCCCGGCCAACGCGGAGCCCATCCCCGACAAGGCCCCGGTCAGCCTCAGCGACATGACCGGGACCTACAAGCCGGGCAAGAGCGGCAAGGTCACGCTGAGCCCGGACCAGCTGACGATCGACGTCACCATGGCCCCGGGCTCGACGCCGATCAACGTCCCCTGCAAGGCGACCAGCAGCGGCGTCTCGCTGGAGCTGGACACCACCGCCCAGCCGGGCGGCTCGGGCTCCCCGTCGACGACCGGCGCCACCACCTCCAACCCGGGCGGCGGCCTCGCCGAGACCGGCGCCGAGGACGAGGGCGGCATCAAGGCCCTGGCCCTGGTCGCCGGCACGGTGATCCTGCTCGGCGGCGCGGTGTTCACCTTCACCCCGTGGCGCCGCCTGCGCGGCACGCGCTAGACACGCGGAACGGCCCGGCGCACCGTGTGGTGCGCCGGGCCGTTCCCTTGCTTCCCGCGGGCGGGGTGCGTCAGTGGACGCCGCCCATGAGGGCCTGAACCTTCTTGCGGTACGCGTACACCGCGAAGCCGGCCAGGGCGGCGGCGGCCGCCTGGAAGCCGATCACCCACGTGCCGTTCAGGTCGACACCGGCGATGGACAGCAGGCTGGTGGTGCAGTCGCCCGCGGTGACCGCGAGGAACCAGACACCCATCATCTGGGAGGCGTACTTCTGCGGGGCCATCTTCGTGGTGACCGAGAGGCCGACCGGGGAGACGCACAGCTCACCGATGGTCTGGATCATGTAGATCGAGACGAGCCACATCGGGGAGACCTTGGTGTCGCCCGTCGCCATGCCCATCGGGACGATGAAGACGAAGAACGAGGCACCGATCAGGACCAGACCCATCGCGAACTTCACGATGGTGTTCGGCTCCTGGTTCTTGCGCGACAGCCACAGCCACATCCACGCGAAGACCGGGGCCAGGGCCATGACGAAGAGCGGGTTCAGCGACTGGTACCAGGTGGCCGAGAAGTCGAAACCGAAGACGGTGTCGGCGGTCTTGGAGTCGGCGAACAGGGACAGCGTGGAGCCACCCTGGTCGTAGATCATCCAGAAGACGGCGGCGGCGATGAAGAACCAGATGTACGCGGTCATCTTCGACTGCTCGGAACCCGAGAGGTCCTTGTCGCGCTTGATGCGCGCCAGGACGGCGATCGGGATGATCAGGCCGGCCAGCGTCAGCGGAACCAGGGCCCAGTTGAGCGTGTACATGCCCATGGCGACCACGGCGCCGTAGAAGACCGCGATGCCCGCGGCCACGAGGACGGCCTTGGTGAGGACGGCCTTGCGCTCCTCCGGCGTCAGCGGGTTCGGGACCTCGCTGCTCTTCGGGCTCAGGTTCTTGGTGCCGATCAGGAACTGGGCGAGGCCCAGGCCCATGCCGACGGCCGCGAGCGCGAAGCCCAGGTGCCAGTTGTGCTCCTTGCCGATCGTGCCGACCACGAACGGAGCGACGAAGGCGCCGAGGTTGATGCCGATGTAGAAGAGGGTGAAGCCACCGTCACGACGCGGGTCGTCCGGGCCGTCGTACAGGTGGCCGACCATCGTGGAGATGTTGGCCTTCAGCAGACCGGAGCCGGCCGCGACCAGGATCAGACCGACGAAGAACATCGCCTGGCCGGGGAGGGCCAGCGACAGGTGACCCGCCATGATCACGAAACCGGCGATGGCGACCGTCTTGCGGGCGCCCCAGACGCGGTCACCGAACCAGCCGCCGGGCATGGCCATGAGGTAGACCATCGACACGTACACGGAGTAGATGGCCGTGGTCGTCGCCGCGGTCATCGCCAGGCCGCCGCCCTGGCTGCCCGTGGCGGCGTCAGCGCCGCCCGAGACCAGGTAGTAGACCAGAAGGGCGCGCATGCCGTAGTAGGAGAAACGCTCCCACATCTCGGTCATGAACAGAGTGGCCAGGCCACGGGGGTGTCCGAAGAAGGTCTTCTCCGCGGACGGAGCCGCGGAGTCCCTCGTCAGGCTGGAAGCCATGGTCGATCCTTGCTTGCTCGGGACGCTTGGCTTCGTGAGCTCATCAGCGCCCGGTGGGGGGTGGCCGGCACCGGCGACGGAGGCCCTGCCCCACGCCCTGGGGTCCGCCCCCCTCGTGCGGGGAGCGAAGGAACATCCGTAACCGGGATCCACGCCCTCGCGCATCATCACGCGACGGGCCCGGCCCACAGGTCATTCACTGTCATCAAGTCCGGTCGGGTCAGTCCGTCAAGACTGCCCGGCCGGTCAGGACAGAAATAGAGACCTTTGGCTCGCTTTTCGGCACAAAGGTCCCTGAGGTAGTGCATCAGGCGTCTCGCCACCATACGACACGACACGGTGGCATATGAATGCACTTGAGATATGGATCACAGGCGACGCGGGAACCGTTCACCCTATTCGAAGGTGCTTAGTAGTTCATAAGCGCAGATAGACAGGGGTGTGCAGGCAGGACCCTGGTTTCACCTCGTGCGGACTACCATCACCCACATGACGCGTGTACTGCTCGCCGAGGACGACGCATCCATCTCGGAACCCCTGGCCCGCGCTCTGCGCCGGGAGGGGTACGAGGTCGAGGTCCGGGAGGACGGCCCCACCGCCCTGGACGCCGGACTGCAGGGCGGCGTCGACCTCGTCGTCCTGGACCTGGGCCTGCCGGGCATGGACGGCCTGGAAGTCGCCCGCCGGCTGCGAGCCGAAGGCCACGGCTTCCCGATCCTGGTCCTCACCGCCCGCGCGGACGAGGTCGACACGGTCGTCGGCCTGGACGCCGGCGCCGACGACTACGTGACCAAGCCCTTCCGGCTCGCCGAACTGCTGGCGCGCGTCCGGGCCCTGCTCCGGCGCGGCGCCACCGAGGCCACCCAGGCCCCCGCCACCCACGGCGTGCGCATCGACGTCGAGTCGCACCGCGCCTGGATGGGGGAGGAGGAGCTCCAGCTCACGGCCAAGGAATTCGACCTCCTGCGGGTCCTGGTCCGCGACGCCGGCCGCGTCGTCACCCGCGACCAGCTGATGCGCGAGGTCTGGGACACCACCTGGTGGTCCTCCACCAAGACCCTCGACATGCACATCTCCTGGCTGCGCAAGAAGCTGGGCGACGACGCCGCCAACCCCCGGTACATCGCCACCGTCCGGGGCGTCGGCTTCCGCTTCGAGAAGAGCTAGTACGTACTGAGCCATGCGCCGCCGCCTGATCAACTCCACGCTCGCCGTGGTCCTCGTCGTGATCGCCGTCTTCGGGGTCTCCCTGGTGATCGTGGAGACCCGGACCATCACCAGCAGCGCCCAGGACCGGGTCGAATCCGAGGCGCTGCGGCTGGTGGGCATCGTCGAGTCGAACGTCCTGGAGCGGAAGGCGATCGACCCCGAAGCGCTCGCCGAACAGCTCGACACCGGCCGCTACGCCAGGATCACGGTCCCGGGGCAGCAGCCCGTCGAGGTGGGCGACCGGATCCCCGAGAGCGTCATCCGGGGCACGGCGCGCGGCGAGCAGGGCGAGGTCGTGGTCGTCGAGGAGTCCCGCTCGACCGTCACCAAAGAGGTCGGGCGGACCCTGGCCGTGGTCGGCGCCGTGGCCCTGCTGGCCGTCGTGGCGGCCGTCCTGCTGGCCGTGCGGCAGGCGAACCGGCTGGCCTCGCCCCTCACCGACCTCGCCGAGACCGCCGAGCGGCTGGGCTCGGGCGACCCCCGGCCCCGGCACAAGCGGTACGGGGTCCCCGAGCTGGACCGCGTCGCGGACGTACTGGACTCCAGCGCCGAGCGGATCGGCCGGATGCTCACCGCCGAGCGGCGGCTGGCCGCGGACGCCTCGCACCAGCTGCGCACCCCGCTGACCGCGCTGTCGATGCGGCTGGAGGAGATCACGGTCACCGACGACCTGGAGACCGTACGGGAGGAGGCGACCATCGCCCTCACCCAGGTGGAGCGGCTCACGGACGTGGTGGAGCGGCTGCTCACGAACTCGCGGGACCCGCGGACGGGCTCCGCGGTCCCCTTCGACCTCGACGAGGTCGTCAAGCAGCAGGTGGAGGAGTGGCGGCCCGCCTACCGCAGCGCCGGGCGGGCCATCGTGCGCTCCGGGAAGCAGGGCGTACGGGCCGTCGGGACCCCGGGGGCGGTCTCCCAGGTCCTGGCGACGCTGGTGGAGAACGCCCTCATGCACGGTGGCGGCACGGTCGCCCTGCGGACCCGGGTGATCGGCAACCAGGCGGTGCTGGAGGTCACGGACGAGGGGCCGGGGGTCCCGCCGGACCTCGGCAACCGGATCTTCGAGCGGGCCATCAGCGGCCGCAACTCCACCGGGATCGGCCTCGCGGTCGCCCGGGACCTCGCGGAGGCGGACGGCGGGCGCCTGGAGCTGCTCCAGACGCAGCCGCCGGTGTTCGCCCTCTTCCTCAGCCGGACGGCGCCGGAGCGCGTCGAGCCGGAGGCCACCGTCCGCTGAGCGGCGCCGGGCCGCCCGGCTCCGCGGCGGCTAGTTGTTCGCGGGCTCGGGCTCCGGAAGGGGCTCGGGCGTGCGCTCGGGCCTGCGCATCGGGGCCGGCCCGGGCACCGGCTCGGCCGCGGGAGCCGTGGCGGCCGGGGGCAGGGCCTTGAAGACCCAGGTCCGGTAGGACCAGAAGCGGAAGACGGTGGCGGTACCGATGCCGATGAACTTGAACACGTTCGTCGCGACCGGGCCGTCCCACCCGAAGCCGTAGGTGGCGGTGTACAGCACGCCGTTCTCGATGACCAGGCCGATCGCGCTGAAGGCGGCGAACAGGACCAGCTCGCGGGTGCGGCCGCTCTTGGCGCGGTCCCGGTAGGCGAAGTAGCGGAAGCCGATGTAGTTCGTGGCGATGGCCACGACGGTGGCTATCACGCTCGCGCGCACCACCTGGAGGTCGGTGGTGTGCCGGATCAGGTTGAAGACACCCAGGTTGACCAGCACACCCAGACCCCCGACCGCCCCGAACTTCGCGACCTCGCGGACGAGGGCGCGGGCGCGTTCGAGGACAGATCCGTTCCCCGGCGTGCTCATCAGATGGTTCAGTCCCTGTCGGTCACCGCCCGGTGAGGGGCGTCCGGTGTTTCTCGGTCAACCCGCCCATCGTAAGTGTCGCCCCTGTGGTCCGTCTGTGCCTTCGGGCCCCGTGCGACGCACGGCACACCGGCGGCCCGACGGGTCCGCGCCAGGGCTGCGTCCGGATGGCGGAATACCGCCGGATACCCTGGAGGAGTGACGTTCCCGGTAGTCGGCATGGTCGGCGGCGGACAGCTCGCCCGCATGACCCACGAGGCGGGTATCCCCCTCGGCATCAGATTCAAGATCCTCAGTGACACCCCACAGGACTCGGCGGCCCAGGTCGTGAGCGACGTCGTCATCGGCGACTATCGCGACCTGGAGACGCTGCGCGCTTTCGCGCGCGGCTGCGACGTGATCACCTTCGATCACGAGCACGTACCCACCGAACACCTCAGGGCCCTGGAAGCGGACGGCATCCCCGTCCGCCCGGGGCCCGACGCGTTGGTGCACGCCCAGGACAAGGGGGTGATGCGCGCCAAACTCGACGAGATCGGCGCGCCCAGCCCCCGCCACCGGATCGTGCGCGATCCGGCGGACGTGGCGGCCTTCGCGGACGAGGTGGGCGGGTTCCCGGTCATCCTCAAGACGGTGCGCGGCGGGTACGACGGCAAGGGCGTGTGGTTCGTCCGCACTCCCGAGGACGCGGAGGCGCCGTTCAAGGCAGGTGTCCCCGTCCTCGCCGAAGAGAAGGTGGACTACGCCCGCGAGCTCGCGGCCAACATCGTCCGCTCCCCGCACGGCCAGGCGGTGGCCTACCCCGTCGTCGAATCCGTCCAGGTGGACGGGGTCTGCGACACGGTGATCGCCCCCGCCCCGAACCTCTCGGAAGCCCTGGCGGGCGAGGCCCAGGCCCTCGCCCTGCGCATCGCCAAGGAACTCGGCGTGACCGGCCACCTGGCCGTGGAGCTCTTCGAGACCACCGACGGCCGCATCCTCGTCAACGAACTGGCCATGCGCCCGCACAACAGCGGCCACTGGACCCAGGACGGCGCCGTCACCTCCCAGTTCGCCAACCACGTACGCGCGGTCCTGGACCTCCCGCTGGGCGACCCCCGCCCCCGCGCCAAGTGGACGGTCATGGCGAACGTGCTCGGCGGTGACTACCCGGACATGTACGCGGCGTACCTGCACTGCATGGCCCACGACCCGCAGGTGAAGATCCACATGTACGGCAAGGACGTGAAACACGGCCGCAAGGTCGGCCACGTCAACACCTACGGCGACGACCTGGACGATGTGCTGGAGCGCGCACGCCACGCTGCCGACTACCTCAGAGGAACGGTCACCGAATGAGCACCTCCCCAGCAGGCTCCGCCATCGGCATCGTCATGGGCTCCGACTCGGACTGGCCGGTCATGGAGGCCGCCGCCCAGGCCCTGGACGAGTTCGAGATCCCGTACGAGGTCGACGTCGTCTCCGCGCACCGGATGCCGCGCGAGATGGTCGCGTACGGGGAGGAGGCCGCCGGCCGCGGCCTCAAGGCGATCATCGCGGGCGCCGGCGGGGCCGCCCACCTGCCGGGCATGCTCGCCTCGGTCACCCCGCTGCCGGTCATCGGCGTGCCGGTGCCGCTGAAGTACCTCGACGGCATGGACTCGCTGCTGTCGATCGTCCAGATGCCCGCCGGAGTTCCCGTCGCCACCGTCTCGGTCGCCGGGGCGCGCAACGCCGGGCTGCTCGCCGTACGGATGCTGGCCGCTCACGACACGGAGCTGCTGGCCCGCATGCGCGAGTTCCAGCAGGAGCTGAACGACCAGGCCACCGAGAAGGGCAAGCGGCTGCGTACGAAGGTCGCGGGCGCGGAGTCCTTCGGATTCGGCAAGTGAGCGCGGCGCAGCGCCTGGCCGAGGCGCGCGAGCTGCTGGCCGAGCACCCCGTCGTGGACGGCCACAACGACCTGCCCTGGGCGCTGCGCAAGCAGGTCCGCTACGACCTGGACCTGCGGGACATCGCCGGTGACCAGTCGGCGTACCTGCACACGGACATCCCGCGGCTGCGGGCCGGCGGTGTCGGCGCGCAGTTCTGGTCGGTGTACGTGAGCACCGAGCTCACCGGCGACGACGCGGTCAGCGCCACCCTGGAACAGGTGGACGCGGTCGACCAGCTGATCGACCGTTACCCCGCCCACCTGGCGCGGGCGCTGACGGCGGACGACATGGAGGCGGCCCGCGCCGAGGGCCGGATCGCCTCGCTGATGGGCGCCGAGGGCGGCCACTCCATCAACAACTCGCTCGCCACCCTGCGCGCCCTGCACCAGCTGGGCGTGCGGTACATGACGCTCACGCACAACGACACCATCGACTGGGCGGATTCGGCGACCGACGAGCCCCGGCACGGCGGTCTCACCGGGTTCGGGCGCGAGGTCGTCCGCGAGATGAACCGCGTGGGCATGCTGGTGGACCTCTCGCACGTCGCCGCGACGACGATGCGCGACGCCCTGGAGGCCACCTCCGCGCCGGTGATCTTCTCGCACTCCTCCGCGCGCGCGGTCTGCGACCACCCGCGCAACATCCCCGACGACGTGCTGGAGCGGCTCCCGGCCAACGGCGGGGTGGCGATGGCCACCTTCGTGCCGAAGTTCATCCTCCCGGCGGCCGTCGAGTGGACGCTGGCCGCCGACGAGAACCTGCGGGCGCACGGCCTCCACCACCTGGACACCACGCCCGAGGCGATGGCCCTGCACCGGGCCTTCGAGGCGCAGCGCCCGCGCCCGGTGGCCACGGCGGCGACGGTGGCCGACCACCTGGACCACATGCGCGAGGTGGCCGGCGTCGACCACATCGGCATCGGCGGGGACTACGACGGCACGGCTTTCACCCCGTCCGGGCTGGACGACGTGGCGGGCTACCCGAACCTGATCGCGGAGCTCCTGGCCCGCGGCTGGTCGAAGCCCGACCTGTCCAAGCTGACCTGGTCCAACGCCGTACGGGCCCTGCGCGACGCGGAAGCGGTCTCCCGCGACCTCTCCTCTTCGCGGGGACCGTCGAACGCGGTGCTCTAGCCCGGCCTCGCCGGCGTGTGCGGCGCGGGGTGCGGCTGCGCGCAGCGGCACCCCGCCCGCCCGGCAACGGCAAGGGCCGCCACCCGAATGCCACATCCGCCGGGCGGCACACACACCCCGCGTGTCACGGTGGCTCCATCTCTCCCTGCTGCCGCCGAGACCGGAGCGAACGCCATGGCCGACCTGCAGGATGAACCCCACTCCGTGGGCATCGGAGCAGAAGACCTACCCGCACCCACCGAGCTGGCCGGCGCCCTCGACCGGGCCGCCGTGCTGCTGTCCGTCCATCCCGTCGCCGACGGGTGCAACAACCTCGTCTGGACGCTGCGCCAGAGCCCGTACCACGACATCGACAAACCGGGCGACCACGGCATCGACACCGACATCCCGCGCCTGCGTGCGGGCGGGGTCGGCGCGCAGTTCTGGTCGCTGCTCGTCCCTCCCGGCCGACCGCCCGAGGCGGCGGACGCCGCGGACCAGATGGTGTCCGACACCCTGGAACAGATCGACGTGGCGCTGGCCCTGATCCACCGCTACCCCGACAGCCTGTGCCTCGCGCGCACCGCGGACGACATGGCCGACGCCCGCAACCGCGGCCGGATCGCCTCGTTCCTCGGGCCCGTGCCCGGCCGTACGCTGACCGATTCCCTGGGCGCGCTGCACGCGTTCCACGCCCTGGGGGTACGGATCCTCGCCCCGGCGGGAGCGCCCTGGGTGGACGAGGGCCTGACGGCCTTCGGTCACGAGGTGGTCCACGAGGCGAACCGGCTGGCGGTCGTGCTGGACCTCGCTGGCTGCACACCGGCCGCGGCCTGCCAGCTGGCGGCCGCCTCCAAGTCCCCGGTGATCATCTCCAACACGGCCGCGGCGGCGCTGAACCCGCATCCGGGGAACGTGACCGACGAGGTCCTGCTCGCGCTGCGGGCGGCGAACGGCGTCGCGATGGTCACCTTCGACACCGCGCGCACCGGGGACTCCCTGCACGCGGTGGCCGATCACCTCGATCACGTCCGCGCGGTCGCGGGCCCCGAGTGCGTCGGCCTCGGCGCCGCCTTCGGCGCCGAACCCCGCAGCCCCCGCCCGGCCGGTCTGACCGACCCCTCGGGCTACCCGCTGCTGATCGCGGAGCTCCTGGAGCGGGGCTGGCCGGAGTCCGAGCTCTCCCTGCTGACCTGGGGCAACGCCCAACGGGTCATGCGCGACGCGGAGTTCATCTCCCGCGCCGCCCACCACCGCCGGACCTAGTCCCTCTAGTCCCTGCAGAGGCACACGGGGTGCCCGGCCGGGTCGGCGTAGACCCGCCAGGACCGGCCCCGGTCCTCCGTGTCCAGGGGCTTCGCGCCCAGGGCGAGGATGCGCTCCTCGGCCGCGTCGAGGTCCTCGACGGTCAGGTCCAGGTGGAACTGCTGCGAGCCCTCGGGGGAGGGCCACTGCGGCGGGACGTGCCCGGGGGCCAGCTGGAAGGCCAGCGGGGTTCCCTCGTGGCCTTCCAGGTCCACCCAGCTCTCGTCCTCGGCGGCGGGGCTGCCGCCCAGGAGGCCGGCGTAGAAGGTGGCGAGGGCGAGCGGGTCGGGACAGTCGAGGACGACGGTGCCGAGCTTGGCGACGGCCATGGTTGTCTCCCTGGGTTACCGGTAAGCCGCGCTGACTGGTAACTCAGACTGTACGCGTTACCGCTTGGCACCTCCAAGAGGTAACGTCATGGGTTATGAGCGGACGCGCACCGGCACCCGGCGGCCTCGCGCTGGTGGAACGCCTCGTCAACACGCTGAGCGTGGACACGGGGGACGACCGCCTCGCGGCCGACTTCGGGCTGTCCGGGGCGGCCCTCGCCGACGCGGCGGAACTCCGCGAGGCCCTGCGCGGGGCCCTGCTGGCCCACGCCGGCCACGCGCTCCCGCCCGGCGCCGCGGACCACCTGAACCGGCTCCTCGCCGCCGCCCCGCTGACCGTACGCATCGACCCGTCGGGTTCCGCGGCCCTCGCCCCGGCGGGCGGGCCGACGCTGCTCGCCCGTATCGCCGAGGCCATCGCCGAGGCCTCCGCCGCCGGCACCTGGCCCCGCCTGAAGGCCTGCGCGGCGGACGACTGCCGCTGGGCGTACTACGACCGCAGCCCCGCGGGCCGCGGCCGCTGGTGCACGATGTCCGTCTGCGGCAGCCGCGCGAAGATGCGCACGTACCGCTCCCGAACCTAGGCCCGGGGGCGGCCCATCGCCCGGTACGTCCAGCCGGCCGCCCGCCACCGCTCGGCGGCAAGCGCGTTGCGGCCGTCCAGGATCAGCCGGTCGGTCACCACGGCCCCGAGCTCCGCCGGGTCGAGGTCACGGAACTCCCGCCACTCCGTGAGGTGCAGCACGACCTCCGCCCCCCGCGCCGCCGCCACGGCGGAATCGGCGTACCCCAGCGTCGGGAAGACGCGCCGGGCGTTGTCCATGCCCTTGGGGTCGTAGACGGTGACCTGCCCGCCCTGGAGGTGGATCTGCCCGGCCACGTTCAGCGCGGGCGAGTCCCGGACGTCGTCCGAGTCCGGCTTGAACGTGGCCCCCAGCACCGCCACCCTCTTGCCCAGGAACGAGCCGCCCACCGCCTCGCGCGCCAGCTCCACCATGTGCCCGCGCCGCCGCATGTTGATCGAGTCGACCTCCCGCAGGAAGGTCAGCGCCTGGTCGGCGCCCAGCTCGCCGGCCCGCGCCATGAACGCCCGGATGTCCTTCGGCAGGCAGCCGCCGCCGAAGCCAATCCCGGCCCGCAGGAACTTCGCGCCGATCCGCTCGTCGTAGCCGATGGCCTCCGCCAGCTTGACGACGTCGCCGCCCGCGGCCTCGCACACCTCCGCCATCGCGTTGATGAAGGAGATCTTCGTCGCGAGGAAGGAATTGGCGGCGGTCTTCACCAGCTCCGCCGTCGGGAAATCGGTGACCACCAGCGGCGTACCCTCGCCCATCGGCGTCGCGTACACCTCGCGCAGCAGCTTCTCGCCGCGCTCGCCCTGTACGCCGATCACGATCCGGTCGGGGTGCAGGGTGTCCTGCACGGCGAAGCCCTCCCGCAGGAACTCCGGGTTCCAGGCGAGCTCCACCCCCTCGCCCGCCGGCGCCAGCGCGGCCAGCTTCGCCGCCAGCCGCTCCGCCGAGCCCACCGGCACCGTGGACTTGCCGACCACCAGCACCGGCCGCGTCAGGTGCGGGGCCAGCGATTCCATCGCCGCATCGACGTACGACATGTCGCACGCGTACTCCCCGTGCTTCTGCGGAGTGTTCACGCACACGAAGTGGACGTCGCCGAACTCGGCGACCTCCTCCCACGACTGCGTGAACCGCAGCCGCCCCGTGGAACCCGGCAGCCCGGCCACGTGCGCGCCCAGCAGCTCCTCCAGCCCGGGCTCGTACATCGGCACCCGGCCCGAGGCCAGCATCTCGATCTTCTCCGGCACCACGTCCAGCCCGAGCACCTCGAACCCGAGCTCCGCCATCGCCGCGGCGTGCGTGGCGCCGAGGTAGCCGGTGCCGATCACAGTGATCCTGAGGGGGGCCATGGGTGCTCCAGAGGTGCGGGGCCGTTTGCGGCCACTGAGCATAGTCGGGCCGGGCAGGGGGGACGTTCCCCCGGAGCGCGCCCAGCCGGCACCGCTGTCATGCAGCTCACGTGGGCCGTGCATATCGCCATGCGTGCGCCGGACACTAAGATTTGGGTTACTTAACGGTAGTTAGCATCACGCATCATCACTGGGGAGTGAGAGATCTTGGCGGGTTCTGCCGACTTCGACCTGTACCGCCCGGCCGAGGAGCACGACATGCTCCGCGAGTCGGTCCGCGCTCTCTGCGAGGCCAAGATCGCGCCGTTCGCCGCCGCGGTCGACGAGGAGTCCCGCTTCCCCCAGGAGGCCCTCGACGCCCTGGTCGCCAATGACCTGCACGCCGTCCACGTGCCCGAGACCTACGGCGGCGCGGGCGCCGACGCCCTCGCCACCGTCATCGTGATCGAGGAGGTGGCCCGCGTCTGCGCCTCCTCCTCCCTCATCCCGGCGGTCAACAAGCTCGGCTCGCTCCCGGTGATCCTCTCCGGCTCCGAGGAGCTCAAGGCCAAGTACCTCGGCCCGCTCGCCAAGGGCGACGCGATGTTCTCCTACGCGCTCTCCGAGCCCGACGCGGGCTCCGACGCGGCGGGCATGAAGACCCGCGCGGTGCGCGACGGGGACTTCTGGGTCCTCAACGGCGTCAAGCGCTGGATCACCAACGCGGGCGTCTCCGAGTACTACACGGTCATGGCCGTGACGGACCCCGAGAAGCGCTCCAAGGGCATCTCCGCGTTCGTCGTCGAGAAGTCGGACGAGGGCGTCTCCTTCGGCGCCCCCGAGAAGAAGCTCGGCATCAAGGGCTCCCCGACGCGCGAGATCTACCTCGACAACGTCCGGATCCCCGCCGACCGCATGATCGGCGCCGAGGGCACCGGCTTCGCCACCGCCATGAAGACCCTGGACCACACCCGCATCACCATCGCGGCCCAGGCGCTCGGCATCGCCCAGGGCGCCCTGGACTACGCCAAGGGCTACGTCCAGGAGCGCAAGCAGTTCGGCAAGCCGATCGGCGACTTCCAGGGCGTGCAGTTCATGCTCGCGGACATGGCCATGAAGATCGAGGCCGCCCGCCAGCTGACGTACGCCGCTGCCGCGAAGTCCGAGCGCGTCGACACCGACCTCACCTTCTTCGGCGCCGCGGCCAAGTGCTTCGCCTCCGACGTGGCCATGGAGGTCACCACGGACGCCGTCCAGCTGCTCGGCGGCTACGGCTACACCCGTGACTACCCGGTGGAGCGCATGATGCGCGACGCGAAGATCACGCAGATCTACGAGGGCACGAACCAGGTCCAGCGCATCGTGATGGCGCGGAACCTCCCGTAACGGGCGGTACGTGCTCTGACCTGCACTGACGAGGAAGGCTCCGGCTGCGGCCGGGGCCTTCCGGCGTTCCGGGGGCGTGGCTAGTCTGTGCGCCGACAGGTCATCGGGCAGGTCATCGGGCTGTGGTTCAGGGCGGGAAGAAAAGATGTCCGTACAACGGTTGGTCGCGCACACGCTCCAGCAGATCGCGCGCCAGGACGTGTTCCAGATCGGCCCGGAGAGCTCTCACCGCCGCGCGGCCGCCCTGGTCCACATCGCCGAGCAGTACGGCTTCGAGTACGGGGAAACACGGCGGACCGGCCACAAGAACACGCTCGTCGCGGTCCTCATGTACCGCGACGCGCGCCCCGAGGCGCGGGCCCGTGAGGCGGCCACCATCACCGCCCACCCGCAGGCCGGGAACGGCGGGACGGTGCCCGGGATGCGGCCCGGTTCGCTCAGGCCCCTCCCCGAGGCAGAGCAGGCCGTCGCCCTGGCGAAGGACCGCATCATGTACGACGTCATGGCCCAGGCCGCGGACAGGAAGCAGAAGCTGATCGCGTGGGGATGCTGCGCGGTCCTGCCCCTCATCCTCCTCGTCGCCGGGATGCCGCTCGGCGCGCTGTTCGGCGGCGCCGCGATGGCCGGCTTCCTGCTCGCGGCCTTCAAGTTCGGGGCGGTCCGCCGGCAGAAGATCACACAGCGGCTGACCGAGGCCGGCTTCGTGACCGTCCGGGACGAACACGGTCGCACGCGGTTCCTCCGCCCGGGGCAGCAACTCCCGGGCCACGCAAACCCGTTCGCGGCCTGACGGCGCACGCAGGCGGGGCTCTGCCCTGTCGGTGCCTTTACCGAGCCTCAGTCCGGCGAGCGGGGTCGGCTGCGTCGGCATGTCGCTCAGGTGAGGCGGGCTGCGGGGCGCTTCGCCTGGGCGGGGCCTTCACCCCCCTCTCACCACGACCGCGCGGCAGTGGTTGCCCACCCGCCCCCCTCGGCGCCGATGCCGAGGCTCGGCAGTCCGGGGAGCGGGGGTCGGTCTCGTCGGCATTTCGCTCAGGTAGGGCGGGCTGCGGGGCGGGGGGTTCGGGGCGCTTCGCCTGGGCGGGGCCTTCACCCCCCTCTCACCACGACCGCGCGGCAGCGGTTGCCCCCCGCCCCCTCGGTAGCCAGACCGAGACTCGGCAATCCGGTGAGCGGGGTCGGTCTCGTCGGCATTTCGCTCAGGTAGACCGGCCAGCCGGTCGGCGGCTTCGGGGCGCTTCGCCTGGGCGGGGCCTTCACCCCCCTCTCGCCACGACGGCGCGGCAGTGGCTGCCCACCCGCCCCCCGCGGTAGCCAGACCGAGACTCGGCAATCCGGTGAGTGGGGTCGGGCTCGTCGGCATTTCGCTCAGGTAGACCGGCCAGCCGGTCGGCGGCTTCGGGGTTCGGGGCCCAGCGACCCGGTATTCAGGGAGGGTTGGGGGTTTCCCGTCAGTCTCATCGTCTCTCCGGGTCGGGCCGGTCCCTCAAGGGCGCTCCCTGCGGTCGCGTCGCTTCGCGATGGCCTTCGGCCACCCTTGACCGACCGGCCCGACCCGGAAATCCGAAGACTGCCGGGAAGCCCCCAAAAGAACGGGCCGGTTCAGAGACACATGCACGAGCCGGCCAGGGAAGTGCGGGCCCGCTTCCCCAGGCCTGCCAGGCCCCACCACCCAGGCCGGGCGGTGCCCGGGCCCGGGCATGAGGGGGCTGCCGCCCGGGCCCTGGGTTGGGGTGTTCCGGGTCGGGGCGTCGCTACCTGCACGAAACAGCGGTGAGAAGCCCGTCGGGAGCCGTCGGCGCGTCAAATCGCTACGCGCTCCTCGTATTTCGGCGTCCGGCGGCCGTCTGTGGCTGGGAATAGGCCGCCACTGATCGCTACGTGGCCGAGGTGAGTGGGCGGCGATCTGCCCGTTATGGGCCGGTCGTAAGCCCAGGGCTCTACCTCAGAGGGCAGAGCAGCTCTGGGCTGGAACGGTTCGGGGAGCAGGACACCAAGGCGACCGAATGGAACACGGTTCCCTTGAGGTAGTGCCCAAGTGACACGTCCCCTCCGCAGGCCGTTCGGTCCACCGCTGATTTCACCAGCAGCGCGAGGCGGGTTGCTTCCCGCTCCGCCTCCGAGGCGAACCGTGGGGCGAACTCGGTGAGCTGGAGGCCGAGCCATTCCCCGGCCTCTTTCGGCTCCTCCCAGGTGCCTCGGACCGTGGAGGCGGGTTTGATCAGCCAGTGCGCGGTCTGGAGCGGCGGCATGTCGGTGGTCGGGAACTCCGCAACGGCCTGCCGGTGCCGGTCGATCACCTCGGCCGGGCTGTGCGGCGTCGGGGCCTGGCTCGGCGGTGGCCGTCGGAGGCTCTCTTTGTCGAAGGCTTGTTTCTCACCGAGCCAGGCGTAGCCGTGGATGTGCACTGCCGCTCCCTTCCAGGGAAGGCGACGGCCCCGCCCGACGGCGTGTGGGCGGGGCCGTCGGTCAGGGGTCAGGCGGAGAGGTCGAAGCGTGCGGGGTCGATGCCCGCCGCGTCCAGCTCCGCCGTGGTGAAGCGCAGCGGCTCGGCGGTAGGTCGCTTGCTGTCGCCCATGGCCCATGCGTCCGGGCCGATCCTGGCGAGCGTCACGCACGCCTCGCCGTCCGGGTGGGTGTTGCCGCCGCAGGCCTTCGAGAACTTGGCTTCCTCGATGGGGAGCCCGTACAGGTCGGTCATCGTTGCCCTTCCTGATCTGCTTGACCGCCGGATCAGAGCCGGCCGTCCCCCCGCCCCTAGCGGACGGAAGTCTTTGTGACCCTCATGGCCTTGGCCATCTGCTCCACCACGTCAGCGGGGAGCATCCCCAGGTGTACGTATGCGTGGCCGTTGTGGGTGACCGTGGGGCGGATCCCGCCCCATGCGGCCTCATGGATACCAAGGGCGGTTAGAGCCGCAAGTAAGGACTCGGTAGCCTCAGTGGCTCGCGTCCGCCCGGCTCTCCAGGTCTGCATGTCCATCAGGCGACCACGGGTCGACCGGGGCACTTGCCCGTGTGGCGGTAGACCACGGCGGGAGAGCCGGAGGCTCGCTCGATCGCTCCCCGGCAAACGGGCTCCAAGGCTGTGAACGGTTCCCGACACACACAGCACTTGTGGCCCTTTGGTGCGTAGGTCGCGTACTCCCATGCGTGGTTCGCCGTCTGCGCCGTGCCAGTCATGGCGTCCTCCGATCGCTTCTGAGGCCGATGGATCGACCTTAGGAAGCAGGCGGTTCAGGGATCCACCAGCTTGCAGTAGCTTGCACGTCAATTTGGTTGATTGGTACGGCTCTTGACGCTGTATCTGCTGTTCAGCGAAGCTCATGCAAGCCCGAGCAAGCACCTAGACCAGGGAGCCGGCCATGGCCGTGGAGTTCGTCGGAATCGACCCGAACACCGACCGGGACCACTGCCTCACTGTGTGGGCGGACGCGGAAGCTCAGGAGATCTTGTTGCAGGGATGGAAGCCGAGCACCGAGACTCAGGCGAAGTGCGAGGCGAGCAGCCCCGCGAACGGACCGGTGCCTGACGATGAAGCCATCGTCAGGATTCCGGCCCGGATGATCCCGATGATCAGGGAGGCGTGTGATGCCGTCGAGCGTGCCCAGCTTCGCTGAGCTGCTTGGTCGGTGCCAGCGGTCTGCCGTCCACCTGGAACTCCGCGACTCCTACGCCCTGACAGACCGATTCGAGGCGTGGAAGCGTGGTGAGCGGATCAACTGGGAGGACCGCGAATCCTGGTGGCATCCCTACGACCAGTTGATCACGGACACCGTGGCCCGGGGAGTGTCCGTCCGTCGGGCCCGGGTGGTCTCCGAGCCTGTATCGGAGTACATCCGCTGGGAGCACTACGTCACCCACGCCAACATTACGGCGGGTGAGGAGGTGCGGTGGCTGCCACGTCGACGGGCCACGGGCATTCCTCTGCCTGGAAATGACTTCTGGCTGTTCGACGGTGCGCTTCTCCGTGTGCACCACTTCTCCGGCGACGGAGCAGTGGTCGAGGACGAGATCACGGCCGAACCGGAAACCGTGAAGCTGTGTTCGACTGCCTTCGCAGCGGTCTGGAAGCGAGCGATTCCGCATCACCTGTACGAGATCTGACGAAAGCCAGCTCCATGCCCCCACACCCCTCCTCAGGCGTTCAGAAGGCCCGTGAAGACCTCGCCGGCCGTCTGCGCGAGATCCGAAAGGACGCGGAGATCAGCGGGCGGGAGCTGGCCGTCAGGTGCGGCTGGTCAGAGTCGAAGTCGTCCCGGATCGAGAACGCCAAGACAGCCCCGTCTGATGCCGACATCAGACTGTGGTGCCGAGCTTGCTCCGCTGACGATCAAGCTTCCGACTTGATCGCCGCGAACAGGCAATCCGCCGACGCGCACGTTCAGTGGAGACGGCTTCAGCGGAGCGGTCTTCGTCGCCTGCAAGAGTCCACGAGGGACCTGTACCAGCAGACCAAGCTGTTCCGGGTCTATGTCTCTGACGTGATCCCCGGGTTCCTCCAGACGCCCGGATACGCCGCTGCCCTGCTGTCGTCCATCGCAGACTTCCGAGGAACCCCGGATGATGTGAGTGATGCCGTGGCGGCCCGCATACGGCGGAACGAAGTGTTGAACCATGGCGCCCGGCGCTTCTCGTTCGTGCTGGAGGAAGCCGTACTGCGGTACCGCATGTGCAGTGCCGAGACCATGGCGGCGCAGCTCGGCCACCTACTTGGTGTGATGGAACTCCAGAACGTTGCCGTGGGCATCATCCCGTTCTCGGCGCAGCGGACCGTATGGCCCATGCCAACCTTCACGATCTTCGATGACTCCAGGGTGCATGCGGACACTTTGGATGCCGCTTCCACGCTCACGCAGCCCAGTCAGGTCGAGCTCTACGCACGAGCCTTTGACCGGCTTTCGGGTGAGGCCGCGCGGGGCGCTGCGGCACGCTCTCTCGTAGCGGGTGCGTTGGCGTCCCTGGACTGAGTGGGGTTGCATCCGGCGGAATTACTCGGCGGTTGTGTCGATGACGTAGACGCCCATGCCTGTGACCGTGTGGACCAGCCCCTCGTCCTTGAGTACCTGCACCGCCTTGCGAAGGGTGTCCCGCGCGACCCCGAACTCCTGCTCCAGCGCGACGAGGCTCGGGATGCGGCGGTTGGGCGGGATACTTCCGTCCTGGATGCGTGCACGCAGGATTGCCGCGACCTGGCGATAAGGCGCGACCGCTTCGGCCCGGTTAATGCTCATGAACCGTAACCCTAAGTGACCTGCGGGGGCTGCCATAGCCACCCCAGGGGGTAGACGAGGGTAGCTATGGCAGGAAGTGCGCCACTTCTACGCTGCTCAGCAGAACGCAGGACCCCGGCGACGGATGGAGCCGTCCCGGGGCGTGGCCGATCTGAAGAAAGCAGACCGACATGGCCGACCTTATCCGCGCCTTCGCCCTCTGGACGAGGCTCCTCTTCGTGCCGCGCAGCCGGACGGCGCGGAGCGCCGACTGGCCGCGCGTACGGGCGTCCCGCCCAGGCCCCGCGCTCCCGGCGTGGCGTTCCCCGTACGGGCTCGACGGCGGGCCGCTCGACGGCGACGAGGCGCGACTGGTTCGCCCGTATCAGCGGGCCCACGAGCAGCGGCAGAGGCGCCTCGCGCTCGTTCTCGCCGCCGACTTCGGCATCGACCTCGACACGTATCTCATCGGTGCCCGGTCGCGGTGGGTCGCCTGATGGCCGGGCCGCGCCGTCCCGCGCGCATGTGCGTCCGCTGCGAACGGCTCACCACGGACCCCGTGGTCGTCTCCGAGGTGCATGCCGGATCGGGGCCCGGGTTCAACGTCTACGCCTGCACCGAGTGCGCGCCGGACATCCCGAGGCCGCCGGACGTGCTCGATCTGCTCGCGAACGGTTTGGAGGGCTGGCCGGACGAGTACGACGAGGTCGACCCGAGCGGTGGGCAGGGGGCAGACGCGGAGAAGCGGTCGACCGAGGGAGCAGCATGAGCGCGCAGCCGATCCACCCGCACGAGCCGGACCGCGTGCCGCGCAACGCCGACGGTATCGCCGCAGCGCTCGACGGCACGCTGACGGCGCCGGGCGGCGGGGCTTCTCTGACCCGGGTCCAGCTGTACTGCACGGCTCGAAGGGCCCGGTGAGCGGACGCCGGGCCCTTCGGGGGTCAGGGGCAGCTGATGCGGGTGTCGCCCGGGTCCGTGGTGCAGGTGTCGGTGTTGTAGCCGCCGTTGGCGGTGTCGTTGCCGGAGACGCCGTCGACGGTGTTCAGGGTGTCGCTGCCGAAGTTGCCGGTCAGGGTGTCGCTGCCGGGGCCGCCGATGAGGGTGTCGTTGCCGTAGCCGCCGTCGACGCGGTCGTTGCCGGGGCCGGCGTGGACGGTGTCGTTGCCGAAGGAGGCGTTGACGGTGTCGTTGCCGCTGAGGGCGCAGATCACGTCGTTGCCGTAGCCGCCGTTGAGGGTGTCGTTGCCGCTCGTGCCGACGATCGTGCAGCCGCGGGTGTTGGTGACGGTGGTGGTGCGGCTCGCGCTGTTGTTGCCGGGGGTGGTGTCGTTCTGGGCGCCGGCCGTGGCCGTGTCCGTGAGGGTCCCGGACCGGGAGGGTTCGGCGGTGATCGTCACCGTGGCGGTGGTTCCGACGGGCAGCGTGCCCAGGGCGCAGGTGGCCTGGGTGGGGCTGGTGGTGCAGCTGCCCTGGCTGGTGGTGGTGCCCAGGATGGTGCCGGCTGCCGTGCCGCTGAGGGCGTCGGTCAGCTGGACGCCGGTCGCCGCAGTCGTGGTGCTGTTGTTGGTCACGCGGACGGTGTAGGTGACGGGGTCGCCGAGGCTGAGCGAGGTGGCGCCGTCCTTCGTCACGGACACGTCCGCGGTCGGCGGCGGCGGGGGCGGGGTGGTGCCGGTGACCTCGTAGCGCACGACGGCGCGGGCGGTGGAGTCGTTCGTCACGCCGGCCACGACGAGCTTTCCGTCCGGCTGGATGGAGACGGCGTGGGCTTCCTCGAAGTCGTCGAAGAAGTCGTAGCCGACGTCGGTCGTCACCTTGCCGTCGCCGCTGAAGGTGCCGTCCAGGACGCCGGCGGAGGTGAGCCGGGCCACCGCGAAGTCGTGACCGCCGTCGGGGCCGCCCCCGACGCCGACGGTGACGATCTTTCCGTCGGGCTGGAGCGCCACGTCGTGGGCCGCGCCGAGGCCGGTCTCGAAGGTGGTGCCCACGCGGCCGTCGCCGCCGAAGGAGGTGTCGGGGCTGCCGTTGGTGTTGAACCGGGCCGTCGTGAAGCCCTCCGAGCCGTACCCGGCCACGACCGGCTTGTCGTCGGGCTGGAGCACCACGCCGCTGGCGACGTCGTCCGCGGTCCCCCAGTCGACGGTGGTGTTCCCGTCGTTGTCGAAGGTGGGGTCGGGGCTGCCGTCCGCGCCGTAGCGGGCCAGGGCCACGGTGCTGTTGTTCGTGTACGCCCCGGCTCGGCCGACCGCGACGATCTTCCCGTCGGAGGGCTGGAGCGCCAGGTCCTCGACGGACGCGTTGCCACCGGCGAGCTGCGTCGTCACCCGGCCGTCACCGTCGCCGAAGGTGGTGTCGAGGCTGCCGCCGGGCGTCAGGCGGACCAGCGCGAAGTCGCCCTGCGCCCCGCCGGCCGCCAGGATCCGGTCGTCGCTCAGGACCCGCACGGCGCCGGCCCCGGAGCCGGGCCCGAAGTCCGGGAAGACGCGGCCGTCGGTGCCGAAGGTCGGGTCGAGCGTGCCGTTCGCCGTGTAGCGCAGGACCGTGAACTGGCCCCGGGTGACGCCGTTCTCCTCCACCCAGGTGTTCCCGGCCACGATGATCTTCCCGTCCGACTGCAGGGCCACGCCCTGGGCGTCGTCGGAGGGGCTGAAGTCCGTGGTCACCGCTCCGCCGTCGCCGAAGCCCGGGTCCGGCGATCCGTTCGGGTTGTAGCGGACGAGCGAGAAGTCGCTGCCGTTCTCTCCGCCCTCGGCGGGTGACTGGCTGCCGACGGTGAGGATCTTCCCGTCGGGCTGGAGCACCATGTCGTTGGTGTACTCGTAGTAGATGAGGTCGGTGATGACGACGCCGCCCTCGCCGAAGGTCGGGTCCAGGTCCCCCGGCGCCGCGAGCGCCGCACCGGGCACGGTGAACAGGAGGGCCGCACCGGCGGCGGCCGCCGCGGAGCTCATGCGGAGTCTCCTCCGGAAGGCGGCGATCGACGTGAGCATGCAGATGACTCCTTCGGATGGCGAGTGGCCGGGGACCCGCGCGAGGGCACCGGAGCCCAGGAGCCATGATCGGCCGCGCTGCCCGGGCATTTCGGGACACGCCGGGTACATCCGCTGTACGGGCGCGCGCGTTCACGCCGACGTGCGCCGCGGCCGGCGGTGACCTTCGCGCCGTTCGCCGTCGACGGCAGCTGCGGGCCTCTCGGATGGGCTAAATTTGGCCCTTCGTACGCCGGAGTAATCGGTTGGGGAGAACGCAATGACGGAAGCGATCCTGCTGGTCGGCGGGCAGGGGACGCGGCTGCGCCCGGTAACGGTGAACACGCCCAAGCCGATGGTCCCGACCGCAGGCGTCCCCTTCCTCGCCCACCAGATAGCCAGGGCCGCCGCCGCCGGTGTCACCCACATCGTGATGGCCACCTGCTACCTCGCCGAGGTCTTCGAGCCCTACTTCGGCGACGGATCCGACTTCGGCCTCCGCCTGGAGTACGTGGTCGAGGAGGAGCCGCTGGGTACCGGCGGAGCCATCCGCAACGCGGCGCAGCGCCTGACCGGCGGCCCGGACTCCTCGGTCCTCGTCTTCAACGGGGACATCCTCACCGGCCTGGACATCGCCGGACTCGTCGAATCGCACAAGGCCGTCGACGCCGACGTCACCCTGCACCTGGTGCGGGTCGAGGACCCGCGCGCCTTCGGCCTGGTGCCCACCGACTCCGAGGGGCGGGTGCTGGCCTTCACCGAGAAGCCGCAGACGCCCGAGGAGATCATCACCGACCAGATCAACGCCGGCTGCTACGTCTTCCGCCGCAGCGTGATCGACTCCATCCCGGCCGGCCGCCCGGTCTCCGTCGAGCGCGAGACCTTCCCCGGCCTGCTCGCGGCCGGCTCCCGGCTGCACGGGGTCACCGAGAACACGTACTGGATGGACCTGGGCCGGCCCGAGTCCATCATCCAGGCCTCCGCCGACCTGGTCCGCGGCGTCGTCTCCTCCCCGGCCGTACCGGGCCGCCGCGGCGAGTCCCTGGTGCTGCCCGGCGCGGAGGTGGCGGCCGGGGCCAAGCTGTCGGGCGGCACCGTCGTGGGCGCCGGAGCCCGGATCGGGGCGGGCGCGGCCGTCCACGGCACGATCGTGCTGGAGGGCGCCGAAATCGGCCCCGACGCGCAGGTCAGCGCCAGCCTGGTCGGCGCCCGCGCCTCGGTGGGCGCCCGTACGGTCCTGGACGGCGCGGTCATCGGCGACGGCGCCGTCGTGGGGGCCGACAACGAACTGCGCGCGGGGGCCCGCGTGTGGTGCGGGGCCGAGCTGCCGGCCGCCGCGATCCGCTTCTCCCCGGACGCCTGAGCCCCGGCCCCGCCCCCGGACCGCTGATCGCTGATCGCGGTCCGGGGGGAGCGGGCCGCCCGGCCGGTCCTCAGTTCCCGCGGACCGTGACCTTCTCGTCGTTCTGGATCTGCTTCACCAGCTGCTGCACCTTCGCCTTGTCCCAGACGAGGTTGCCGGCGTGCTGCCCGGAGATCGGCATGTTCATCGAGACGCCGTCACCGCCGTTGATGCCCTTCATCGCGAAGAACATCTGGCCCATGTCCCACAGGCCCATGTCCTTGTCCACGATGAGCGTGTCCAGGCCCGCGCCCAGCAGCGGGTAGAGCTCGAACGGGTTGAGGACCGTGGAGGGGGTGGCCGCCTGGTTGGCGAGCGCCGCCAGGAACTTCTGCTGGTTCTTCGTCCGCTGCAGGTCCGATTCGGCGAAGGCGTAGCGGGTCCGTACGAAGGCCAGCGACTGCTCGCCGTTCAGCGTCTGCTTGCCGGCCTTGAAGTCGGCGCCCGACTTCTCGTCCTTGAAGCCCTGCTCGATGTCCAGCTCCACCCCGCCCAGCGCGTCCACGATGTTCGCGAACCCGGCGAAGCCGATCTCCGCGTAGTGGTCGATCCGCAGGCCGGTGTTGAACTCGATGGTGCGCACCAGCAGCTCGGGGCCGTCCTCCGCGTACGCCGCGTTGAGTTTGACCCGGCGCCCCTGCGCCGGGAACTTCTTGCCGGACTGGGAGCCGACGAAGGAGGGGATCTCCACCTCCGAGTCACGCGGCAGCGAGATCATGGTGTTCCCGCTGGAGCACTTCGCCAGGATCATCATCGAGTCGGTCCGCTTGCCCTCGGCCGAGCCCGTGTGGAGCTTCTTCTTCTCCTCGTCGGACATGCCCTCGCGGCTGTCGGAGCCCACGATCAGGTACGTCGTGCAGTCGCCCTCCTTCGGGCGCTCGATGACCTTGGAGAGGTCCACCTCGCGGCGCACCTTGGAGTCGGCCCAGAAGTAGGTGGAGACCGTGGTCACCAGCAGCGCGGAGACCAGCACGATCGAGCCGACCTTGATCCGCTTGCGCCAGTCCGGCGCGGGGCCGGGCGCCCGCCCGGGCCGGCCGGGCCCCGACGGCGGCTGCCCGGGCCCGCCGGGACGGCCCGGAGCGCCGCCCGAGGGCGAACCGTAGACCTGGCCGGTGTTGTAGCCGCTGTCGTAGCCGCCGTAGGTGTCGGGGCTCTGCGTCTGCTGCGGGGGGACCGAGGGCCTCGCCGGGCGCGGGGGCCGCGACGGCTGTCCGGGCTGCTGCGGGGGCCGCGGGGGCTGTGCGGGCTGCTGCGGCTGCTGCCGCTGCACGTGCCGCATCCGCTGCGCGCCCTCGGGCTGCGCCTGCGCGCTGCCGCGCCCGTACCCGTCGTCGCGGCGGCCGCGGTCCTCGCGGTCGCCGTTCCACCCTGCCGGCCATTCATTCATGCGCCCAAGGATGCCTGGCCGGGCGTGTCGTCCGACAGTCCGGGGCGGGTTCCGTACCGGGGCTGTTGCAGAGCTGATGCCTGCCCCGCGCATCTAAGGTGGCCATATGACAGAGATAGCGGACGCACCGGAGGCGAAGCCGGTCTCGGCCTCCCGGACCACCCTCAGCCACATCATGACCGCCAACGACACCAACCTGCTGGGCACGGTGCACGGCGGAGTGATCATGAAGCTGGTGGACGACGCGGCCGGTGCCGTGGCCGGCCGCCACTCCGGCGGCCCGGCGGTCACCGCGTCCATGGACGAGATGGCCTTCCTCGCCCCCGTGCGGGTCGGCGACCTCGTGCACGTGAAGGCGCAGGTCAACTGGACGGGCCGGTCGTCCATGGAGATCGGCGTACGGGTCCTCGCGGAGCGGTGGAACGAGTCCACCCCCGCCACCCAGGTCGGCAGCGCCTACCTGGTCTTCGCGGCCGTGGACGCCGACGGCAAGCCCCGCCGGGTCCCGCCCGTCATCCCCGAGACGGAACAGGACGAGCGCCGCAACCAGGAGGCCCAGATCCGCCGCACCCACCGCCTCGCCCGGCGCCAGGCCATCATGGCCCTGCGCGAGGAGCGCGCGGCCCAGGGCTTCGACGACTGACCTGACGCACGGCCGCGGCCGCCGGGGGCCTATTTCCCGCAGACGACCTCGTCGCCCGTGACCACCCCGAAGGAGCCCTGGTACGGGTCCTCCGCCCGGACCGGCACCACCTTGCGGTAGTCCGCGCCCGCGATCACCAGCACCGTCCTGCCCTGGCCCGCCACCGCCCGCAGCTCGCTGCCCGGCAGCGCGGTCGACACGGACCGGGCGGAGCGGTCCCAGCGCGGGTCGTAGGCGATCACCGTGCGCTTGACCTCGCGGCTGGCGCCGTTGCCCGGGGCCCGGGTGGTGTCGAAGCCGGTGGCGCGCAGCGCCGCGTCGACCCGGCCGCCCAGGCCGTCGATCCGGGTGCCGTTCTCGACCTGGACCCGGACCTGCTGCGGGGGCACGTCCACCGGCACGGCCGACGGCCGGGTGCCGGTCTTGCCGGGCCGGGGCGGGGCGAGCGGCCGGTCCTCCCGCAGCGACTCGAACAGCTTGGCGGCCTTCGGCTCGTCCCACTTCACGGTGGAGCCGATGCCCTTGACCGGGAAGGACGGGTCGCCGACGGGCACCGAGGCGAACTCCGAGGAGGACGGGGTGAACTCGCGCATGGCCTGCCCGAGCGCGAGCATCTGCTCCGAGCCGAAGCCGGTGTCGGCCCGGACCGAGCCGAGCAGGGTGGAGCTGACCTGCTTGAACTTCACGGGGTTGAGCAGGGCCCCGCCGCCGGTCGCCTGTTTGATCAGGGCGGCCATGAACCGCTGCTGGCGCTGCATCCGGCCGAGGTCGGAGGCCCCGTCGACGTGGCGGGAGCGCACGTACTGGAGGGCCTGTCCGCCGCTGAGCCGGTGGTTGCCCGGCAGCAGGTCGAGGCCGGTGTTCGCGTCGCGCATGGTCTTGGCGGTGCAGATGTCCACGCCGCCGATCGCGTCGACCGTCTTCATGAAGCTGGTGAAGTCGACCTCCAGGTAGTGGTCGATCTTGACCCGGGTCATGTTCTCGACGGTCCGCACGGTCAGGTTGGGACCGCCCTCGGAGTACGCCGCGTTGAGTTTCATGGGGTGGGCCTTGTGCGCCTTGCCGCTGACGAGGTCCTGGTGCGCGGGCACCTCCGCGTAGCTGTCGCGGGGCAGGCTGACCACGCTCGCCCGCTCCCGGTCCGCCGACAGGTGCACCAGCATGATCGTGTCCGTGCAGTGGCAGGGCGCCCCGCCGAGGTGGTACTCGCGCTTCTCGTCCGGAGTGATCTTCTCCCTGCCGTCGGTGCCGACCAGCAGGAAGTTCAGGCCGTGCCCGGCCTGCGGGCGGTTCTTCATGTCCTTGAACGGGTCCACCCGTTCGATCCCGGTGTCCAGGCCCGTCATCACGGCGTGCCCGATGGCCCCGCAGCCCAGCACCACCACCGCCAGCCCGCCCGCGAGCCGCACCCCCCACCGCGGCCGCTCACCGCGGCGCCGGACCGGTCCGCCGGCACCGCCGCGCCGTGCGCGCTGCGGCTGGGGCGGCCTGGCGGGACGGGTGGGACGGTGCGGCTGGGGCACGGTGGTCACCTCCGCGGAGATCAGCAGGAAGACCAGTCGGGGGACGGGTCGGATCGGTCTGATTCGTCAGAACAGTAGGCCCATACGATCAGCGTCTGTCCGTACCGCTCCCTCGGCGCGCACCCGGTTCCCCCGTACGCGGTAACGTGACACAGATACCCGACCGTGAAGGACCACATGCCCGCCCAGCAGCCCGCAGTCTCGGTGATCATGCCGGTGCTCAACGAGGAGCACTACCTCCGCGACTCCGTCCGCCACATCCTGGAACAGGAGTACGCGGGCGAGATGGAGGTGGTGATCGCGCTGGGGCCGTCCACGGACCGCACCGACGAGATCGCCGCAGAGCTCGTCGCCGAGGATCCCCGCGTCCACACCGTCCCGAACCCCACCGGCCGGACCCCGGCGGCCCTCAACGCCGCGATCAAGGCCTCGCGGCACCCGATTGTGGTACGCGTCGACGGCCACGGCATGCTCTCGCCGAACTACATCGCCACCGCCGTGCGCCTCCTGGAGGAGACCGGTGCGCAGAACGTCGGCGGCATCATGCACGCCGAGGGCCAGAACGCCTGGGAAGACGCCGTCGCCGCCGCGATGACCTCGAAGATCGGCGTCGGGAACGCGAAGTTCCACACCGGCGGTGAGGCGGGACCGGCCGAGACCGTCTACCTCGGTGTCTTCCGCCGTGAGGCGCTGGAGCTGCAGGGCGGCTACAACGAGGAGTTCATCCGCGCCCAGGACTGGGAGCTGAACTTCCGCATCCGCGAGGCCGGCGGCCTGATCTGGTTCTCCCCGGAGCTGAAGGTCCAGTACCGCCCGCGGCGCTCCGTACGGGCCCTCGCCAAGCAGTACAAGGACTACGGGCGGTGGCGGCACGTGGTGGCCCGCTACCACGCGGGCTCCATCAACGTCCGCTACCTGGCCCCGCCCACCCTGGTCTGCGCGCTCGCGGCGGGCGTGGCCGTCGGCATGACGCTCAGCCCGCTCGGCTTCGCCGTCCCGGCCGGCTACCTCGCGGCGATCGCCGCCGGCTCCGTCCCGGCGGGCAAGGGCCTGTCCCTCAAGGCCCGGGCGCAGATCCCGGTGGCGCTGGCCACCATGCACCTGTGCTGGGGCTACGGCTTCCTGACCAGCCCGCGCGCACTGGCGGACAAGGTCATCGCGAGCCGCCGCCCGGCGGTGCACCGCGACGCCTCGCAGGTCTGAGACGCGTCCTGACGTACGGAAGGGGCCCGGTGCTGCTGCACCGGGCCCCTTCCGCGTGGCGTACGGACTACCAGGTGAAGCCCGGCTGGATCGCCATGCAGGCGCCCTCGTTGTCGCCGTTGAGCGCGTGGGCGGAGGTCGGGAGCGCGGTGGGGGCGGGCGGCGCCGGGGTCGGCGCGTCACCGGTCCGCCAGTCCTTGCCGACGAACAGGGTGATCCCCGGGACCTCGTCGGACTTCTGCACCGAGGAGGCCGGCAGGCCGAGGGCGGTGGCCACGACGGCCGCGTCGGCGGCCTGGCCGTCCGTGGCGTACCGGACCACCGTGGTGTCCTCGGCCCCGGTCTGGGTGTCGGCGGTGGCCTTGGCGAAGCCCTTGCCGATCAGCAGCGTGGCGACATCGGTCGCCCGGAGCTTGGCCTTGGCCTGGGCGCCGTCCTTGCCGCCGGTGGCGTTGCGGACGGAGACCGCGATCTTCGCGGGTGCCGAAGCCGGGGCCGTGGTCGGGGCGGCCGGGGAAGGCGGGGCGGTCGGGGTCGCGGAGACACCCGGGGAGGGGGAGGCGCCGTCCGTCGGGGCACCGGAGCCCTTGCCGTCGAGCGGTATGTCCTCGCGGACCATCCGGAACACGGCCTCGGCCGCTCCGGCCTCGGGCTCGACCCGGCCCTCCTCGCGGGTGCTGTACACCCACGGCATGGTGGTCATGGTGATCCGCCCCGGCGGGACCTTCTTGAGCTCCATGCTGAGGTCGTACAGCTTGTCGATCTTGTTCAGGCCGGGGTCCACGACCATGGCCTCGATGGCCGCCTGCGCCAGGCTGTTCATCTTCACCGGGTTGGTGAGCTTGGCGTTCTTGCGGAACTCGCGGGCCAGCGAGCTCATGTACTGGTGCTGGGCGTGGGTGCGGCCGATGTCCGTGCCGTCCTCGAAGCCGTAGCGGGTGCGCAGCCACTGCAGGGCCTGCTCGCCCTGGATCTTGGTGGTGCCCTTCTCCAGCTTCAGGCCGGAGCCCTTGCCGTCGCGGGTGCGGGAGTGGACGTTCTGCTCGACGCAGACCGGGACGCCCCCGATGGCGTCGGCCATCGAGACCACGCCCTTGAAGTCGATCATCATGAAGTGGTCGATGGGTATCTTCGTCAGCTCGGTCCACGCGGCGACCGTGCAGCCCGGTCCGCCCCGCTGGAGCGACTCGTTCGTCTGGACGAGGCCCTTGCTGGCGGGGTGCACCTTGCCGCTCGGCTCGGTGCACTTGGGCATCATCAGCAGCGTGTCGCGGGGCATCGACACCACGGACATGTTGCTGCGGTCCGCGGACACGTGCAGCAGCATCTGCACGTCCGCCAGCGGCGGTCCGTCGAAGGTGTCGCTCGCGCCGCCCAGGGCCTGGTTCGCCTCGTCGTTGCGGGCGTCGGAGCCGATGAGCAGGATGTTCAGCGGGGTCTGCCCGAAGGCGTTGGGCTTGGAGCCGCCCAGTCTGGTCTCGCCGAGGTTCAGCGGGTCCGTCTTGATGCTGCCGTTCAGGTGGCGGTAGTAGAGGTAACCGGCCCCGGCCGTCCCGAGTATGAGCAGGGACAGGACGGACGACACCCAGCGCAGGACGCGCCGCCGGCCCCGCCGGGTGGGACGGCCGCCGGCCGCCCGGCGGGCCGCTCTGGACCCTCCCCGCGGTGGGGGCACCGTGCCGGGCGCGGCCGCCCCGCCGCCGGATATGTCACCGGCGGACTGGGCGGTCGCCCCCTCCCCCCGCACGCTGCTGTGCCTCACGCGTCCCCCTCGAATTCCCAATGGTCGGCATTGTGCCGGTCGCACCGGCTTCAGCCCGTTATTTCGCGCAGACGGCCTTGTCGGCCTGTGCCTGCTGGACTTCCTTGGACAGTTGCTGCGGAGCCGGCGGCGTCAGCGGGACGCCCGGTTCCTTGAAGTCCGGGCCCAGCGTCAGCTTCATCGGCGTCTTCGCCGGGGCGTCCGCCGTGCCCATCTTCATCGCGCCGGCCGGGAGCCCCATCATCTCGGCCAGCGCCCGGGCCTGGTCGGCCTGGTTGGGCGCGTACTCGAGCTGTGTGGCACCGACCTTCGCGGGGGCGTTGCCCTGGCTGCCGGACTTGGTCACGCCCTTGGTGTTCTGCAGCCAGGTCAGGGTGGTGGACGCGGAGCCCTGGGGGCCGCCGCCGTTGTAGACGTCCACCCGTACGTCCGCGGCCGGCGCCTTGGCGCCCTGGAGCAGCGCGTCCTGCTTGGCCTTCGCGTCCGCGTCGGCCGCCTCCTTCGCGGCCTGCTCCTTCTTCTCGACCTCCGTGAGCGAGACGTCCCCGCGGATCATCTGCAGCAGCGGTTCGGCGTCGGTCTGGTTGAGGACGACGGTCGCCTTGATCCTCTCGGCCGGGTTGTCGAGCACCGGAAGCGTCGTGAAGGTGACGTTCTTGAGGTTTATGTCCTTCAACTCACCCGCGAGGTCGGTGAGTTTGTCGATGGACCCCAGCCCCTTGTCCACGGTCAGGGACTTGGTGGCCGCCTCCGCCAGCGAGAAGAACTTCTTCGGGCTGGTCAGCGTTTCCTTCGACTTCATCTCGCGCATCATCGAGCCCAGGAACTGCTGCTGGGTCTTGATCCGGTCCAGGTCGCTCTCGTTGCCGAAGGCGTGCCGGGTCCGTACGAACGCCAGCGCCTGCTCGCCCTGCAGCCGGTGCTCGCCCGCCGGCAGGTTGAGCTTGGAGTCCTTGTCGTTGACGGCCTTCTCCAGGCAGACGGGCACTCCGCCCACGGCCGTGCTCAGGGTCTTCACCGCGTTGAAGTCGACCATCATGAAGTTGTCGACCTCGATGCCGGTCAGCTCCTTCACGGTGCGCATCGTGCAGCCCGCGTCGCGCCCCTCCTGGCCGAGGCTGGTGTTGAAGCGGGTGCCCTTCGAGCCCCGGATCTCCTTCGTCGAACCGTCCGGCTGCTTCGTCGGGCAGGACGGGATGTCGGTGATCAGGTCGCGCGGGATGGACAACGCGGTGGCGTTGGAGCGGTCCTTGGCGATGTGGAAGAGGATCGTGGTGTCGGCGTGGCCGACGCTCTCCGCGTCCCCGTAGCCCTCGTTGCCCGCACCGCTGCGCTTGTCGGTGCCGATGACCAGGATGTTGATGGCCTGGTCCTTCTTGAAGCCGCCGGTGCCCGCGCCCGCGATGTCGGTGACGTTGAGGTTGCTGTTGAGGTGGTCGTAGTAGAGGTACGCGCCCACCGAGCCGGCGACCAGCAGGAAGGCCAGCGTTCCACCGGTGATGATCAGCGCCTTCTTGCGCCGGCCGCCACCGCCGCCGCCCTTGCGGGAGCGGCCGCCGCGCCGTCCGCCGGGCGGCCCGTCGCCGCGCCGGGGCTTGGGTACGGCGGGGGAGGGGGCGGTGGGCGCCGGCGCGGAGGAGGAGGATCTGCGCGGCGGGGCTACCGACGGGCGGCGCGTTTGCGCTGCGGGGTTGCCCAGTCGCAGTTCGTAGTTGCCGGTGCGGGGGTTGAGCACCCACTGGTCTGCGGGGTCGATCTCATCGGCCCGGCCACGGCTTTGCGCATCCACGGTTGCTCGAGTCCTCCGTCGGGTGCATCGCGACGCGCCTCCCCCGGGGCGCACGGTCAACGATCCGGCTTACGGGTGCCCGGTCTCTGGTCCGGCCGGGGCACCGGATCGCTCACCTTATCCGTCAGGTTCGGCTGCAAACCATGCTGGTGACAAATTCCACTCCCCTTATAACGGGGCGAACCGCCCATCCCGCTCGGTTCGGTCACCGGCTTTTGGGATTGCTTTACCGGCAGTCCGCGGTCCCCGCGGTGGTCCCGGTGAAGGTGGGGACGGGCGCCGGGGCCTGCGCGGTTCCGCTCTCCGCCGGATCCGTCGGGGTGGCGGCCGTCGCGCCGCCCGTGGCCTCGGCGGGCTCGACCGTGCCCACGGGTTCCGGTTCGGGCTTCGGCGGGGTGACGGTGACCGGTTTGTCCATTCGCAATTGCAGGAACAGCCGGGCCGCGTCGGGCTCCACCAGCTCGTCGCGGTTGGGGTCCGCGGCGTACGGCTTGCGCGGAACCGTCAGGAATTTAACCTGTTCAGTCGGTATGTCCCGGATGCCCCGGGCGAGTTCGTACAGGCCGCGCAGCGAGGCCAGCCCCGGGTCCGTGGTCACCGAGGAGGTCGCCGCGTCCAGCAGCGGGTACAGCCGGGCCGGATTGAGCAGAACCCCGTTGCTCTGCACCTTCTTGACGAGCGAGCCGAGGAACTGCTGCTGGCGCTCCATCCGTTCGGTGTCGCTGCCGTTGCCCAGGCTGTGGCGGGCGCGCACGAAGCCGAGCGCCTGCTCGCCCTCCAGGGTCTGCCGCCCGGCGGGCAGCCGCAGCTTGGCCTCGGAGTCGTCGATGGGCTGCCTGAGGCAGACCTCCACCCCGCCGATGGCGTCGACCATCTTCTTGAAGCCGCCGAAGTCGATCACCATGTGGTGGTCGATCCGGATCCCGCTCAGCCGCTCCACCGTACGGATCGTGCAGGCGGCCCCGCCCCACTGGAAAGCCCAGTTGAACTGCGCGAACCGCTCCTCCGTGCGGGTCCCGTCCGCCGTGAGGCAGGCCGGTATCTCCGCCATCAGGTCCCGCGGTATCGACACGGCGGTCGCGCTGCGCCGGTCCGCCGGCAGGTGCAGCAGGATCGCGGTGTCCGAGCGCTGGGTGCCCTGGTCCTGCCCGTACCGGGCGTTGTCGCTGCCGGAGCGCGAGTCCGAGCCGATCAGCAGGATGTTCTCGCCCCCGGCGGCGAAGTGCGCGGGCCGGTCGCGCTCGTAGCGGCGCAGCTCGGCCGCCGCCGAGGTGTCCTCGGTGATGTTCCCGTCGAGCTTGTTGTAGAGCCACCAGCCGGCGGCCGCCCCCGCCAGGACCAGGAAGGCCATCCCCAGGCCGAGCCAGCGCAGGAGCCGGCGCCTGCGGCTGCGCGGAGGCCTGCGGCGGCCTCCGGCCGCACCGCTCCCACTGCCCGGTATGCCTGCGCTGTCCGTCACTGGCGTCCGTCCCCTCGCCGCTACGACAAACCGCTACGACAAACAGCCGTACGAGTGAGCACGGCCACTGCCGATCCTGCATCCGGGTGGTCGCGGCAGCCCGGGGGCAGGGTCGCGTCTAGGGCCATACGGGTGACAAATAACCCGTTTCCGGCATTAATCAGTGTGGGTGACGGGAGCGGGCGCCGCCGGTCAGACCGTGTGGGTGACGCGCTCGCTCTCGGTCCGCTGGGCCAGCGCCTCGGCCGACAGCTGCCCGAGGTTCCGGCACAGCACCACGGAGCCGCCGGCGGCCAGCGGCGCGAAGAGCCCGGCCGACAGCCCCTCCCAGGTGTCGTAGCCGAGGCCGGTCAGGACCCGCGAGCCCTCGCCGAGCCCGAGCTTCGCCGCGTCCTCGCGGGCCCGGGCGGTCAGCGCCGCGTACGAGAGCTCCTCGCCGCCGACGACCAGCCCCGGCCCCTCGGCGTCCACCGGCGCGAACGGCGCGAAGCGGTCGCCCTGCCCCGGCACCTCCACGGCGTAGTCGGCGAACCCGGCCGGCGGCTGCGGGAACCGCCCGCCCAGCGGCCGCAGCGCAAGCGCCACGCGCTCGCCCCCGCAGGCCAGGGCCCGGTCCAGGGTGTCCGGACCGCTGACCACGAGGTCGGCGCCGGCCGGATCCCCGTCGACCTCGGCGACGACCCCGACCGAAGCGCAGGCGAGCAGCCAGACGGCGCTCTGCCAGTGCGCCGGGAGCAGCAGCGCGAGCCGGTCACCGGGCTCGGCGCCCAGGTCGCCCTGGAGCAGATTGGCGGTCTTGGCCACCCAATTGGCGAAGGTGGCGACGGACAATTCCACGCGCTCGCCGGTGGCGTCGTCGTAGAAGGTGACGAGCGGGCGGCCCGGATCGGCGGCGAGCGCGGATCGCAGCAGGTCGGCAGGGGTGCGGTCGTTGGCGTTCACCCGCCACAGCGTACGCGGGCCCCTCCCCCGTACGGGGGAGCCGGGGGCGGCCGTACGGGGGAGGGGCAGGGGGCGTACACACCGGACGGGGCGTCAGTTCCCGGATGCGCGGGGTGCCGAGGGTCCTCACGATCCCTTTCATGCGTGGATTCCTTGCTTCCTCGATCGGCGTCGCGACGGCGGCCGCACTGGCCCTGCCCCTCGCGCTCCCCACTCCGGCCCTGGCCGAAGCCTCTCCCGTGACCCCCGCCGGCTCCACCCAGTCGCTGCCGCTCGTCCCCCTGGGACCCGTGGCGGACCGGACCCCCGGCGTCCCCGGCATGAGCGCCTCGCCCCGCCTCCCCGAGACACAGGGCCTGGCCGCCCGCGAGGTCAAGACGTTCTCGCTGGTCGGCGTCGTCTGGGACGACGTCGCGACCCAGCTCCACGGCCGGGTCCAGGTCCGCACCCGCTCCCTGCGGACCGCGGCCTGGTCCGACTGGCAGGACGTCGAGACCCACAACAGCGAGCACGCCGCCGACCCCGACGCGGCGGAGCGCGGCTCCGGCCGGGTCCGCGGCGCCACCGCCCCCCTGTGGGTCGGCGCCTCCGACGGGGTGGAGGTCCGCGTCCAGGCCGAACCGGCCGGCGGCCGGGCGGCCTCCCGGCTGCCCACGGGCATGCGGATCGAGCTCATCGACCCGGGCGAGCAAACGCCCGCGGCGGGATCGGACGGCAAGAACAGCGGCCCCGAGGGCGACGACAAGGGCGAGCTGGTGGCACCGGGCATGACCATGGAGATGGCCGAGTCCTCCGCCGCGAACCTGCCGCACGCCGAGCTCGGCGCGAACGAGATCACCGCGCTCGACAAGGCCGACTCCACCGCCGACGCGATCTACGCGAGCGAAGGCGAGCTGAGCGAGGCGGCCCGCCCGTACATCGGGCCGCGCCCGCGCATCGTCACCCGCAAGGGGTGGGGAGCGGACGAGAGCCTGCGCGAGAGCGGCTTCGTCTACACGAACACGGTCAAGGCGGCCTTCGTCCACCACAGCGCCTCCGGCAACAACTACGCCTGCAAGGACGCCCCGGCGGTCATCCGGAGCCTGTACCGCTACCACGTGCTGAGCAGCGGCTGGCGGGACCTCGGCTACAACTTCGCCGTCGACAAGTGCGGCACGGTGTACGAGGGCCGGGCGGGCGGGGTCTCCAAGGCGGTGCTCGGCGCGCACACCATGGGCTTCAACACGGACAGCATGGGCGTGGCGGTCCTGGGCACCTACACCAACACGGCCCCGCCGACGGCGGCGGTCGACGCGGTCGCCCGCCTCACGGCGTGGAAGCTCGGCCTGTTCGGCAGGGACCCGCGCTCGAAGACGACCCTGAAGTCGGGCGGCGGCAACCTGTACCCGAAGGGCAAGAACGTGTCGATGAACGTCATCTCGGGCCACCGTGACGGCTTCGCCACGGAATGCCCGGGCAAGAAGCTGTACGGCAAACTCCCGTCCACCCGCACCACATCAGCCAAACTCCAGGGCCGCCCCTAGCCCGCGCACGGTGCCGTCTGCGACTCAACGACCCGGGGCTCCGCCCCGTACCCCGCGCCTCAAACACCGGCGGGGCTGGATTTTGCCCGGCCGGGACTGGATGTGCCGGTAGGGGCCGGGGACGGGGTGGGGTGTCGTCCGGGACTAAAACGAGATGATTTCGGCGCAAGCCCCCGCTCGACGAAGCAACCCCGGAGTGGGCGCCGAACATCGAAGCCCGTCCCGGACGACACCCCAC
>NZ_JBHUSC010000057.1:0-41161 GCF_042673805.1 Streptomyces sp. NPDC057010 | reverse complement strand
GGCGGCGGCGGCACCGGCGGCGGCGTCCCCGGGCGGGCCCGACGGCGGCGGGGCGGCGGCCAGGGCGCGGGCCGCCGAGGTGTCCAGGGCGGCCGTGGAGGCCGACGGCTCCCACTGCCTGCCCTGCCTGCCCGCGTCCATCGCCTCGTTGGCGAGCCGGTCCGCGTGCTTGTTCTGCTCGCGCGGGATCCACTCGTACGTGACCTGGGAGGCGGGGAGGATCTTCGCCGCCTCCGCCGCCAGCGGCTTCATGTCCGGGTGCTTGATCTTCCAGCGGCCCGACATCTGCTCGACGACCAGCTTGGAGTCCATCCGGACCCGGACCTGCGCGTCCGGGGCCAGCTCCCGGGCGGCCTTCAGGCCGGCGATCAGGCCCTTGTACTCCGCCACGTTGTTCGTCGCGACGCCGATGTACTCGGCGCGCTCGGCCAGCGTCTCGCCCGTCGCCGGGTCGAGGACGACCGCACCGTAGCCGGCGGGCCCCGGGTTGCCCCGGGAGCCGCCGTCCGCCTCCACGACGAACCCGGCAGACCGCTGCATCAGATGCCCGAGTCCGCCGTACGCACCAGGATGCGGCCGCAGTTCTCGTGACGGACGACCTGGTCGCGGGCCGCGGCCTTGATCTCGTTGACCTCGGCCATGTCGAGCTCCAGCCGGCAGCCCTCACAGCGGCGCTGGTACAGGCGCGCGGCGCCGACCCCGCCCTGCTTGACGCGGATCTTCTCGTACAGCGCCATCAGGTCGGCCGGCATGGACGCGACGATGACCTCGCGGTCCTTGGTGACCTTCGCGGCCTCGGTGTCGAGCTCGCCGGTGGCGGCGTCGCGGCGCGCGGTGGCGTCCGTCAGCTTGGCCTCCAGGGCGGCGACGCGGTCGGTGAGCTCGGTGACGCGCTCCTGCGCGGCCTCCAGGCGCTCCATGACCTCCAGGACCACGTCCTCCAGGTCGGACTGCCGCTTGGCGAGGGAGACGACCTCGCTCTGCAGGTTCGCCAGGTCGCGGGCCGAGATGCCAGTGCCGGAGTCGAGCCGCTGCTGGTCGCGGGCGGCGCGCTGGCGCACCTGGTCCACGTCCTGCTCCGCCTTGGTCTGCTCGCGGGCGGCGTCGCTCGCCTGCGTCTGGGCCGCCACGAGCAGGTCGCGCTGCTGCGTCAGGTCCTTGGTCAGGGAGTCGACCTCGGCGTGCTCGGGCAGCGACTTGCGCTTGTGGGCGAGCTGAGACAGCCGGACGTCCAGGGCCTGGACGTCGAGGAGTCGGATCTGGTCGGCGGGCTCGGCGTTCAGTTGGGGGCTCCAGAGGTAGAAGGGGGTGTGACGGACGGCGCGTGGGCCGTCCACGGGTCGGTGACCGTGCGCGAGACGTGGGTCCGCAGACCCCAGCCGTGGCGCTCGGAGATCGCGTCGAGCTGCGCGGCGGCCTGCTCGCACCAGGGCCACTCGGTGGCCCAGTGGGCGGCGTCGACGAGGGCGAGGGGGCTCTGCCCGCGGGCCTCGGACACGGGGTGGTGGCGCAGGTCGGCGGTGAGGAAGGCGTCCACGCCGGCGGCCCTGACCTGCTCGAAGAGGCTGTCGCCGGAGCCACCGCTGACGGCGACCGTACGGATGGTCGCGTCCGGGTCGCCGGCCACGCGGATGCCCTGCGCGGTCTGCGGAAGGCGGGCGGCGGCGCGGGCGGCGAACTCGCGCAGGGTCTCGGGGTGGTCCAGTTCGCAGATCCGGCCGAGGCCGCGGCGGCCCTCCGGGTCGGTCGGGTCGGGCACCAGCGGGCCGGTGATGCGGAGGTCGAGGGCGCCGGCGAGGGCGTCGGAGACGCCGGGGTCGGCGGTGTCGGCGTTGGTGTGGGCGACGTGCAGCGCGATGTCGTTCTTGATCAGCGTGTGCACGACGCGGCCCTTGAAGGTGCCGGCCTCGACGGTGGTGGTGCCGCGGAGGTAGAGGGGGTGGTGGGTGACGATCAGGTCGGCGCCCAGCGCCAGCGCCTCGTCGGCGATCTCCTGGACGGGATCCACGGCGAACAGGACGCGGGCCACTTCGGCGTCGGGGTCGCCGCAGACGGTGCCGACGGCATCCCACTGCTCGGCGCGGGAGGGGGGCCAGAGTGCGTCCAGGGCGGCGATGACTTCAGAGAGACGGGGCACAGGCCAAGGCTACCGTCCGTGGCCCCGGGCTCCGCCCGGCTCCCGGGGCTCCGCCCCGGCGCGTGGGGGCGGCGCCATGGCGAGGTAAGCCTGACCATGCCCACTCACCCCAAACGCCCCGATATCGCACAGCACAATCGCCACCTCCCCCACAGCCGAATCGGGGGCCGGACACCCGTACGTGTGAAGCGTGCTGGGTCGTGTTGTTCGGCAGGAAGTGCGAAAACTAGCTTCGCCCCCGGAGGTGACGGCCCGGATGACTGTCTGTGCCACCGAGATCGAGATGACGACCACGGCCCCGTTCACGATCGCCGCGGACGGGTCGTACGCCGCCCGGCTCGCCGGGGACGGCGAGGCCCGCTTCGCCGAGCGCTGGACGCTGGCCGGGCCCGAGCCGTACGCGGTTCCGTTGCCGCTCGCGCAGCCCGAGGAGGCCGACAGCGAGGTGCTGCCGCTGGCCGACGGGCGGGTGCTGATCCGCCGGCGGGTCGCGGAACGGCACGCCTTCGCGCTGCTGTACCCGACGGGCTGCGCCGCGGACGGGCCGCGCACCGGGGAACTCCCGCTGGGCTCGGTGGCGCCGCAGGGCGCGGACCCGGACGGGGAGGACGTACGGATCCGCCTGCTGCCCCCGTCCCCGGACGGGCTCGGCGCCTTCGCCCTGGCCGTGACCGGCTCCGCGACCACGGTCTGGCAGGTGGCCGGCGGCGGCTTCGGGCCGGTCGCCCGGATCCCGGGCCGGTGCTCCGGCGGCGTGTGGCTGGACCGGACGGGCCGGATGCTGGCCCTGGACCGGGAGCTGGAGGGGACGGTCAAGGCCGTCGCCGTGGATCTGGGGCGCGGCGGGGAGGTGTCGCCGCTGCTGCAGATCGCGGAGGGCAGCGACGACCGGCTCCTGCTGGCCGACCCGGACAGCGGTCTGCTGCTGCTCCGCTCCGACGCGCCGGGCGAACCGCGCCTGGGCTGGGGGGTGTTGGGCAGCTCCCTGCCGGTGCGCTTCCCGGAGTGCCTGCGCGCGCAGGACGCGACCCCGTTCGCCGTCCAGCCGGGCCAGGCCCTGATGCCGGAGAGCTGCGGGGTCGCGCTGCGCTCGGCCGACGGCGGGATTGTCCTGTGGCGCCCCGCCGACCGGCACGTCTTCCGGCTCCCCGCGCCGGCCGGCTGGCTCGGCGGTACGGGCCTGTGGAACCCCGAGGGCCGCCTGCACCTCCCGTACGCGACCCCCCAGGTGCCCTGCGGCATCGTCGGGCTGTCCCTGCCGGTCTCCCCGCCCCCGCCGGTCCGTCTGGATCCGCCTCCGGCCCCGGCCCCGCGGCCGGTGCCGCTCCAGCAGGCGCCGCTCAGTCGTGCTTGAGGCCCAGGACCTCCGCCGCGGCGAAGGTCTCGTTCGCCGGGCGGGAGTCGTAGTGGGGGGTGAGGACCTCGTCGAGCTCCTCGTAGGAGAAGGCCTCCTTGGTCGTGTCGAACTTCGCGGCCACGCGGGGGCGTTCCATCACGACCACGATCCCGCCGTGGACGACGAACAGCTGTCCGTTGGCCTTGGCCGAGGCGGGCGAGGCCAGGTAGCCGACGAGCGGGGAGACGTGCTCGGGGGCGAGCGGGTCGAGCTTGCCTTCCTCCGGGACCTGGAAGCCGGCGAAGACGTCCTCGGTCATACGGGTGCGGGCGCGCGGGCAGATGGCGTTGGCCGTCACCCCGTACTTGGCCAGGGCCAGGGCGGTGGAGGTGGTCAGGCCGACGATGCCGCCCTTGGCGGCCGCGTAGTTCGGCTGGCCGGCCGAGCCGCCGAGGAAGGCCTCCGAGGAGGTGTTGATGATCCGGCCGTAGACCGGGCCGCCCGCCGCCTTCGACCGCTCGCGCCAGTGCACGGAGGCGAAGTGGGTGGTGTTGAAGTGGCCCTTGAGGTGGACGCGGATGACCGAGTCCCACTCCGCCTCCGACATCGAGAAGACCATCCGGTCGCGCAGGATGCCCGCGTTGTTGACCAGGACGTCGAGCTTCCCGAAGCTGCTCACCGCCAGCTCGACCAGCTCGCGCGCCTGCTCGAAGTCGGCCACGTCGCCCAGGTGCGCGACGGCCTGCCCGCCCGCGGCGCGGATCTCCTCGGCCACCTCCTCCGCCGGCGCGGCCGAGGCCTCCCCGGAGCCGTCCCGTCCGGGCTGTCCGAAGTCGTTGACGACCACGCTCGCGCCGAGCCGCGCGAGCTCGATCGCCTCGGCCCGGCCGAGCCCGCGGCCCGCGCCCGTGACGATGGCGGAGAGTCCCTCAAGTGGCAGTGACATCCGTACGGTTCCTCTCAGAACGGGTCGGGGTTCGTCAGAGTTCGATGCAGGTGCGCAGGGCCACGCCCGTGCGCATCTGGTCCAGGGCGTCGTTGATCTCGGCGAGGTTCACCCGGTGGGTGATCAGGTTCTCCAGGTCGATCCGCTTGGCCCGCCACAGCGCGATGGTGCGCTCGTACGAGCGGAGCACGTCGCCGCCGCCGTACATCGAGGGCAGGATCTTCTTCTCGTCGAAGAACAGCGAGAACATGTTGACCTGGTAGTTGTCGTCGAGGGCGCCCGCGCCGACGATGACCACGCTGCCGCCGCGCCGGGTCATCTCGTACGCCTTGTGCGCGGTCGCGGACTTGCCGACGACCTCGAAGACGTAGTCGAACCCCTCGCCCGCCGTGATCCGGTTCCTGGCGTCGGCGAACTCCTCGGGGGAGACCGCCTCGGTGGCGCCGAACCGCAGCGCCGCCTCCCGCCGCGAGGCGACCGGGTCCACGGCGATGATCTGCGCCGCGCCCTGCACCTTGGCGCCCTGGATGACGGATATGCCGACGCCGCCGCAGCCGATGACGGCGACCGAGGAACCGGCCTCCACCTTGGCGGTGTTGACGGCCGCGCCGAGGCCGGTGGTGACGCCGCAGCCGATCAGCGCGGCGATGTCGAAGGGCAGGTCGTCGGGGATCGGGATGGCGCAGGGGGCCGGTACGACCATCTCCTCGGAGAAGGTGCCGGTGCCGGCGAAGCCGAAGATGTCGGTGGCGGCCCGCTTGAAGTTGGGGGTGGCGACGTTCCCGAAGGCCTCCAGGCACAGGTGGCCCTGGCCGCGCCTGCAGGAGGGGCAGTGCCCGCACGGCGGCAGCCAGCAGACGAGGACGCGGTCGCCGATCTTGTGGCTGGTGACCCCGTCGCCGACGTCCGTGATCACGCCGGAGCCCTCGTGGCCCGGGATGAAGGGGGCCGGCTGGGGCAGTACGCCGCTCATCGCGGAGAGGTCCGAGTGGCACAGTCCGGTGGCCTTGATGCGGATCCTGACCTTGCCGGGGCCGAAGCCCACGGCCTCCATGTCGTCGACGACTTCGAGCTTGTCCTGGCCGATCTCGCTCTGCAGTGCTGCGCGCACGGTGCGGCTCCTTCTCCGAGGTGGATGACGCGTGGCGGATTACGCGTGTTCGACGACGGTGTCGGCGAGGACCGGCGCGTCGTCCCGTTCGACGGCGGTCACGGACACCAGGACGCGGCCGGGCTCCTGCCACATCCGGATGCGCAGCGTCTCGCCCGGGAAGACGATCCCGGCGAAGCGCGTGCGGTAGGCGCGGACCCGGGAGACGTCCCCGCCGAGGGCGGTGTCGACGACGGCCTTGAGGGTCATCCCGTACGAGCACAGGCCGTGCAGGATCGGCTGGTCGAAGCCGGCCAGCTTGGCGAACTCGGGGTCGGCGTGCAGCGGGTTCCAGTCGCCGGAGAGCCGGTAGAGCAGCGCCTGGTCCTCGCGGATGCGCCGCTCCTCGGTGCGGTCGGGGGCGCGCTCGGGCAGTTCCTCGCGCACGGAGGGGCCGCGCTCGCCGCCGAAGCCGCCCTCGCCCCGTACGAAGATCTGCGCGTCGCTGGTCCACAGCGGCCCGTCGGCGTCCGCGACCTCGGAGCGCAGCACGATGACGGCGGCCTTGCCCTTGTCGTAGACGGCGGCGACCTTGGAACTGGAGGTGGCCCGCCCCTTGACGGGGATGGGCCGGTGCAGCTCGATGGAGTGACCGCCGTGCAGGACGGCGGCGAGGTTGACGTCGATCCCGGGCGCGGAGAGGCCGCCCAGCATGGCCATGCCGGCGCCGGCGACGGTCGCGAAGCTGGGGAGGACGTGGAGCTTGGACTCCAGGGTGTAGCGCAGCTCGTCGGGGTCGGTGGCGGGCAGGCCGGCGCCGAGGCCGAGGTGGTAGAGCTGGATGTCCTTGTGGTCCCAGCCGATCTCCCCCTGGCGGGGGTCGGCGGCGAGGGCCCTGGCGGCATCGATCGGCATGAGGATGCTGCTCCTTGAGTTCTTCGGTTCCTGGAAGACCTCGGTGCGGCCGTCCGCACCGTCGGCCGCACCGAGGTCGTATGCGGGGCCGGCCCGGGAGCCGCCGTTCTTCTAGAACGCGTTCCAGTTCCGGCCGGTGAGGGAATGTATAACGCACGCCCCGGCAGTTGGGAAGACTCCTGACTTCACGTCAGATACGCTTTCCGGGTGGAAGAAATGCCCGTGGAACACCGCCAGGCCCGTGCCCTGCGCGTCCTGCTGGATCCGCAGAACCCGGCCCTGGCGCTCCAGCTCGGCCTCCAGCCGGACATCGAGGTCGTACGGGACCTGACGGCGCGGCCCGTGGTGGCGCTGGTCGAGGAGGTCGACGCCGTGACGGCCCTGCTGGCGGACGACCCCGAGTGCCGGGTCCTGGTGCTGACGGGCTCGGCGCATCCGGGCCTGCTGGACGCCTCGCTCGGCGCGGGCGCGGCGGGTCTGGTGCTGCGGGACGGACCGGTCGAGGACCTGGCGGACGCGATCCGCCGGGCGTCGATGGGCGAGACGGTGATCGACACCGGCCTGGGGTGAATCCTTATCCGGCGCCCCGGCCTCTTATGCGTGTGCCGACGACCACGTCGGCCATGACCTGGAGGTTGTCGTGATCGCTGTCATCGCCGGTGGCGCCGTGGCGCTCGTACTGCTCTGCACGTGCACGGTCTTCGTCCTGCGCAAGCGGGGTCGGGCCCGTGGCTGAACGGACCTGGCCGGGCGAAACGCTGATCGCCGCCGCGCAGCGCGGCGACGTCGACTCGATCACCGCGCTGGTGTCGGGATCGCATCCGCACGTACGCCGCTTCGCCCACGCGCTGTGCGCCTCGCCGGAGGACGCCGAGGACGCGGCCCAGGAAGCGCTGATCATCCTCTACCGCAAGATCGGGATGCTGAGGGCGTCGGGCGCACTCGCGTCGTGGATGTTCCGCATCGTCCGCAACGAGTGCCTGCGGCGCGCCCGGTCGGCGATACCGCGGGGCCAGGCGGCGCTGCCGGACGGCGCCGTGATGTCCGCCGAGGACGAGGTGGTGCTGCGCCTGGAAGCGGCCCGCGTGGCGAAGGCGGTCGCCGCCCTGCCCGCCGACCAGCGGAACGTGCTGATCATGCGGGACATCCAGGGCTTCAGCGGGCGCCTGGCCGCCGATGCGCTCGGGATCGGCACCGCCGCGATGAAGTCCCGGCTGCACCGGGCCCGCGCGGCCGTCCAGCTCGCCCTGCGGAGCACACCCACCGACCCGGTTCCCGGAGGCCATGATGAAGACGACGCCGACCACTGACGGCCGCGACTTCGCGAGCGCTTCGCTGCCACGGCACCTGGCGCGGGGCGGGATCGGATTCGGGGCGCTGATCGGCGCCTTCGCCCTCCTCCCCGTGGTCGGGGTGGCCAGCCTGCTGCTGGCGCCGGTCGGGGTGCTGGCGCTGCGCGGCTGCCCGATGTGCTGGGCCGTCGGGCTGGCGCAGACCCTGTCCAGGGGCCGGCTGCGGCGTGAATGCGTGGACGGCCGGTGCGAGTTGAGAACGGCCGGGCGATAGGTTGACCGGATGGGCCTTTTCGACAAGTTGACCGGCACGCGGCGCCCCGAGAGCGGTGTCGTACCCCTGCCCGCCGCGGAGGTCCGGGCCGCGCTGCTCGCGCTCGACGGCCCGGACGTCCGGTTCACCCTGCGCAACGGCACGCCGAAGGAGCGCGCCGACCTGGTGGCGGTGTGGCGGATCCCGCCGGGCCCGTGGCACCCGCGGCGCGGCCAGACCCGGCTGCGCCTGGTGCCGGCGGCGCGGGAGGTCCGCGCCCTGGACGAGCAGTGGGATGCCCCGGAGCCCGGGGAGCGGTCCTTCGGCGGTCAGGGCCTGAAGTACTCCCGCGGGCCCGTGACCTCGTTCTCCAAGCGCTGGACGATCGAACGCGGCCCGGACGGCCGCCGCCACCTCCAGGAGGAGTCCTCCTTCAGCTCCGCCCGCGTGAAGGCGCCTTTGCGCGACGCGGTCCTGGCGGCGGGCTGGACCTGGCGCGGCGTCTTCCGGCCGTAGCCGCCGTTACTTGCGCAGCAGGGTCACCACCGCCGCGCCGCCCAGGCCGATGTTGTGGGCGAGGCCCACCCGGGCGTCCGGGACCTGGCGGGGCCCCGCCTGGCCGCGGAGTTGCCACACCAGCTCCGCGGCCTGGGCCAGCCCCGTCGCGCCCAGCGGGTGCCCCTTGGAGATCAGGCCCCCGGAGGGGTTGACCACCCACCGGCCGCCATACGTCGTGGCCCCGCTCTCCACCAGCTTCCCGGCGGCGCCGTCCTCGCACATGCCGAGCGCCTCGTAGGTCAGCAGCTCGTTGATCGAGAAGCAGTCGTGCAGCTCGATCACGTCCACGTCCTCGATGCCCAGACCCGACGCCTCGAAGACCTGCCGCCCCGCCGCCGCCGACATCGGCTTGCCGACCACGTCGATGCACGAGCCCGAGGAGAAGGACTCCTCCGTGTCCGTCGTCATCGACTGGGCGACGATCTCGACCGCCTTGTCGTGCAGCCCGTGCCGCACGACGAACCGCTCCGACACCACGAGGGCCGCCGCCGCCCCGTCCGAGGTCGGCGAGCACTGCAGCTTCGTCAGCGGCGAGTGGATCTCCTTCGCCGCCAGGATCTCCTCCACCGAGTAGACGTCCTGGAACTGCGCGTTCGGGTTGTTCGCCGAGTGCCGGTGGTTCTTCGCGCCCACCGCCGCCAGCTGCGCGGCCGTGGTCCCGTACCGCTCCATGTGCTCGCGCGCCGCGTTCCCGAAGATCTGCGCCGTGGGCGGGGACATCTCGAAGCCGTGCCCGGCGGCCATGATCCCGTAGTGCCGGGCCACCGGGGACGTCTTGAAGTCGCCGCCGTCCGCACCGCCCCCCAGCGCACCCCGCTTCATCTTCTCGAAGCCGAGCGCCAGCACGCAGTCGTTGATCCCGCCCTCCACGAACTGCCGCGCCATCATCAGCGCCGTCGAGCCCGTCGCGCAGTTGTTGTTCACGTTGTAGACCGGCACCCCGGAGAGTCCCAGCTCGTACGCCGCCCGCTGGCCGGCCGTGGAGGCCTGGAAGCAGTAGCCCACCGGCACCTGCTCGACCAGCCCGTAGTCCACGCCCGCGTCCGCCAGCGCCGCGGTCCCGGCCTCCTTCGCCATGTCCCAGTACTGCCAGTCCCGCGACTCCGGCTTCTCGAACTTCGTCATGCCGACGCCCACGATGTACGACTTCATCACTGCTGCCCTTCAGTCCCTGGGAAGGCCGAGGATCCGCTCGGCGACGACGTTGAGCTGGACCTGCGTGGTGCCCCCGGCGATGGTCAGGCAGCGGGACATGAGCATCCCGTGCACCGCCCGCTCCCCCGCCCCCTCCCGTACCGCGCCCGCCGGGCCCAGCAGTTCGAGCGCGAGCTCGGCGGTCCGCTGCTGGTGCGGGGTCTGGACGAGCTTGCGCACGGAAGCGCCCGCGCCCGGCTCCAGCCCCGACACCTGCTGGAGCGTGGTGCGCAGCCCGATGCACGCCAGCGCGTGCGCCTCGGCGGCGAGCGCCCCGATGCGCGCCCGGTACGCCCCGTCGAGGTCGGCCGAGCGGGCGAGGAGGGCCTCCAGGCCGGTGTCGAAGGTCATCTGGTCGGCCATGTGGACCCGCTCGTTGCCGAGGGTGTTGCGGGCCACCTTCCAGCCGCCGTCGGCCGCCCCGACGAGCGCGTCCGCCGGGAGCACGACGTCGTCGAAGTAGACCTCGTTGAACAGGGCCTCCCCGGTGATCTCCTTGAGCGGCCGGATGTCGATGCCGGGGGTGTTCTTCATGTCGACGACGAAGTAGCCGAGCCCCTTGTGCTTCGGGGCGGCCGGGTCGGTACGGGCCAGCAGGATCCCGAAATCCGCACTGTGCGCGGAACTCGTCCACACCTTCTGTCCGTTGACCTTCCAGGAGCCGTCCTGCGCGCGCTCCGCCCTGGTCCGCAGCGAGGCCAGGTCCGAGCCCGCGCCCGGTTCGGAGAAGAGCTGGCACCAGGTGACGTCCCCGCGCAGGGTCGGCAGGACGTACGCCTCCCGCTGCGCGTCCGTCCCGTAGGCGATCAGGGAGGGCACGACCCAGGTGGCGATCCCGAGGTCGGCGATCCTGACGCCGGCCCGCCGCAGCTCCTGCTGGACGACGAGCTGCTCGACGGGCCCGGCGCCGAGCCCGTACGGGGGCGGCAGGTACGGGGCGGCGTAGCCGGTGGGGGCCAGCATCCGCCTGGCTGCCGCCGGGTCGAGCCCGCGGGCGTCCTCGATGGCGGTACGGGCCTTCGCGCGGTGCGTCTCGGCCCGGGCGGGCAGCTCCAGGCGGAGCTCGCGCCGCGCGCCCGCCGCCGCGAGCCGCACGGCCCGTACGCGGTGGCCGTCGCCCGGCCCGAGGAGCTGCCGGGCGACCAGGGCCCTGCGCAGGTGGATGTGGGCGTCGTGCTCCCAGGTGAAGCCGATGCCGCCGAGGATCTGGATGCAGTCCTTGGCGCAGGAGTAGGCGGCGTCGAGGGCGGTGCCGGCGGCGAGGGCGGCGACCAGCGAGCGCACCTCGGCGGGCTCGTCCACGGCCTGGGCGGCGTCCCAGGCGAGCGCGCGGGCCTGTTCCAGCCGGACCAGCATGTCGGCGCACAGGTGCTTGACACCCTGGAACTGCCCGATGGGCCGCCCGAACTGCTCGCGCACCTTGGCGTATTCGGCGGCGGTCTGGAGGGCCCAGGCGGCGGTGCCGCAGGCGTCGGCGGCGAAGAGGGTGCAGGCCAGGTCCCGGACCAAGGCCGCGTCCAGCTCCAGCAGCCGGCCGGGCGCCACGGCGACCCCGCGGGCCCGCACCTCGGCGGTGGGGCGGGTCGGGTCGGCGCTCTCCTGCGTACGGATGTCCAGCGCGGCGGCGTCCACGGCGAACCAGCGGGTGCCGTGCGCGGCTTCGGCGGCGAGCAGGACGAGGTCGGCCTCGCCGGCACCGAGCACCGGGGGCGCGACCCCGTCGAGGAGGTGTCCGCCGCCCTCGACGGCGACGGCGGTCAGCGTCCCGGGCCCCAGCGCCACGGCCCCGACGCGGCCGTCGAGCGGCTCGGCTCCGGCCCGGTCCAGCAGTACGGAGGCCAGCGCGCTCGGCAGGTACGCCCCGGGCAGTGCGGCCCGGCCCGCCTCCTCGACGACGACGGCCAGGTCGAGGAGGGTCCCGCCGTCGAGGTGCGGCTCCAGCAGCCCCTGCGCGGTCAGCGCGTCCCAGTAGGCGGGCCGCGTGCCGGTCTGCGGCGGGGTGTCGAGCAGCTTGCGGACCTCTTCGGGCGGCACGGCGCGCGCCACCCAGCCGCGCACGGCCTCGGCCAACTCCCGCTGCTCTTGCGTGATTCCGATGCCCATGCGCGCAGACTAGAACACGTTCCAATCTGACGGAAGGTCAGATGGGAACGTGTTCTCCGGCGGCTCCTGTCGGCTCAGCGGCTCGCGGCCTTCAGCGCGCCCCGGGCCACCTCCTTCGCCTTGGTCTCGCAGTCGCCCTTGGCGTACGGCTTGGCCTGGAGGCCCACCCAGACGGAGAGGTTGCCCTCGCGGACGGAGAGCACGCAGCTCCAGTCGGCACCGGGGGAGCCCCAGAACGCCTCGGTACCGAACCCGAGGCGGGGCGCGTCGCGCTGACCGATCTGCTCCACCTGGAAACGCCGCTTCTGCGTGGCCGCGTTGGCGTCCGCGTCGCCGCCGCGGCTCAGGTCCCACCGGACCTGTCCGGCCGGCGAGGCGGCGGTGTGCAGCCCGTCCCAGTTGCAGCTCGCCAGCACCTCCGTGACCGTCTCGGAGCGGGTGTCCCGGGCCGGCGCCCCGAACGCGAGCGACACCTTCCCGGACGCCGCGTTGCAGGCCGGAACGCCCGTGTAGGCAACGGGAGCCACCGCCCGCTCCCGCACGTACAGCGCAACCCCGGTCCCGCCCACGACAAGCACCCCGGCCGCCACCACGGCCGCAACCCGCCACCCCCGCCGCCGACCCGACCCCGCCGAGCCCGCATCCGGCAAGGGCGCATCCGGCCCCGCCAAATCCAGCCCCGCCGGGCGCACATCCGGCCCCGCCAAATCCAGCCCCGCCGGGCGCACATCCAGCCCCGCCAAATCCAGCCCCGCCGGGCGCACATCCAGCCCCGCCAAATCCAGCCCCGTCGGCGTTTGAGGCGCCGCCGGAGGCACATCCAGCCCCGCCGGCGTTTGAGGCGCGGGGGTCCGGGGGCTGGCCCCCGGCAGCGGCGCCGCACCCGCAGGACGGCCGTCGACCAGCCGGTCGATCCCCGCCCGCTGCTCCGCGAGCATCCCGTACACCGCAGACGGCCACTGCCGCCCCGCCGGTGCAACCGCCCCGATCAACTCCCGCAACCGCTCCGGCGACGGCCGGTCGGCCGGATCCTTGGCCAGGCACGCGGCGACGACCTCCCGCAGCCCCGCAGGGACCCCGCTCAGGTCCGGTTCCCCATGTACCACCTCGTACAGCATCCGCAGCGCGGAGGACCCGGCGAACGGACTGCGCCCCGTCACCGCCATGACCAGCACCGACCCGAGCGAGAAGACATCACTCGCACCGGTCAGCGGCTTGCCCTCGGCCTGCTCGGGCGACATGTACGCGGGCGAGCCGACGACCCACCCGGTCCGCGTCAGCCCGCTGTCCCCCTCGGCCTCCGCCTCTCCCTCCGTCACCCGCGCGATGCCCAGGTCGATGACCCGTACCCCGTCCTCCGCGAGCAGCACGTTGTCCGGCTTGAGGTCCCGGTGCACCAGCCCGGCCCGGTGGATCTCCACCAGCGCCGACGCCAGCCCGGCCGCGAGGCGCCGTACGACGTCCTCCGGCAGCACCCCCACCGCCTCGACGACGGCGCCCAGCGAAGGCCCGGCCACGAACACCGAGGCCAGCCACGGCGTCGCGGCGTCCGCGTCGGCGTCGATCACGGCCGCCGTGTACGCACCGGCCACCTTGCGCGAGGCGGTGACCTCGCGCCGGAACCGGGCCCGGAAGCCCTCGTCGTCCGCGAAGTGCGCGAGCACCTGCTTGACGGCTACGAGCCGCCCGTCCGGCCCGGCCGCGAGCAGCACCCGCCCCATGCCGCCCTGCCCCAGCACCCCGAGCACGTCGAACGGCCCCACCCGCTTCGGTCCCGAGAACCCCGGCCCCAGCTCGTCCATACCACTCCCCCCATACGGGGAGGGATCATACCGAGAGGGCCTTCAGGACCGTTCGTAGTAGTAGCCCTCGCCGTGCGACGGCCCCACGTTGTGCTGGAGCCCCTTCGGCTCGCTCTTGGTGAAGAACGACGGGTCGAGGGTCCCGCAGAACTGGTTGTCGGACTTGCTCTTGTCCTCCGTCGCCGCACTGACGTTCATCCTGGTCCCGCCGGTCACGGACACCACCTTGGCCATGTACTCGCAGTGGCCCATCTGGGAGTTGGAGATCAGGCGGACGGCCCCGGTGCGGGTGACGGTGACCGTGTCCGGCTGGCCGAGGTTGAACTGCCCCTTGTAGGTCCAGGAGCCGACGAAGTACGCGGGGACCGCGTCCCCGCCGGACGAGCCGCCACCGCTGGGCGAGCCGCCGCCGCTCGGCGAGCCCCCGCCTCCCGGGGTGGGCGCGGTGCCGGTACCGGCACCGCCGTTGTTGCCCCCGGCGGCGGGGCCCGCGGCGCTGCCCGTGGTGGCGCTGCTGCCGGCGGCGGTGTTCCCGCCCGGGGACCCGGAGCCCCCGCCGGGCGTTCCCGCGCCTGCCGCGGCTCCCTGGGCGGCGGCGCCGCCGACCTGGCCGCCTTCCGGCGTGCCGCCGGGGCTCTGGGTGCTCTGCGGGCTCTGCGTGCCCGGGCCCGGCGAACCGCTCGCCGCGGAGGGGGCGCCGCCCGCGCCGGGCGTCACCGGCGCACTGCTCGCCGGGGAGGACGCCTGGGGCGGCGTCGTGCCACCGCCGAACGGCTGGATCAGGGCCACCGTGCCGCCGCCGATGCCGAGCACGAAGACGACCGGGACCGCGATGGTCCACGGCCGCTTCCGACGCCGCCGCTCGCTCTCGGAGGAGGTGTCGGCCGCGGCCGCCGCCCCGACCACCGGCTCCGCGGAGCCGTCCTTCGCCCGCAGGCCGAGCGTCGCCCGGTCGGTGGGCTCCACGCCGGTCTCCGGCGCCTCCCGCTCCGGCGGCGCCGCCTCCGCGTCGAGCAGCCGCGCCGCCTGCTGGGCGAGCCGCGCCACCACCCCGGGCGGCAGCCACGCACCGCCGAGCGCTGCCGGACGGCTCCGCTCCGGATCCTCCAGCAGCTCCTCCACACCGGGCCGTTCGTCGACGTCCTTGACCAGGCAGCGGCGGATGAACGCCCGCAGGCCCTCGTCGCGCACCCGCTCCAGCTCCGGCTCGCCCTCCACGATCTGGAACATCACCGCGTGCTGGTTGCTGACCCCGCCCCCGAAGGGCAGCCGTCCGGTGGCCGCGTACGTCAGGACGCAGCCCAGCGTGAACACGTCGCTCTTCGCCCCCGCGCGCTGCCCGCGGACCTGCTCGGGCGACATGAACCCGGGCGAGCCGACGACCATGCCGGTGCTGGTCAGCAGCGATTCGACGGAGGTCTCCAGGGCCCGCGAGATGCCGAAGTCGATGACGCGGGTGCCCTCAACGGTCAGCATCACGTTCGACGGCTTGAGGTCGCGGTGCACGATCCCCGCCGCGTGGATGTCCTTCAGCGCGTGCAACAGCCCCTCGGCGAGGGCGTGTACGGAGTCCGCGGGCAGGGGCCCGTGCCGGCGCACGATCTGCTCCAGCGAGAGCCCGGGCACGTACCCCGTCGCCACCCAGGGCCGCTCGGCGTCGGGATCCGCGTCGATGACGGGCGCGGTGTACCGCTCGCCGACGCGCCGGGCGGCATCGATCTCACGGCGGAAGCGGGCCCGGAACTGCGCGTTCGAGACGTGCTCCTCGTGCACCACCTTCACGGCGACGGTACGCCCGCCCTCGGACCGGGCCAGGAACACCCGCCCCATCCCACCGGCACCGAGCCGCCCGAGCAGCAGGTACGGCCCGATCCGGCTCGGATCAGCGGCGGCGAGCGGCTTTATGCCGCCGTCGACGTTGTCGTCCTCATCCATGCGTTCCGTTCCCCCGTAGATCCCCTGTGGTCGTCCGAACTCGCCTCAGGGTAAGGGGGATTACGACGACAAGGCCCTCACGAAGGCGGTGAAGGCGACGGGGCTCACGGTGAAGGCGGGGCCGTCGGGGTTCTTGGAGTCGCGGATCGCGATGTGGGCCGGCTGGGCGGCTACCTGGACGCAGTCGCCGCCGGTGGTTCCGCTGTGCGAGGACTTCCGCCAGGCGGCGGCGCCGAGCGGGGCGCACTCGACACACTCGCCACCGCTGGTCCCGCTGTACGACGACTTACGCCACTGCACGCTCGCCAGGTCCAGGCTGGTCCCCATAACGCTCCTCCATCACCCGTGCGATCAGCGCCGCCGAGTCCTCCGGAGAGAGGGCTGCGGCTTGCAGTCGAGCGTATCCGACGGAACGCTCCCTGATCACTTGCGGATTGGCCGTCATACGCCCCGAGTCGTAGCTCTCCGAGTAGAAGAGATCCGGGTCGTCCTCGAAGCGGAGAAGCGTGAACGATCCCATCATCCCGGTGTGCTGACCAGCCGAGAAGGGCAGCACCTGAACCTGCACCCATGGTCGCTCAAGGAAACCCAACAGGTGAGCCAGTTGATTCCGCATGATCTCCCGGCTTCCGACCTCCCGGTGCAGCAGCGCCTCATCCAGGACCACCCACAACACCGGCGGGTTCTCGCGGGCCAAAATGCGCTGCCGTTCCATTCGCGCCGCCACCAACTCGTCGACCTTGTCTGGAAAATCGACACTCAGCAACGCCCGCGCGTAGGGCTCGGTCTGCAACAGCCCGTACACCACCTGCGCTTGGAACGTGGAGATGTACGCAGCCTTCGCCTCCATCTCCGCGTACGGCTGGAACCAGGTCGGCAGCTGGCTGCGCAGGACCAGGCCCACCAGCCGGGAGAGATAGCCGCCCGTACCCAGAGCCGCATCCACCCGTTCCGAGAACTCCCGCGTCGGCACCTTCCTGGCCGTCTCGATCTGGCCGATCAGGGAGGCCGTGCAGAAGATGATCCCGCCCAGAGCCCCCTGCTTCAGCCCGGCTTCCTCTCTCAGGCGGCGGAGTTCGGCGCCGTAGTAGTCCAGCGGGGAGGCACTGGGATCGAGTTCGCGGATGTTGACCATGAGGCGGTCACCCCCAAGTTCACGCCGTGCGGCGTTCGTTTCGGTCTGTAGCCGAGCGTAACCAGACCGCTCCACGCTGGTGGCATGAATCACGCAACTGACCGCTCTCCGGTGGGAATCGGCGGCAGCTACCGCATGGGCTTCACCGTGGGTGAGCACTCGGCCCGGCACATGCGGCGCATCCTGCGGACGTATCTCGACCGCTGGGGCCTGGACGGGCTGGCCGACGACGCCGAGCTGGCGCTGACCGAGCTGGTCGCCAACGTCGTACGGCACGTGCCCGGGCGGGAGTGCGTCGTACTCATCCTGCGGCGGCCGGAGGGGCTGCGGGTCGAGGTCGCCGACCCGTGCCCGGGGCTCCCCCGCCCCTCCCGCGGAGGCGACGCGCTCGCGGAGGGCGGCCGGGGGCTGCTCCTGGTCGAGGCGGTCACCGACCGCTGGGGCACGGTCTCGATCCCCACGGGCAAGACGGTGTGGTTCGAATGCGACGCAAAACAGCCTCATCCTCCCCGTACAACCATTGCGCGAGGCGGCCGGTCTACTCGGTGATCTTCCTGCTGACCCGAAGGACCCCGTATGCGACCGACCGTACGCACCGCCCTGGCCGCCCTCACCGTGGCCGCCGTCGCCGGTGGCGGCCTGCTCCTGCCGACGGGAGTGGCCGCGGCCGCCCCCCTCCCCGCCCCGAAGGCCGACTTCAACGGCGACGGCTTCGCCGACGTGGTCGTGGGCACGCCGAACGCGGACGTCGGCGAGGTGCGGGCGGCGGGCCAGGCGGTCGTGCTCTACGGGTCCGCCTCCGGGGTGACGGCGTCCAAGCGGCAGCTGCTCACCCAGGCCTCGCCCGGCGTGCCCGACGACCCGGAGGCCGGCGACGGCTTCGGCGGCGTCAGCGCGGTCGGTGACTTCGACGGCGACGGCTTCTCCGATCTGGCCGTGACGGCGCACTGCGAGGACAAGTGCGCCGGCGGGCTCACCGTCGTATGGGGCTCCAAGAGCGGGCTGACCGGCGGCGTCACGCTCGACGACCCCGACAGGATCGCCGAACCCACCGTCAACAACCGGCGCACCTGGGGCGGGAAGCTCGCCGCCGGCGACTTCGACGGGGACGGCAAGGACGAGCTCGTCGTGGCCGCCTCCGCCGTCGCCCCCGCGACCACGAGCAGCACGCTCTACACGTTCAGGAACATAGCCAGGTCCGGCGCGCAGGCAGCGCCCGCGAAGACCCAGGTGGCCTTCCGCCTCACGACGTCCCTCGAAGGCATCGCGAGCGGGGACGTCAACGGCGACGGCCGGGACGACCTGGTGCTGGCCGGCACCGTGAACAGCCTGAACCACTACGTGCCCGGCAGCCCCACCGGTCTGCTCCCCGCTGCCGCGAAGCCGATCGCGGCCGGCAGCTCGCAGGCCATCGGCGACATCAACGGCGACGGGTACGGCGACGTCGTCATCGGCAACCGGTACGGGGCCAAGGGCGGCCAGGTCCTCGTCGCCTACGGCTCGGCCGCCGGTCCGTCCGCGACGCCGGTCGCCATCGACCAGGACACGCCCGGAGTGCCCGGCGTGGACGAGCAGAACGACGGTTTCGGCGTCTCCGTCGCGCTCGGCGACGTCGACGGCGACGGCTACCAGGACCTGGCGGTCGGAGCCTACGGCGAGGCCCTCGGCACGGTTTCGAACGCCGGAACGGTCCACCTGTTCCGGGGGTCGGCGTCCGGCCTCGTCACGGGCACCGGCGTGGTGGCGCTGAGCCGCAACTCCGCGGGAGTCCCCGGTGACGCGCGGCGGGCCGAGCAGTTCGGGGTCGAGACGAAGCTCACGGACGTCAACAAGGACGGCAAGGCGGACCTGATCGTCGGGGCCCCCGACGCGGACGGCGTCAACGCCGGCTCCGTCACCTACCTGCAGTCCAGCGGCACGAAGGTCGGCGGCACGGGCTCGCGGATGATCGTCCCCGCCCAGGTCGGCCTGACCCCGAGGGGCAGCCTCGCCTTCGGCGCCCACTTCGACCACTGACCGATCCCCGCTCAGGGTTCGGGTGCGGCGCCCCCGCAGCGGCGCCGCACCCGAACCCGGCACCCGCCATGGCCCGCTACTCGGCGGTAGGGCAGCATGGGCCGCCCAGCCGCAGCTCAGGAGGAACCCATGGCCGCCACCCCCAAGCCGGAGACCCTCGCCGCCTTCGAGGCCGCCAAGGGGTTCATGCCCGTACGGGAGGGCCTCGCCCTCTACGAGGCGGCCGCCGGGGCCGCCGCACTCGGGCTCCCGCTCCTGGAGGTCGGCACGTACTGCGGCCGCTCCACCATCCTCCTCGCCGACGCCGCCCGCGAGGCCGGGGTGCCGGCCATCACCGTCGACCACCACCGCGGCAGCGAAGAGCAGCAGCCCGGCTGGGAGTACCACGACCCGACCGTCGTGGACCCGGAGATCGGCCTGATGGACACCCTGCCCACCTTCCGCCGGACCCTCCACCGGGCCGGCCTCGAAGACCACGTGATCGCGATCGTCGGCCGCTCCCCGCAGGTCGCCGCCGCCTGGGGCGGCCCGCTCGGGTTCGTGTTCATCGACGGGGGCCACACCGACGAGCACGCCACCGGCGACTACGAGGGCTGGGCCCCGCACGTCGCCCCTGGCGGGACGCTCGTCATCCACGACGTCTTCCCTGACCCGGCCGACGGCGGGCAGGCCCCGTACCGGATCTACCTCCGCGCCCTCGCCTCCGGCGCCTTCGAGGAGGTCTCGGTGACGGACTCCCTCCGCGTCCTGCGGCGCACGGCCGGCGGGCAGCCGTAGGGAAGACCCCCGATGGTATGAAGGGACCGGCCCTCGGGGCCAGTTGGGGTTCCGGTGCACGGAGGGGGACGACAGTGCTCGTAGAGGCGCTCACCATGCTCGCCGCGACGGCGGGCGGCACGCTCGTACAGGCGATGGCCACGGACGCCTGGGAGGCGTGCCGCGAGCGGGCGGCCCGCCTGCTGGGGCGCGGCGATCCGCAGGAGGCAGCCCGCCAGGAGGCACGGCTGGAGCGGGCCCGGGAGGAGCTGGCCGAGGCCGCCGCGGACCGGCCGGAGGAGGGCGAGCGGGCCGCGGCCCGGCAGGCGGCGGCCTGGCAGACCCGGTTCGAGGACCTGCTGGAGGACTCCCCGGAGCAGGAGCAGCGGCTGCGCGAGCTGGTGGCCTTCCTCCAGGAGCAGCCGGCGGCGGACTCCGCCGCGGCGCAGGTGACCGTACACGCCACCGCGTCGGGCCAGGCGCAGCAGGCGGTCCAGGGGCAGGGGACGCAGCACAACACCTTCCAGGCGCCACGATGACCGTCGAAGGGGTCGAAGGGGCCGGGCCGGCGGGCCCGTTGCACGCGACCGCGTCGGGGCAGGCGCAGCAGGCGGTCATCGGGCAGGGCGTCCAGAACAACTACTTCTACGGGGCCTCCGGCCAGGCGCGGCCGGGTGTCGTCCTGAACACCCTGGTGCCGCCCCCGTCCATCCTGGTCGGCCATGCCACCCGGCTGCCGGAGTTGGCCGCCGCCTGCGGGGCCGCCGTGGAAGGCCGGCGCGGGCCGGCCGTCGCGCTGCTGCACGGACCCGGCGGGTCCGGCAAGTCGGCGCTGGCCCGCGCGCTGGCGGAGCGGCTGGCGGACGGGTTCACCGATGCCCGGCTCGAAGTCGACCTGTTCGGCTTCACCCCCGGCAGCGTGCCCCGCGAGCCCGGCGACGTCCTGGCCGAACTGCTGTGGCTCGCCGGGTTCAGCGGATCCGACATCCCCGCCGGCACCCCGGCCAAGGCCCAGCTGTGGCGGGCCTGGCTGGCCGGCAAGAACGTCCTGCTGCTCCTCGACAACGCCCGCGACCGCGAGCAGATCGAGCCGCTGCTGCCCGGTCCGTCCAGCGGCGGCCGCTCGCTGGTCCTGGTCACCGGCAGGTACCGGCTCGACGGGCTGGAGACGGCCGTACGGGCCGGGCTCGACCAGCTGGAGCCTGCGGCCTCCGTGGAGCTCCTGCTGCGCGTGGCGGGGAGGCCGGTGGCGGAACCTGGCGGGGAGCGGGCCGGGCAGGCCTCCGAGCTGGCCGAGCTGGCCCGGCTGTGCGGCCACCTCCCGCTCGCCCTGCGCCCGGTGGGCGCCCTGCTGGCCGAGATGGAGCCGCGCGTGCTGCTCGCGGTGATGCGCTCGGCCGCGTACCCCCTGGAGCAGCTGGACGACGCCGACCAGGACGCGGCCGCCGCGTTCCGGGTCTCGTACGACGCGCTGAGCGGCGATCTGCAGCGGGTGCTGCGCACCTGCGTGTGGCACCCCGGCCCGGACTTCGACGCCGCCTCGATAGCGGCCCTCTCCGGCATGCCCGCGGAACTCGCCACCGTGAAGCTGGTCCGGCTGCTCCAGCGCAGCATGCTGACCTCGCTCCCGCAGCACCGGTACGTCTTCCACGACCTCTTCCTCGCCTACGCGCGCCGACTGGTCGGCGGCCAGGACCCGGAGGAGGCCGTGGAGCACGGCCGGCACAGCCTCTACCGGCACCTCGACGACGTCATCGGCACGGCGCACGGCCTGGTGTACGCGGCGGCCGCCCCCACGGCCGGGACCGGGCCGTTCGACAACCCGGACCACGCGCGGGTCTGGACGAACGCCGCCTCCGAGGAGCTGGCGGGGGCGGCCGCCGCGGCCCTGGCCGAGGGGGGCTGGGAACTGGGCGGCAGCCTGGCCGTACGGACGGCCCGGCTGCTGTACGTGGAGGGGCGCGACGAGCGGGCGCAGGCGCTCTACGAGGATGTCCTGGCGGCGGCCGAGCAGGCCGGGGACCAGGCGGGGCAGGGCCGGGCCCACACCGCGCTGGGGGACATCGCGAGGGGCCGGCTCCGGTACGAGGAGGCGGTCGCCCGGTTCGAGCGGGCGGCCCGGCTGCTGGCGGGGGCCGGGGATCCGGCCGGGGAGAGCGACGCGCTGCGCGGGCTCGGCGAGGTCGCCCGGGCGCGCGGCGGGCACGAGGCGGCGACCGGGCACTTCGAGTCCGCCCTGCGGCTGGCCCGCACCGCCGCTGACCCGGCGGGCCAGGGCTACGCGCTGACCGGACTGGGGCACGTGGCCCGGGCGCGCGGGGACCTGGCCGGGGCCGGGGCCCGGTTCGGGGAGGCGGTGGAGCTCCAGCGGCGGGCGGACGACGGCATCGGCCTGGCCTACGCCCTGCGCGGGCTCGGGCACGTCGCCCGGGCGGCCGGGGACCTCGACGCGGCCGCGGACCGCTTCCAGGAGGCGATCCTGCTCCACCAGCGGGCGGGCAACCGCTTCGGCCAGGCCTTTGCGCTGACCGCGCTCGGCGGGATCGCCCGGGAGCAGGGGCGGCACGAGGAGGCCGCGACCTACCTGGAGGACGCCCTGGCCCTCCACCGGGCGGTGAACAACCCGACGGGCGAGGCCCAGACCCAGTCCGAACTCACCGCCCTGGCCGCCGCCCGTGGGTGACCCCGCGACGGCCCTTCGCCGCACGGTCCCGCTGCGCGGAGCGGGTCCCCTACCCGCCCTTCCACCGTTCCCCGGGCTCCGCCCGGACCCGGTCCTCAAACGCCGGACGGGCTGAAAGGCCCTGGGGCTCCGCCCCAGACCCCGTACGCGCGCTCCGCGCCCGTGCCCTCAAACGCCGGGCGGGCTATATCCAGCCCCGCCGGCGTTTGAGGCGCGGGGGGTCCGGGGCGGAGCCCCGATCCTGTGGCTGCACCCGTGCACTCGGGCGGGCAAAATCAGCCCCGCCGGCGTTTGAGGCGCGGGGTCCGGGGCGGAGCCCCGGCAGCGGCGCGCGGCCCAGGACCCCCGCATACATCCGATAAGCACACCACGCCCCCGGATGGCCCACGATCCGCACCCCCCGGGAGGCCCCGGCATAGCATCGCCGGGTGCGCTACGACGACAGCCCCCCACGCCCCGAAGCCGCCGCGTCGGCCGATCCGGACCACCGGCCCTGGTTCACGCGCCGCTCCACCCTCGTCATCGCGGCCGCCGCGCTGGCGCCGACCTTCCTGGCGGGCTGGGTCCTGACCCAGGTCCTGACCGGAGCCGCCGCGGACGGCCACGACGCGAAGCCGCCCGTCGCGCCGAAGGCGGGCCCGGCGGCGACGGCCACCCCTGAGACCTCCGCGGCGGCGCCCGCCAAGGGACCCCTCGCCGGCCGCACCGTCGTCATCGACCCCGGCCACAACACCGGCAACTTCGACCACACCGACGAGATCGAGCGTCAGGTCGACATCGGCACCAACCTCAAGGAGTGCGACACCACCGGCACCACCACCAACTCCGGTTACATGGAGGCGGAGTTCACGATGGACGTGTCGGTCCGCGCCCGCGCCCTCCTGGAGGCCAAGGGCCTGAAGGTGGTCCTCACCCACGAGGGCGAAGACCGCGCCTGGGGCCCCTGCATCGACGAGCGCGCCCGTATCGGCAACGGGGCGAAGGCGGATGCCGTCGTCTCCGTCCACGCCGACGGCGTCTCCGCCGGAAACCGCGGCTTCCACATCATCCTCCCCGCCGAGGTCAAGGGCGGTGCCGCCGACACCGCGCCCATCGTCGGACCGTCCCGGCAGCTCGGCGAGCGGATCGCCTCGAACTTCGCCCGGACCACCGGCTCCTCCCCCGCCAACTACCTCGGAAGCGGTACCGGTTTGGTCATCCGCGACGATCTCGGCGGACTGAACCTGTCAACTCGGCCCAAGGTGTTCATCGAATGCGGCAACATGCGTGACGCCAAGGACGCGGCGCAGCTGACGAGTCCGGAGTGGCGGCAGAAGGCGGCCCAGGGCATCGCGGACGGCATCGTCGGCTTCCTCGGCGGGTAGTCCAAGCGGGAGTCCCGCCGGGGCTCCCGGTGGGACCACCCGACGCCCCGACCCTCTCGGCCGCCGGAGAGATCCGTACCATGGTGCCGCCCGCCCCGCTGCAGGCACGCTGCGACCGCGGCACCACGAGACGACCGAGACCGAGAAGGACACCTAAGACGTGAACATCCGCTCCCTCACTCGAGGCGACGGCGTGGTGATCGGAGCAGCGGCGCTGCTGTTCATCGCCTCGTTCCTCGATTTCTACTCCACCACCGGTGGCGACTTCCCCAGCGCGTGGGACACCGACGCCTACCACCTGGTGCTCCCCAGCGTCTTCCTGATCGGCTTCATCGCCGCAGGCCTGCTCATCGCGGCCCGCTTCCAGCCCGAGACCCGCAAGGTGCTCGGCCTGCCCCTGGCGGCGTGGGGCACCGTGCTCGCCGTGTCGGCCGCCTGGTCGGCGCTGTGGTCGCTGATCACCTGCCCGAGCCAGTTCGACCTGGGCGCCGGCGCCATCATCACCTTCCTCGCCACGCTGGCCCTGGCCGGCGTGGCCGTCGCCGGCGCGAAGATCCCGGCGCTGGCCGGCCAGCTGGTGCCGGAGCCGAAGCCCGCCGCCGTCCCGCCGTACGGGGGCCAGCCCCAGCCGGGCGCCGGGTACGGGTACCCGGGCGGGCAGCAGCCGCAGCCCTACGGCAACACCCCGCAGCCGGCCCCGCCGTACGGCGGCACGCCGCAGGACGCGGGCCAGCAGGCTCCCGCGCCCACCCCCGCCCCGGCGGCGGACTTCGCCCCGTTCTGGTTCGCGGTGCCGGTGGCCCGCCCCCTCTTCGCCGAGGACGGCTCTCCCACCCAGATCGCCGAACTCGCCCCGGGCACCTGGTACCTGGCCGTCGAGCAGCGCGGCGCGTCCGCCCTGGTCGCCCAGACCCAGGACGGCCGCCGCGGCGTCCTGAACGACACCTCGGGCATCCAGCGCGGGTGACCTCCGGCCTCACCGGCGTTTGACGCGCAACGGCCCCCCGCCCCTTCCGGGCGGGGGGCCGTTGCCCTAGAGTCACCTGACGCTCCGTCAGAAACGGCACCTCCCGGAGGGGACCGGCATGCGTCTCGGACTCGCACTCGGCTACTGGGGCCGCGGCCCCAACCCGGACCACCTCGACCTCGCCACCGAGGCCGAGAACCTCGGCTACGACTCGGTCTGGACCGCCGAGGCCTGGGGCTCGGACGCCTTCACCCCGCTGACCTGGATCGCCGCGCACACCTCGCGGATCCGCCTCGGCACCGCCATCGCGCAGATGGCCGCCCGCACCCCCACCGCGACCGCCATGCACGCCCTCACCCTGGACCACCTCTCCGGCGGCCGGATGATGCTGGGCCTGGGCCTGTCCGGGCCGCAGGTGGTGGAGGGCTGGTACGGGCGCCCGTTCCCCGCGAGCCCGCTGACCGCGACCCGCGAGTACGTCGACGTCATCCGCCAGGTGCTCCGCCGGGAGGGCCCGGTCGCCCTGGACGGCCGCTTCCAGCAGCACCCGTACCGCGGCGAGGACGGCACCGGTATCGGCAAGCCGCTCAAGCCCATCACCCACCCGCTCCGGGCCGACCTGCCGGTCCTGCTCGGCGCGGAGGGCCCGAAGAACATCGCACAGACGACGCGGATCGCGGACGGCTGGCTCCCCCTCTACTGGTCGCCGACCCGCACGGACGTCTACCAGGCCTCGCTGGCCGAGCTCCCCGAGGGGTTCATGATCGCCCCGATGGCCCGGGCCAGGGTCTGCGACGACGTCGCGGAAGGACTCCTCCCCGTCAAGGCGATGCTCGGCTTCTACATCGGCGGCATGGGGCACGCGGCGCGCAACTTCCACGCCGACCTCATGGCGCGCATGGGCTACGAGGAGGAGGCCCGCCGCATCCAGGAGCTGTTCCTCGCAGGACGCAAGGAGGAGGCGGTCCTGGCCGTCCCGGACGCGTTCGCCGACGAGATCTCGCTGATCGGGCCGCGGGAGCGGATCGCGGAACGCCTGGAACTGTGGCGCAAGGGCCCGGTCACCGACCTGCTGGTCACGGCCCCGGACCCGCACACCCTGCGCGTACTGGCGGAGCTCAACACCTAGGCGGAACCGGAACCGCAACCGGATCCGGCATCGGCCTGCGGCAGGGCCTCCAGCAGCTCCCGCAGGTCCAGCGGCATGACGGCGATCTCGACGCTCCCGCCGCCCTCGTAGGCGCAGGTCACGATCCGCGACCCGGGGTTGATGGACATCCCCTCCTTCACGGACGGGGCCCGCACGTCGGTGGCGCGGCCGCCGGGCAGCGGCAAGGGCTCGCCCCGCGCCGGGACCCAGCGGGCCGCGCCCTCGCCCTGGTCCGCGTACAGCCGCCCGGGCCGCCAACGGCCCTTGCCCGCCGGTCTCCGCGCCATGCCGGGGATCCCGGCCGCGGGACCGGCGGCCACCCGCGCGAGGTGCTTGCGCCGCAGCAGCCATCCGGCTCCCGCGGCGCCGAGGACGACCACCACGATCTCGATCACGTTCACCGGACCCATTCAAACAGGTCATGAACGTTCCGATGATCGGAAAAACACCCCGGCATTTCTCTGGTGCATTGGAGCGAACTCCCTACTCAAAGCCCGAGCCGCGATATTCGACCCCACATTCCTTGTGCTGATCCTTGTCCGTCACATCCGCCTTGCGTGAAAGGTGCATGTTCGTGATTCGAGGAACCAACGGGCCGAAGCACGGAAAGCGGCGGCTGCGCGCCCTCTCGGCACTGAGTGCGGTGGGAATCGTCGCAGGAATCGCCGCCGGCCTGCCGGCGTCACCGGCCGGCGCCGCCCCGGCCCCCGGAGCGGCTGTCGCGCAGAACCCGTCCCACGGGAAGAACGGTGTCGAGTGCGACGGAAAGGTCTACGCCTCGTTCGGTGACGTACCGGGAGCCGACCAGCTCTACACCGCCGACAGAGGGCCCGGAACGTACCGGTTCACGCCGCTGGGCACCCCGCCGGAGTCCCTCTACAACGCCATCGGCGTGAACCCGCGCGACCGCTTCCTCTACGGGACCACGTTCGGGGACACGAACACCGAAAACCACCTGCTCCGCTTCAACCGTAATGGCGACGCCACCGACCTCGGTGCCCTTACCGCCAGCCCCGGTGTCGATTTCCCCGCCGCCCTCTACATCTCGGGCGCGTTCGACGACAAGGGCCACTACTACATCCTGGCCGACGACACGGACAGGATCTTCATCGTCGACGTCAAGACCCGCAAGGTCACGGGCTTCATCGAGGTCCCGGGGCTGGACGACCCGACCCTCGACATCTTCGACTTCGCGTTCCGCGACGGGTTCCTGTGGGGCTCGACCCAGGACGGTGCCATCGCGCGCATCCGTATCTCCGACGGAACCCTGGACCTCTTCCCCGGGGTCCTTCCGGGCGGTTCCGACTTCGGCGGCGTCTTCGTCTACGGCAACGGCGATCTCGGACTCTTCCGCAACGTCAACGGAGAGCTCTTCCGGGTGCACGTGAAGAACGCGACCTCCGCCGACCCCGAGTTCACCATCCTGTCGACGCAGGACCAGGACCCCCAGCAGGAGCTGGTGAACCTGGACGCCACCTCCTGCTTCCTCGACTCCAAGGCCGACCTGGCGGTGGACAAGACGGGCCCCAGGGAAGTCACGTCCGGCAGCGAGATCACCTACCGCATCACCGTCACGAACGTGAGCGGGGACGAGGACAAGGACAAGCACCCCGGCAAGCACCCGGGCAAGCACCCGGGCAAGGGCAAGGACCACGGGAAGGGCAAGGACAAGGACAAGGGGAAGGACGACGGCACGGGTGACTCCTCCGGCTGGACGCTGACCGACCAGCTCCCCGCGGAGCTCGTGTCGCCCACCACGTCCACCGAAGGCTGCGAGATCACCGACGGCCTCCTCTCCTGCACGGGTGGCCCGCTGGCGAAGGGCGACAGCGTCGAGATCGAGGTGACCGGCACCGCGGCCGACGTCGCGGAGCCCACCACCGTGAGGAACACCGCCACCGTGTTCGGCGACGACAAGGACCCGCGCAAGGGGAACGACACGGACACCACCTCCACCCTCATCACGCCCAACCCGTAGTGCCACGGCGCCGGCCGGGGTCCGTCGGACGGGCCCCGGCCGGTGCCGGCGGGAGTGGCGCTCCCGCTATCCGCCGAGCTGCGACAGGCTCGGCACCTGGTCCGTCACCTCGGCGCCCGCGCTCTTGCCGGCGCTCTTGACCCCGTCGATGACGTTCTTGAAGGAATCGATGTCGGCATCGCCCGCCTCGCCCTTGCGGAGCTTGCTGCCGAGCCCCTTGAGGGACTCGATGCCCGCGGTCAGCGGGCCCATCGCCTTCGACAGGAGCGGGTCGCCCTTGGCGTTGTCGGCAGCCGCCTTCAGCCGGTTGTAGGCGAAGGCGCCGGCGAGGCCGGCCTTGATCAGCGCGAACGTACGGCCCTTCGCGCCCTTCTTGAACTTGCCGTCGCGGAACGGCTTGACGATCCACTGGTACGTGGCCCCGGCCGCGAGCCCGGCGTTGGCGACGAAGCGCGTCTTGGCGAACTTCTGCCGCTCGGCCGACGTGCTGGGCGACGGCTCCGCGGCCGCCAGCTCATCCGCCTCGTCGGCGGCCGGCTCGGCGGCGGCGAGGGCCGCCAGATCCGCGACGGCGGCCGACGTCACCTCTTCCTGCCGCCCCGCGCCACCGCCGCTGCTGCCGCATGCGGTGGCACCGGCGACCAGCGCGGTGGACAGGACCAGCGCCGTGAGGGCGCGACGGATTCGGACGGTGGGGGGTACGGCCACGATTGCCTCCGGGGACTGAGGTGTCCCCCGCAGCCTCCCCCCCGCCCCCGGCCCGCACCACCGGGGCGACCCGTTCGGGTTCACCGCGCCGGGTTTACCGCGCCGGGTTTACGCCGCGTCCGGGCGGCAACACGCGCTGTATGAGAACTCACAGTCGAGTACGCCCCCGCGGGAGCAGTCAGGCAGGCCGGGCCGTCGCACTGGTGGCGGACGTGTTCGCCTTCGTGATCGGCCTGTGGATCCTGCTCTACCTCCTGGACGCCAACCAGGGCAACGGCCTGGTCGACTTCATCCACGACGCCGCCACCTGGCTCGCCGGCTGGTCCTACGACCTGTTCACCTTCAGCCGTGAATGGGTCCAGGTCGTGATCGGCTACGGCATCGCGGCCGTCGCCTACGTCCTCATCGGGCACGCCGTCGCCGGCTGGCTCTACCGTCGCTGAGCGGGTGCCGGCGCCGGCACCCGCTCCCGCTCCCCGCTCACCCGCAGCAGTCGGGCTCCAGGCCGGCCGGCAGCGAGCCCCCGCCGAACACCTCGGCGGTCGCCTCGTCCCCGCCCAGCGCGGCAACGGCGAGCAGCAGCGACCCCGCCGTCCACGTCGTCTGCTCCACGGGCCACACCGCGCCGTCCTGGAACACGTACCCGGTCCAGTACATCCCGTTCTCGGCCCGCAGGTGCGTGATCGACCGCAGGATCTCCAGCGCCCGGTCCGACTCCCCCATGGCCCACAGCGCGAGCGCCAGCTCGCAGGACTCCCCGCCCGTCACCCAGGGGTTCGGCAGGACGCACCGCACCCCCAGCTCCGGGACCACGAACTCCTGCCACCGCTCCTCGATCCGCGCCTTCGCCTCGGCTCCGGCCAGCGCCCCGCCCAGGACCGGGTAGTACCAGTCCATCGAGTACCGGGACTTGTCCAGGAACCGCTCCGGGTGCCGCCGTATCGCGTGCCGCAGCGCCCCCGCCGCCAGCTCCCAGCCGGGCTGCGGCTCCTCCCGGTGCTCGGCGATGGCCAGCGCGCACCGCAGCGCCTGGTGGATCGAGGACGATCCCGTCAGCAGCGCGTCGGTGACGGGCGAGCCGTCGGCCTCCCGCTTCCAGCCGATCTCCCCGCCCGGCTGCTGCAGGCCGAGGACGAACTCCACCGCCGCGTACACCACCGGCCACATGCGGTCCAGGAAGGTGTCGTCGCCGGTCGCCAGGTAGTGGTGCCAGACCCCGACCGCCACGTACGCGACGAAGTTGGACTCCCGTCCCGCGTCCTGCGGCTCGGCGGTGTCCACGCCGTCCGCCCGGTCGGCGTAGGCCGCGTACCAGGAGCCGTCGTGGTTCTGGTGGGCCGCGAGCCACTCGTACGCCTTCTCGGCGGCCGCGTGCTCCCCGGCCGCGTCCAGCGCCATCGCGGCCTCGGTGTGGTCCCACGGGTCCAGGTGGTGGCCGCGGAACCACGGTATGGCCCCGTCCGCCCGCTGCGCGGCGAGGATCCCGGCGACCGTCTCGGCGGCCTGCTCGGCGGTCAGCACCCCGTTCAGGACGAGGTGTTCGGGTGCGGTGCGCTCCGGCGAGCTCACTGGGCCGAGTCCGCGGGACCGGCCGCGCCGACGGGCAGGTGCGGCTTCGTCGCGTACGCCACGAAGCTCTTGCCGATCACCGGGTTGAGGGCCTGCTCCGCGAGCCGCGTGACCAGCGGCTTCTTCATGATGTCCCAGACCAGCAGCTTGTGGTACGCCTTGACGGGCAGTGCCTTGTCGTTGTCGACGCCGAAGGCGCACTTGAGCCACCAGTACGGGGAGTGCAGCCCGTGCGCGTGGTGCGTCCCGTACGGCTTGAGGCCCGCGGCCTCCATCTTGCCGAGCAGCTCGTCCGCCTTGTAGATGCGGATGTGGCCGCCCTCGACCTCGTGGTAGGCGTCGGAGAGCGCCCAGCAGATCTTCTCGGGGCCGTAGCGCGGGACGGTGATGGCGATGCGCCCGCCGGGCTTGAGCACGCGCACCATCTCGGCGAGCACGCCCTTGTCGTCGGGGATGTGCTCCATCACCTCGGAGATGATGACGACGTCGAAGGACTCGTCGGGGAAGGGCAGCGCGAGCGCGTCGCCCTCCATGGCGGTGGCCGTCGCGCCGGCCGGGGCCTCGCCGGCCTCCTTCATGGCGGCGAACCACTTGGCGACCTCGCGGATCTCCTCGCCGTTGCGGTCGACGGCGACCACCTGGGCGCCTCTCCGGTAGCACTCGAAGGCGTGCCGGCCTGCGCCGCAGCCCAGATCGAGCACGCGGTCGCCTGCGGCGAGCGGGAACCGGGAGAAATCGACGGTCAGCACGGGGTCCTGCCTTCGCTGTCGCGGGGGTGTTCGGGGTTGCACATGAGCTGGCGTAGGTAAGGGGAGGTCACCGGGCGCGGCGGGGCGACGCGGCCGCCTGCGCCTGCGCGATGGCGGCGCGGTAGTGCGCGGCCGTGGCCTCGGCGGCCTTGGCCCAGGTGAAGCGGGTCAGGACCCGTTCGCGGCCGGCCGCGCCGAGGCGGGCCCGCAGTTCGGGGTCGCCCAGCATCCGGCCCAGGGCCGCGGCCAGGGCGCCCGCGTCGCCGGGGGGCACCGCGAGGCAGGTCTCGCCGTCGGGTCCGGAGACCTCGGGGATCGCGCCGCCGGTGGTGGCGACGAGCGGGGTGCCGGTGGCCATGGCCTCGGCGGCGGGCAGCGAGAAGCCCTCGTAGAGGGAGGGCACGCAGGCGACCTGCGCGCTGCGCACGAGGTCGACGAGTTCGGCGTCGGTGATGCCCTTGACGAAGCGGACGGCGTCCTGGAGCCCGTACGAGGCGATGGCGCGGGCGACCGGCCCCTCCTCGGCGCGCTTGCCGACGACGACGAGGTGAGCCTCGGGCTGTTCGGTGCGCAGCTTGGCGAGGCCCTCGATGAGGTGCACGAGGCCCTTGAGCGGGACGTCGGCGCTGGAGGTGGTGACGATGCGGCCCGGGACCTCGGCGACGGAGGCGTCGGGCGACCACAGGTCGGTGTCGGCGCCGATGTGGACGACGTGGATGCGGCCGGACTCCACGCCCAGGTGCTCGGCGATCTCCTGCTTGGAGGAACCGGAGACGGTGAGGACGGAGGGGAGCCGGCGGGCGACGCGGCCCTGCATGCGCGTGAAGGCGTACCAGCGGCGCACGGAGGCGCGCTTCTTGCGGTCCTTCGCGGCGGCGAGGTCGAGTTTGCGGTCGACGGTGATGGGGTGGTGGATCGTCGTCACCAGGGGTGCGCCGAGGTCCGCCAGCAGCCCGTATCCGAGGGTCTGGTTGTCGTGGATGACGTCGAAGTCACCGGCGCGGGCGGCGAGATGGCGGCGGGCGCGCAGCGAGAAGGTCAGCGGCTCGGGGAATCCGCCGGTCCACATGGTGGCGACCTCAAGGGCGTCGATCCAGTCCCGGTACTCGTCGCGCTTGGGGGTGCGGAAGGGGTCGGGCTGCCGGTAGAGGTCGAGGCTCGGGAGCTCGGTGAGCGTGGCTCCCGTGTCGAGGACCGGGTAGGGCTGTGCGCCGATGACCTCGACGGAGTGCCCGAGTCGTACGAGCTCGCGCGAGAGGTGGCGGACGTAGACGCCCTGGCCGCCGCAGAACGGGTTCCCCTTATAGGTGAGGAGTGCGATACGCAGCGGGCGGTCGCCGTCGGTGGCGGAACCCGCGAAAGGGCTCTTCACCATGGCCTCAGCGGTCACTCTCGGCCCCCATCTCCCTGCACTTTCGCCGGAGCGTAACCGCTCGGATAATGTAGAACAAGTTTCAGACTTGATCCGTCGAAGAGCATTGAATCTACCGGCCGGAAACCACACCGTAAGAGGCGGAGCAGGTGATTCGCGCCACGGCTGCGGCGCCTGCGATGCTGACCCCCGGACCAGCCCGGAATCAGCACCCCGCATGCCCCTGCAACGACACGGAACGCCATGGAACGGGACACATGACAGCGGAAGCGAAAGCCGTCAGCACGGTCACCACACCGGCGTCCCCTCCCCTGACGGAACGCCAGGAGGCGCGCCGCCGCCGGATCCTGCACGCCAGCGCCCAGCTGGCCAGCCGGGGCGGCTTCGACGCGGTCCAGATGCGGGAGGTCGCGGAGTCCTCCAGCGTGGCCCTCGGCACCCTCTACCGGTACTTCCCGTCCAAGGTGCACCTACTGGTGGCCACGATGCAGGACCAGCTCCAGCACATGCACACCACGCTGCGCAAACGCCCGCCGGCGGGCGACGATCCGGCGGCGCGGGTGGCGGAGACCCTGATGCGGGCCTTCCGGGCCCTGCAGCGGGAACCGCACCTGGCGGACGCGATGGTCCGTGCCCTGACGTTCGCGGACCGCAGCGTGAGCCCGGAGGTGGACACGGTCTCGCGGCTGACCACGGCGATCATCCTGGACGCGATGGGCCTGGAGGCCCCGCCGACGGCGGAACAGCTCTCGGCGGTCCGGGTCATCGAACACACCTGGCACTCGGCCCTGATCACCTGGCTCTCGGGCCGCGCCTCGATCGCCCAGGTCAAGATCGACATCGAAACGGTCTGCCGCCTGATCACCCTGACGTCCCCGGAAAAGTCCTGAACCGGTCGGTGGGGGCGGGGATCAGGGGTCAGGGGTAGCCGGCTTCCTGCAAGCAGACGGAGATGATCCGCTGCCGCTCCTCCGGCGTCGCCGTCCCGGGAACCCTGGCGGCGCAGTTGGCCTCCGCCTCGGCGCGCCCGCTTTCGTTCGGGTCGACCTGAGGGGTCGGCCGGTCGGGCGGCTCGACTTGCGGAGGCTGGTCGGCCGGCGGGTTCGGCTCGACCGGCTGGGGCCGCTCGGTCGGAGTCGGTTGGACCTGGGGAGGGGTCCAGGGGTAGCCGTACTCCTGCATGCAGGCGGACATGAACCGCTGCCGGTCCTCCGGCGTCGCCGTCCCGGGGGCCCTGGCGGAGCAGTTGGCCTCGGCACGCTTGGCTTCGTCCCCCGGGGCGACCGGCGCCGGCGGTGACGGCGGGCGCGGAGACGGCGGGCGCGGTGACGGCGGGGGCGGAAGCGGCTGGTGTGCGGCGCCCGCGGCCCGGCCCTCGCCGGCGGCGCTCGGAGCGACCGCCGCCGCGGGCTGGGCGACCAGCCCGCCGACCACGAGGACTTGTGAGAGGGCGAACGCCGCGAGGAGCGGCCGGGCAACCGGCTTCGGACGGCGGCAGCAGTGCATGGCCGCGACCTTTCTGAGCAAGTGCCTTCGTATCGCTCTTTTCAGTCAACGGCCGCCCCCGGGGAATGTCAATCGGGGCCCGAACGGGCGGATCCGGCCCCGGAACACGAGTTCCGGGGCCGGATCCGGCTACTCCTCCGGCGGGAAGACCGGTTCGCCCGTCGCCGCCAGCGTGATCATGATGGCCTCGACCGGGCAGCCTTCCGCCGCCGTCAGGATCGGCTCGTTCGCGTCCGTTTCCGGGGTGCGGGGATGGGACTGGCGTGCGGAGTCGAGGCTGAAGCCGTCCGGGGCGTGGTTCACGCACATGCCCGAGCCGATGCAGACGCCCCGGTCCACCTCGACCTGCCAGCGGTCTCCCATCAGGCACCCGCCTCGTAGCCGGCCGGCAGGTGGATCATCTTGTGCTCCAGGTACTCCGACAGGCCCTCGGGGCCGAACTCCCGCCCCACACCGCTGTTCTTGTAGCCGCCGAACGGGCCGAGCATGTCCAGGCTGAAGGTGTTCACGTTGAAGGTGCCCGTCCGGATACGGCGGCCGAAGTCGATGCCGTGGTCCACGTCGCCGGTCCAGACGCTGCCGCTCAGGCCGAAGTCGGAGTCGTTCGCGATCCGGGCCGCCTCCTCCTCGTCCCCGTACGGGATCAGGCAGACGACCGGGCCGAAGATCTCCTCGCGGGCGATCCGCATGGAGTTGTCCACGTCGCCGAAGAGGGTGGGCTCCACGTACCAGCCCCGCTCCAGGCCCGCCGGACGGCCGCCGCCCGCCAGGACCTTCGCGCCCTCCTCCTGGCCGATGCGGATGTAGTCGAGGGAGCGCTGCTGCTGGCGCCGGGCCACGAGGGGGCCGAGCTGGGTCGCCGGGTCGAGGGGGTCGCCGACGACGAGCGCGCCGGCGGCCGCCGCGAGGGCGTCGGCGATCTCGTCGTAGCGGCCGCGCGGGGCGAGGACGCGGGTCTGGGCCACGCACGCCTGGCCGTTGTTCATCCAGGCGGCCGGGACGATCCCGGCGATGGTGGTCTCCAGGTCGGCGTCCGGGAGGATGACGGCGGCGGACTTGCCGCCGAGTTCGAGGGTGACGCGGGTGAGGTTGCGGGCGGCGACCTCCATCACCCGCTTGCCGGCCGCGACCGAGCCGGTGAAGGCGACCTTGTCGACGCCCGGGTGACCGACCAGGTACTCGCTGACCTCCCGGTCGGCGGGCAGGATCGACAGCACGCCCTCCGGCACCCCGGCCTCGCGGGCGATGTCGGCGAGGATGAAGGAGTCCAGCGGGGACTCGGGGGACGGCTTGAGGATGACCGCCGAGCCGCTGAGCAGCGCCGGGGCCAGCTTGGCGGCCGCCACGAACTGCGGGACGTTCCACGGGATGACGGCCGCGACGACGCCGACCGGCTCGCGGCGCACCAGGATCGGGCCGAGCACGCCCTGGCGGTACTCCTCGTACGGGTAGGCGCGCGCGACGGTGATCGCGGCGTCGTAGACCATCATCGGGCCGAGCGCCTGGGCGAGGACGCTCCAGGAGTACGGCGATCCGTTCTGGGAGCTGATCGAGCGGGCGATCTCCTCGTGCCGGACGGCTATGGCGTCCTTGATGCGGGTGACGACGGCGATCCGCTCGTCGAGGGACATCCGGGGCCAGGGGCCCTCGTCGAAGGCCTTGCGCGCGGCCTCGACCGCCCGGTCGACGTCCGCCTTGGAGGCGTGCGGCACGGAGCCGATGACCTGCTCGGTGTGGGGGGAGACGACCTGGATCGTGTCGGTGCCCTGCGGATCCGTCCATTCCCCGCCGATGAACAGTTGTCCGTGTTCCACGAGCTCGGTCATGGCTGATGCCTCCTGCGGCTTGGCGTTCCAGAACTGATACCAGTTCTAGTTGGAGGAGTCCACGGCCAGGACGGAACAGCCGGGAAGATCCAACGACTAGTCAGGAGCCCTTGAAGATGGTCGACTTGGGCTACCAGTTCAAGTGGAACAAGTTCTCGTTCCAGGAGCCAGACAGGGGGACCTCATGCCAGAGGACAGGTCACAGGACATCCCGCGAACCACTCCGCAGGACGCCCCGCAGGACGCCCCGCACGTGACCGACCACGGCGGCGGGGTGTGGGCGGTCAAAGTCCCCATCCCCGACAATCCGCTCGGCCACACCCTGGTCCACGTCCTCGACACCGACCGCGGCCCGGTCCTCGTCGACACCGGCTGGGACGACCCCGCCTCGTGGGACACCCTCGTCGCCGGCCTCGCCGCGCTCGGCACCGCCGTCGCCGACGTCCACGGCGTCGTCATCACCCACCACCACCCCGACCACCACGGCCTGTCCGGCAAGGTCCGCGAGGCCTCCGGCGCCTGGATCGCGATGCACGCCGCCGACACGGAGGTCGTCGTACGGACCCGGGGCGCCGAGCCCGGCGTCTGGTTCGACTACATGAGCGAGAAGCTCGCCGCCGCCGGAGCCCCCGAGGAGCACATCGCCCCGCTGCGCGCCGCCCGCGCGAGCGGCCGCATGCGCACCCTGCCCGGGCTGCGGGCCGCCGTGCCCGACCGGGAGATCGTCCCCGCCGAGCTGCTGCCCCTCGCCGGGCGCCGGCTCCGCGCGATCTGGACCCCGGGCCACACCCCCGGCCACGTCTGCCTGCACCTGGAGGAGGAGCACCCGGCGAACCTCCCCGGCAACGGCCGCCTCTTCTCCGGCGACCACCTCCTGCCCGGGATCTCCCCCCACATCGGCCTCTACGAGAACCCGGAGGACACCCGCGTCACCGACCCGCTCGGGGACTACCTCGACTCCCTCGAACGCATCGGCCGCCTCCGCCCCGCCGAGGTGCTCCCCGCCCACCAGCACGCCTTCACCGACGCGCCCGCCCGCGTACGGGAGCTGCTGGACCACCACGAGGAGCGGCTCACCGGCCTGTGGGCGCTGCTGGCCGAGCCGCTCACCCCGTGGGGGCTGGCGGAGCGGATGGAATGGAACCGGCCCTGGGAGCAGATCCCGTACGGCTCCCGCAACATCGCCGTCTCGGAGGCCGAGGCCCACCTGCGGCGGCTGGTGAAGCAGGGCCGCGCGGAGGCCGTCCCGGGCAGCGACCCGGTGACGTACCGGGCCCTGTGAGCCGCGCCGCCGGGCCCCGCCGGGCCCGCCGGTAAGGGGCGCTGCCGCCCGGCGCCACCGGGCACGCGGGCTACGGGCCGGTAGAGTGAGGCCGTCGTCCACACTTTCGTACGGGGGGAAGCCGGTGCAATTCCGGCGCTGACCCGCAACCGTGACCCACCCCCGGCGCCACACCGGCGCCGCCCGGGCGGGGAGCCGGAATGCCCCGTACCGTCAGTGCGCGGCTCGCGTCGCCGGGGCCCCCGGCGGCCGGCACCGTCGAGGTAAACGGAGCCGGAGCCCGGTGCCTGTGCGTGCCTGCCTCCCGCTCCCCAGCAGGAGAGGCACCCGCCCCCATGATCGTCCGCCGCAGCGCCGCCGCGCTCGCCGCCTCCGCCGTGCTGTGCGTGGGCGCGGCCCCCGCAGCCCTCGCCGACACCGCGCCGCCCGCCTCCCCCTCCGCGCCGCCCGTGATCCCCTCCGGGCTCTACGGCAAGAACGACCCGACGTACGACGGCGTGTGGCGGCAGTCCTTCGCGCTGCTCGCCCAGGACACCGTCGGCATCAAGCCCGCCGCGCAGGCCGTGGACTGGCTGACCGGCCAGCAGTGCGCGAACGGCGCCTTCCCCTCCTTCCGCGCCGACACCGCCAAGGCCTGCGACGCCTCGACGTTCATCGACTCCAACGCCACCGCGGCCGCCGTACAGGCGCTGGCCGCGGTCGGCGGCCACGACGAGACGGTGAAGAAGGCCGTCGGCTGGCTGAAGTCCGTACAGAACGCGGACGGCGGCTGGAGCAACAGCCCCGGCGGCGCCATGGACACCGGTACGGACGCCATCTCGACCGGCATCGTGATCAGCGCCCTGGTGGCGGCCGGCGAGAAGCCGGCCGAGGTCAAGTCGAAGACCGGCAAGTCGGCGTACGAGGGCCTGCTCCCCTTCCAGCTCGGCTGCACCGCCGAGCCGGCCGCCGACCGGGGCGCCTTCGCGTACCAGCCGGCCGACGGCAAGCTGCCCGCCAACGCCCACGCGACGGCCGCGGCGGTGCTGGCCGGCCTCGGCAAGGGCGCGGCCGTCGTCCCGACCGGTACGGACACCCCCGCCGCGGCGCTGACCTGCCCGGCGGCGGACCCCGCCGACCCTGCGGCCGCCGCCCAGGGCGGGGCCGGCTACCTGGCCGAGGCCCTGAAGAAGGACGGCCACCTCACGGCCGTCACCCCGGGCGCAGACCAGCCGACCCCGGACACCGGCAACACCGCCGAGGCGGTGATCGCCCTGGCCGCGGCCGGACACAAGCAGTCGGCGGCGGGCGCGCTGGAGTGGCTCAAGGGCAACTCGGCGCCGTGGGCGAAGGGCAGCCCGGCGGCCCTCGGCACGCTGATCCTGGCCGCGCACGCGACGGGCACCGACCCGAAGTCCTTCGGCGGCGCCGACCTGGTCTCGGAGCTGAACGCGACCGGCCCCGCCCCGCAGGGCGCGGACACGAGCGCGACCGAGGTGAAGAGCGAGAAGGGCGAGGGCTCCGGCAACCAGAACGTGTGGTGGATGATCGGCGCGGGCGCCGCGGCCGGTGTCGGCATCGGCATCCTGCTGAGCGGCCGCCGGAAGAAGAACCGGCTCTGATGCGCCGCGTTCCCGTACCGGCCCTCGCCCTGGCCCTCGGCCTCGTGCTGACCCTGCTGGCCGCCGCGCCGGCGCTGGCGTCGAGCTACCGCTACTGGTCGTTCTGGGACGGCGCCGGCGGAACGTGGGCGTACGCCACCGCGGGGCCGTCGACGGCCCGCCCGGCGGACGGCTCCGTGCAGGGGTTCCGCTTCGCCGTGAGCAAGGACGCCGGGGACCAGGCGGCGCAGCCGCGGGCCGCGGCCGACTTCGGAGCCGTGTGCGGGGCCACCGCGCCGGTGGAGGGCCGCAAGCGGGTGGCGGTCGTCGTCGACTTCGGCGTCCCGGCGGACGCCCCGGCGGGCGACGCCCCGCCGCAGGCGGAGCCGCGCACGGCCTGTGCGCAGGTGGCCCCGGAGGCCACGGCGGCCGAGGCCCTGGCGTCGGTCGCGAAGCCGCTGCGCTACAACGGCGCGGCCCTGCTGTGCGCGATCTCGGGCTACCCGGAGCAGGGCTGCGGCGAGCCGATGGCCGACGCCCCGGCCCCGTCCGCCGTCCCCTCGGCGGACGGCGACACCGGCGGCGGCCCGTCCGCCGGGCTGCTCGCGGGCCTCGCGGCGGTGGCCGCCCTCGCCGCGGCCGCCGTCTGGCAGTCCCGCCGCCGCCGCTCCCGATGACGCAGCCACCAGGCGGCACCCGGCCGGGGCCGGCCACCCGCGGTCGACCCACGACCCGCACGGGTGGTGCGGGTGGGTATGCCGGCCGGCCGCAGGCCGGCCGTACCCCCACCGGAGCCGCACCCGGCGACGGGACCCCGCCCCGGCGGAGCCGCCCCGCGGCGCACGACCCCTCGCAGGGGCCTACGTACAAAAAATGGAAGGCTCCCGAGGCCCGCCGCGCGACGTCCCTGCACGCGGGAGCCTGGTGGCTGTGGGCCCTCGGTCTCGCCACCGCCGCCTCCCGGACCACCAACCCGCTGCTCCTCGGCCTGATCGTCGGCGTCGCCGGCTACGTGGTCGCGGCCCGCCGCAGCTCCGCCCCCTGGGCGCGCTCCTACGGGGCCTTCCTCAAGCTCGGCCTCTTCGTCATCGGCCTGCGCCTCCTCTTCTCCATGCTGCTCGGCTCCCCCATCCCCGGCACGCACCTGCTCTTCACCCTCCCGGAGGGCCCGCTCCCCGCCTGGGCGCAGGGCATCCGCTTCGGCGGGAAGGTCACCGCCGAGCAGCTGGTGTTCGCCTTCTACGACGGCGCGAAGCTGGCCGCCCTCCTCGTCTGCGTGGGCGCCGCGAACGCCCTGGCCAATCCGGCGCGGCTGCTGAAGTCCCTCCCGGCCGCCCTGTACGAGGCCGGGGTCGCCGTGGTCGTGGCCATGACCTTCGCGCCGAACATGGTCGCGGACGTCGCCCGGCTGCGGACCGCGCGCCGGCTGCGCGGCCGCCCCACGGGCGGGGTGAAGGCCATCCTCCAGATCGGCCTGCCGGTGCTGGAGGGGGCCCTGGAGCGTTCGGTCGCGACGGCCGCGTCGATGGACGCGCGCGGCTACGGGCGTACGGCGCAGGTCCCGCCCGCCGTCCGGCACACGACCAACGTCCTCACCCTCGGCGGCCTGCTCGGCATGTGTGCGGGCACGTACGGGCTGCTCGCCGCGGAGGGCGCCGCCTACGGGCTCCCCGTGCTCGGCATCGGCCTGGCGGCGGCGCTGGCCGGGCTGCGGCTGGGCGGGCGCCGGTCGGTGCGGACCCGGTACCGGCCCGACCGGTGGGGCGTGCGCGCCTGGCTGGTCGCCGGCTCGGGTGCGGCCGTCGCCGCGCTCCTCATGTACGCGGGCTCCGCCGATCCCGAGGGCCTGCGGCCGGGGGTGGTCCCGCTCGTCGCGCCCGCGCTGCCGCTGTGGCCGGCGGCCGCGGTCCTGATCGGCCTGCTGCCCGCCTTCGTGGCACCCGTACCGCCCAAGGAGGCATCCCCGTGATCCGCTTCGAGCAGGTCTCCGTCAGGTACGACGGCGCGGCCGGTCCCTCGCTCCAGGGCGTCGACCTGGTGATCCCGGAGGGCGAGCTGACGCTGCTGGTCGGCCCGTCGGGCGTCGGCAAGTCCACGCTGCTGGGGGCGGTGTCCGGGCTCGTACCGCATTTCACCGGGGGCACGCTGCGGGGTCGGGTGACGGTGGCGGGCCGTGACACCCGCACGCACATGCCGCGGGAGCTGGCGGACGTGGTGGGGACGGTCGGCCAGGATCCGCTCGCGCACTTCGTGACGGACGTGGTGGAGGACGAGCTGGCGTACGGGATGGAGTCCCTGGGCCTGGCACCCGCGGTGATGCGGCGCCGGGTGGAGGAGACCCTGGACCTCCTCGGCCTGAACGAACTGCGCGACCGGCCGATCGCCACCCTCTCCGGGGGGCAGCAGCAGCGGGTCGCGATCGGCTCGGTCCTGACGACGCATCCGCGGGTCCTGGTCCTGGACGAGCCGACCTCGGCGCTGGATCCGGGGGCGGCGGAGGAGGTGCTGGCCGTGGTGCAGCGGCTGGTGCACGACCTGGGGACGACGGTCCTGATGGCGGAGCACCGGCTGGAGCGGGTGGTCCAGTACGCGGACCGGGTGCTGCTCCTGCCCGCCCCGGGCGCGGCCCCCGTCCTCGGCACCCCGTCCGAGGTCATGGCGGTCTCGCCGGTCCACCCGCCGGTGGTCTCCCTGGGCCGCCTTGCGGGGTGGTCCCCGCTCCCCCTGTCGGTCCGCGACGCCCGCCGCCTGGCCGCGCCGCTCCGCCACCGCCTGGCTCCCGCCGGGGTACCCGGTCCTGCGACCCACCCGTCCGCCCCGGACCCCGCGCCTCAAACGCCGGCGAGGCTGGATTTGCCCCCGTCCGCACCTGGCTGCGGTACCTCCGGGCAATCCAGTACGCCGGGCGCAAAGGTGCAGGCTGACGCCGGCCGAAATCCAGCCCCGCCGGCGTTTGAGG